>JBKDSY010000177.1:0-119059 GCA_046340755.1 Cyanobacteriota bacterium
CCAATACGGCAGCTTCCTCGGCCATCTTCTGCGGGGCGACCTGGGCACCTCCTTGAGCAACCAGGAGCCGGTCACCGCCACCATTGCCCATAGCCTGCCCGCCAGTCTGGAGCTGGGGGGGGTGGCCCTGCTGCTGGCAGCCGTGTTGGGGTTGGCCGTCGGCTTCAGTGGCATTGCCCGCTCCGAGGGCTGGGTCGACCTGGGGGGACGCCTCTTCGGCATCGGCACCTACGCCCTGCCCCCCTTCTGGGCGGCGATGGTGATGCAACTGGTGTTTGCCGTCGCCCTTGGCTGGCTCCCCGTCGGCGGGCGCTTTCCCCCCACCCTCCAGCCCCCCACTGGCTCGGGGTTCTATCTCCTCGACAGCCTGCGCCACGGCAACTGGACCCAACTGGTGGGCACCCTGCGCCACCTGGTGCTCCCCGCCTCCACCCTGGGCCTGCTCCTCAGCGGCATCTTCACCAATGCCCTGAGGCTCAATCTGCGGCGGGCCCTCGGGTCGGATTACGTCGAGGCGGCCCGCAGCCGGGGCCTGAGTGAGCGCCGTGTGGTGCTTCACCATGCCCTGCCCAATGCCCTTTTGCCCGTGCTCACCATCGCGGGCCTCACGGTGGCCTCTCTCATCGGCGGGGCCCTGTTGATTGAGGTCACCTTCTCCTGGCCGGGCATGGCCTTCCGTTTGCAGGAGGCCATCGCCCAGCGGGATTACCCGGTGGTGCAGGGCATCGTGGTGGTGGTGGCGGCCCTGGTGGTGCTCATCAGCGTGGCGGTGGATGTGCTCGTGGCCCTGTTGGATCCCCGCATCCGCTTCTGAGGGCTGGAGCCTCAGCGCCCCGTCGGGGAGGGGCCGAGGCGCCGGTGCCACTCCGTGGCCGCCGCGCCATCCATCACGTGGGCCCGCACCCCGTCCAACCGCAGCCGTTGCGGGGGCATCCCCTGGGCCGGTGGTGGCTCGATGGAGGTGAGGAAGCCTGCCGTCAACTGCAACAACAGAGCTTGCACCACCTCCGGTCGCGCCCCCACCAGGTCAGCCCCCAACCGCAGCAGGGCCTCCTCCTTCCCGCTCACCCGCACCGGCGAGAAGTGGCTGCCGCCCTCCACCAGCACCAGCCGGCTGCGGGGATGGCCCACCGGCAGAAACAGTTCCAGCTGTTCCGCGATCGGGGGGGTCACCAGATCCAGGCTTCCCCCCACCATCAACACGGGCACCGGCAGCTCCTTGAACCCCCTCTGGGGCCACAGCAGGCTTCCGAAACTGTTGAACACCACCACTCCCCGCAGCCCCTCCGGAGGGGTGGCCGCCACGGGCAGGGCGCCCCCGGGCAACTGGCATTGCAACAGGAGCGAGGGGTTGGCCAGGGGAAGGCGATGCAACGACCGCTTGCAGCGACGCTCCAATCCCAGCTCCGGCGTCAGGCCACTCCCCAGCAGGGCGGCCACCCCACCCAGGGAATGGCCGATGAGCACCATCCCATCGGTTCGCGGGCCCAGGGGCAACCGGCCCTCCTCCTGGGCCCGCACCACCGCCTGCAGATCCGCCACCCGCTGCGGCAGGGTTTCGGCCCCGGGGGGCGGGCGCAGCCCCTCCAGGGTGGCCTTCACCGCCAAGGCGTCGCTGCCGGGATGTTCGATCACCACCACCGGCCAGCCCTGCCGGGAGAGGGCGGCCGCCAGCCAGCCCAACTGCTCGGCCGTGCCGCCCAGCCCGGGCATCACCAGGAGCCAGGGCCGGCGCGCGCCGGTTCTGGGGGCGGGAGGAGCGGGCCAGATCTCCAGGGGGAGTCCCTCCTGGCGTCCTGGCACCGCCAGGCTCATCCGCAGGGGCTTGGGTGAACCGTTCTGGCCCGCGTCGGCCAGGGCGGACCCGCCGATCGGCAGGGTTTGGGTGGGCAGTTGGGGCAAGAGCGCCAGCTGACGCAGGGCTTCCCGCTGGCGCTCCAGCTGCCGTCGCCATTGTTGGGCCAGTCCCACCAGGCCATCCAGCTGCAACAGAAGGCGCTTCTGGGGCAAGGCCCTGAGCAGCTCCACCAGCGACACCTCCCGCCGCTCCTCCAGGAGCTGCCGCAAGGTGACCTGCAACAGGGGCGTGGTGCTCTGGCCCGAGGGGGTGGTGAGCAGGGTGCCCACCTCCGCCAACAGCTGGCTGCCGGCCCAGCTGTCGAGCAGCTGACGGCCAAAGCTCTGATCCCGCAGGATCGGCGCCCGCAACAACTCCCGCAAGTTCCTCTGGCTCTCCCCATCCAGGAGGCCGAACCAGGCCGCCACATCCGAGCCCTCCTGGGTCGGCCCCGGCTGGCCGCGACCGGCCCGTGGCCGGCTCCATTCCTCCAGCTGGGCCAAGGGGATGGGCACCCGCAGGCTGTCCAGTTGGATGTCAAGCACCTCCGCGGCGGCCAGGGGGCGGCCCGCCAACCCCGCCAGGGCCACCAGCAAACTGGCCACAACGGCACACCTCCAGGGATGGCGGCTTGAAACGGACACCAGCGGGGGCACCATCAGGCGGGTGGCTCTCCCAGTTTCCCCCGCCACTGCGGGAGGTGGCGCTCCTGCGACTGCTCTCCGCCCTGGGCGCCGGCGCCGTGCTCTACCTCACACCGATGGTGTTTCACCGGGAGGCCTTCACGGCCGCGGCCGTGGGGCAGGGGGTGGCCCTGGCGGCCCTGGTGGGGGCCGGTGGACAACTGTTGAGCGGCCTGCTGCTCGATCGTGGCCTCTCCTGTTCCTGGCCCATTGGCCTGGGTGTGGTGGCCTCCCTCTTGGGGGATGGGGTGTTGCTCCAGGCCGCCGCGGAAGGCCCCTACCGGTGGGGCCAGGCCCTGCACGGCCTGGCCTTGGGCCTCTACTGGCCGGCCATCGAGTTGGCCGTTCCCCTCACCTGTGCTCCGGTGCCCTCCGCCCGGGCCTTCGCCCTGGCGCGCACGGCCGATGCCCTGGGCATTGCCACGGGCTCCCTGGCCGGTGCCCTGCTGGCCGCCCATGGCTGGCTGCGGGGCATCTACGCCCTCGACATGACGGCTCTGGTCCTGATGGCCCTGCTGCTCTGTCGCGCCCCGTTGCCCGCCCAACCCCGCCGGGGGGGCCGCACCGTGACCGGACTCCCCAGGGGGAGCGCCTCCTGGCTGCTCCCCCTGCTCCCCCTTCTGGGGCTGGTGGTGATGGCCACCGCCGTGCCGGCCCTGATGCAAAGTGCCCTCCCCCTTGACCTGGTGCGCGGCGGGCTCCGCAGGCCGCCCCTGCGGGAGAGCCTGGGGGCCGTGACGATCGGCCTTCAGCTGGGGGTGCTCCTGCTGGTGCAGTGGCCCCTGGGTCGGGCCCTGGCCCGCCGCCCGGTGGCCGTGGGGCTGGCCTTCAGCCTGGTGGCCTTCGCCTGCGGCACCCTCTTGTTGGCCGCCTCCGCCACCGTGACCTGGGGCTGGTGGCTGCTGCTGGCGGCCCAGGTCCCCCTGGCGGTTGGTGCCGCCGCCTTTCTCCCCACCGCCACGGAAGCGGTGGTGGAACTCACCCCCGTGCTCCACCGGGGGCTGGCCCTGGCGCTGTTCTCCCAGTGCTTTGCCCTTAGCGGCCTGACGGCGCCCCTTGTCGGCGGCTGGCTGCTCGATCGTCAAGGCCATGGCGTGGGCCTGTGGCTGGCCACCACCGGGGCCCTGATCCTGGGGTTGCCCCTTGCCCTGCGTTTGATCAGGCCCCCTCAGCCGCCGGCGGATGTCCCCTCGCCCACGGGCTGAGGGGCGGCCGCGCCGCCAGCGCGGCCCGGGATCCAGGCTTCGTGGGGCAGGGGCTCCGTGCCGTATTCCCAGTCGTCGTAATCGGGATCGTTGCGGATCTGCTGGTGGATCCGTTTCTGGGCATCGAAATCGTGGTGGCCTTCCTCCAGGGCCTCCGCCGTGGAACTGGCCCCGGCAGTGGGGGCCGCGGAGGCGGCGGACCCGGCCGCGGCAGGCCGCTCGGGCCCCGAGGCATCGCTGGGATCGGGAGTGGTGACGGGGGTGCTGACCATGGTCTTAGCCGCTCCGGGGGTCAGGGGAGATGGATCCATTCTCCTTGATCTCACCCGTCGTGCGGGGATCCCGAGCCTTGAAGGCGGCCACGGCAATGGGAATGGTGGGATACACGTGGTCCGGCCCCACCAGCGCCATGACTCCCGCTGCCTCCAGTTGCCCTCGGAGCTCTCGCTTCACCCGGGTGAGCGCCAGCCGCACACCCCGGCCCGCCAGCTCCCCGGGCAGGGCGAGAAGCATGTCCGCCGCCGTGCTGTCGATCTCCACAATGGCTTCGGCATTGAGGATGAGCCACTCCGCCGCTGGCGACGCCCCATCCACGGCCGCCAGGGCCCGGCGGCGAAAGTCTTCGGCGTTGGCAAAGCAGAGCGGCGCGTCGTAGCGGAAGAGCACCAGCCCAGGAATGGTGTGCCCCCCCTCCCAATCCTGCACATCGTGGAAGCCCGCCATGCCAGGCACCTCCCCCATCACCGCGGCATGGGGACGGGCCAGGCGCCCAAACAGGGCCACCACGGACAGCCCCACGGCGAGGGCCACGCCGGTCAACAGGCCTGTCAGCAGCACCCCCACCAGGGTGCCCAGGGCAAGCAGGCATTCGCTGGGCCGAAACCGCCAAAGGTGGGCATAGGCCCCGGGTTCAACCAGCCGCAGGGCGGCATACATCACGATGGCCGCCAAAACCGGCCGCGGGAACTGGCTGATCAGGGGGCGCAGGCCCAGGAGCACCAACACGGTGACCCCCGCCGCCACCAGGGCGTAACGCTGGCTGCGGCAGCCGGCGGCCGCCGCCAAGGCGGTGCGGCTGTTGCTGCTGCTCGCCGGGAACCCCTGGAAGAGGGCGCACCCCACATTCACCGCCGCCAGGGCAAGCAATTCCCGGTCGGCGTCCAGCCGCTGGCCGCCTCGCCCGGCAAAGGCGCGGCCGGTGAGCACCGTGTCGGAATAGCCCACCAAGGCAATGCCCAGGGCTCCCGCCAGGAGGGGTTGCAGCCCGTGGAGGTCGAAGGGCGGCATGGGGAGCCGGGGCAGGGGAAATCCCATGGGGATCGGTCCGATCAGGGCAACCCCCCGCTCCCGCAGGTGGAGCAGGGGCACGGCCGCGCTGGCCAGGAGCACCGCCAACAGGGGGCCTGGCCAGGCCGGGGCCCAGCGCCCGAGGGCCACCATCAAGGCGAGGGCGGCCAACCCCAGGGCCAGGGTGGGGCCGTGCACACTGCCGTGCACGAGCCACCGCTGTCGCACGGCCTCCGCCAGGGTGTCGGCCCGCAGCCCCGTGCCCGTCAGGGCGTGCAGCTGGCCGCAGACCATCAAGACCGCCACGCCCCCCAGGTAGCCCACCAGGATGGGCTTGGAGAGCAGATCCGCCAGGAATCCAAGGCGCAACAGGGCACCGAGGGCGCAGAGGAGCCCCACCAGCAGGGCCAACAGGCTGGCGGTGGCCGCGTAGCGCTGGGGATCGCCCACCACCAGGGGAGTCACCACCGCGGCGGTCATCAGGGCCGTGCTCGTTTCCGGCCCCACGGAGAGCAGGCGGGAACTGCCGACCAGGGGGTAAATCAGCAGGGCCGGAAGGATGGTCCACAGCCCGGCCACTGGCGGCAGGCCGGCCAATTCGCCGTAGGCCAGGCATTGGGGCACCAGATAGGCCGCCACGGTCACGCCCGCGAGCAGGTCTCCCCGTTTCACAGGTCGGCCACCTTGAACCCATGGCGCGGAAACCATCGGAGAGCCTTCCCAACGGGAGCATGTGCACCCGCAGCCTTCAGGGGCGCGGGCCGCCGAGCCGATGCTTGGCCCAGCGAGTGAGTGACCCGGGAAGGGACGTCAGGCTGTCGGGCGCTCACACGTTGAACAGGAACTCCATCACATCCCCTTCGGCCACCACATACTCCTTGCCCTCACTGCGCAACCAGCCCCGGTTGCGGGCCTCGGCGATCGAGCCGGCCTCCAGCAGTTGGCGGCAGCCGATGGTTTGGGCGCGGATGAAGCCCCGCTCGAAATCGCTGTGAATCACGCCCGCCGCCTGGGGCGCCGTCATGCCGGCGCGGATGGTCCAGGCGCGGGTTTCCTTTTCGCCGGTGGTGAAGTAGGTGCGCAGGCCGAGCAGGTCGTAGGTGGCGCGGATCAGGCTTTTGAGGCCCCCCTCGCTCACCCCCAGCCCCTCCAGAAACTCCTGGCGCTCGTCTTCCGGCAGGGCGATCAACTCCGCCTCCACCTGGGCCGAGATGGACACGGCGGCGGCCCCTTCCTGGGCCGCCAGCTCCCGCACTGTTTCGGTGTGCCGGTTGCCAGAGGCCAGGTCGTCTTCATTCACATTGCTGGCGTAGATGATCGGCTTGGCCGTCAGGAGCCCCAGGGGCTTCACCAGAACCTGCTCCTCTTCGGCGAGGGCCACGGTGCGGGCGGCGGCGCCCGCCTCCAGCGCCGCCTGCAGCCGGGCCAGGGCCCCCTCCTCCAGTTGGGCCTCCTTGCTGGTGCGCAGCTGTTTCTTCAGGCGCTCGCGCCGCTTCTCGATCTGGGCCAGATCGGCCAGGCCCAACTCCAGGTTGATCACCTCCGCATCCCGCCGGGGATCCACGGAACCGGAGACGTGGATCACATCCCCATCCTCGAAGCAGCGCACCACATGCACGATGGCGTCCACCTCCCGGATGTTCGCCAGAAACTTGTTGCCCAGTCCCTCCCCCTGGCTGGCTCCCTTCACCAACCCGGCAATGTCCACGAACTCCACCCGGGTGGGAACGATCTCCCGCGAGTGCGACAGATCGCTCAGTTGCCGAAGCCGTTCGTCGGGAACGGCCACCACCCCGGTGTTGGGCTCAATCGTGCAAAAGGGGAAGTTGGCCGCCTGGGCTTGGGCGTTGGCCACCAGGGCGTTGAAGAGGGTCGACTTGCCCACGTTGGGCAGGCCGACGATTCCGGCTTTGAGCATGGTCGGCAATCTACGCGCCACGAATGATCCCCCCAGCCGCGAGACTGGTGGGAATCTCGGCCCCTTGGATGTCCGCCCCGCTCCCCATACGTCCCCTAGAGCCGGTGGCTTCTCCCCCCCCCACCGTGGTGCCCTCCCCTCCCCGCGCCCTTCCCCTGCGCTCCCCCCGCTCTCGCCGGCCCCTGTGGATCGGCCTGGCCGCCCTCCTGGCCTTGCTGGCTGCCCTGGGGCTCTGGCAGCGGCAGCGCACGGCGGCGAGCCAGAACATCAACCCCTACACGGTGGTGGCCCGCAGCGGCTCCCTCCCCGGGGTGGTGACCGCCAGCGGCGAACTGGATGCGGTGGAGCGCGTCAACGTCAGCCCGAAGCGCCAGGGCCAGCTCCAAGACCTGCTCGTGCGGGAGGGGGAGCAGGTGGAGAAAGGCCAACCCCTGGCTGTCATGGATGCGGGCGACCTGCGGGATCGGCTGGATGAACTCCAGGCGAATCTGCTCTCCGCCCAGGCCGAGCTGGCCCGCAGCCGCAATGAGCTGGAGCGCAACATTCCCCTGTATCGCCAGGGGGCCATCAGCCTCAATGACTTGCAAGCCTACGAGGCCGATTACCAGGTGAAGCGCATGGCCGTGGCCGCGGCGCAACAGCGCATTCAGCAACGACAGGTGGAGCGTGACGAGCTGATCGTGCGGGCTCCCTTTTCTGGCGTGATTGCCCAACGCTTCGCGGAGCCAGGAGCCTATGTCACGCCCACCACCGCGGCCTCGGCCACGGCGGGGGCCACCAGCTCCTCCATCGTGGAGCTGGCCCAGGGGTTGGAGGCCATCGCCAAGGTGCCGGAGAGCGATCTGGGCCGGCTTCAACTGGGCCAGCCCGCCGAGGTGCGGGTGGATGCCTTCCCCGACCGTCGCTTCCCCGCCCGGGTGCGGCAGATCGCGCCCCGTGCCGTGAAGCTCAACAACGTCACCTCCTTCGAGGTCAAGCTGGAACTGCTCAATCCGCCCCCTGAACTGCGGATCGGCATGACCGCCGACATCGATTTCCAAACGGGCTCCCTGCCGGCCCGCACCCTCGTGCCCACGGTGGCGGTGGTGACGGAGAACGGGAAACCCGGCGTGCTCCTGGTGGGGCGTGACCGTCAGCCCACCTTCCGTCCCGTGGAGCTTGGGGTGAGCAGCGGCAAGGACACCCAGATCCTCAAGGGTTTGGAAGCCGGCACCCGGGTGTTCATTGACCTGCCGCCCTGGGCGAAGCAGAAGAAGCGATGAACCGCCGCGCCGCCGCCAGGATGCGGCCGCTCGCGTAGCCATCCCCGAAGGGATTGTGGGCCTGGGCCATGGCGGCGTAGGCCTCGGGATCGCTGAGCAAGCGGCTGGCTTCCGCCACGATCGACGGGCTCTCGGTGCCCACCAGCCGGGCCGTGCCGGCTTCGATCGCCTCGGGCCGCTCCGTTGTGCGACGCAGCACCAACACGGGCTTGCCCAGGGCGGGGGCCTCCTCCTGCAGGCCTCCGGAATCGGTGAGCAACAGGGTGCACCCCCGCATGGCCGCCACCAGGTGGTCGTAGTCCAGTGGTTCGGTGAGGAAGGCCCGCGGGTGGCTGCCGAGCAAGGCTTGCAGCGGTTCCCGCACCGTGGGGTTGCGATGAAGGGGCAGCAACAGGGCGGTGTCGGGGAAGAGATCGAGGAGGGCTAGAAAGCCACGGCCGATTTGCTCCAGCCGCTCCCCCCAGTTCTCCCGCCGGTGCACCGTGGCCAGGAGCACCCGTTGCTTGCTCCAGTCCAGCCCAGGCACCTCCCAAGGCGGCGCGGTTTCCGCCATCAGCAGCAGGGCATCGATCACCGTGTTGCCCGTGGTGATGGTCTCGCCCACCACCCCCGAGGCCCGCAGGTTGTCGGCGGAGCGCTCGGTGGGGGCGAAATGCAGCAAGGCCAGCTGGGAGATCAGGCGGCGGTTGGCTTCCTCTGGGAAGGGGTCGAAGAGGGTGTTGGTGCGCAGGCCAGCCTCCACGTGCCCCACGGGAATTTGCTCGTAGAAGGCCGCTAGGGCGCTGGAAAAGGCGGTGGTGGTGTCGCCCTGCACAAGCACCAGGGCCGGCCGATGGGTTCGGAACTCCTCCTTCAGCCCCTGCAGGGCCGCGCAGGTGACATGGGTGAGGGTTTGTTGGGGCGTCATCAAGGCCAGGTCGTGGTCGGCCTGGATCCCGAAGAGGTCCATCACCTGGCTCACCATTTCCCGGTGTTGGCCCGTGAGCACCACCCGGGTCTGAAAATCCTCCGCCTGGCGAAACGCCAGGATCACCGGGGCGAGCTTGATGGCTTCCGGGCGGGTGCCCAACACGATGGTGACCAGCGGCAGGGCACCGGCAGCAGCTGACAAGACCTGGTTGCAGACCTTTCGATCCTAGGGAGCGTGCCCACCACCCCCCCCTGGTGACCCCCAGCGGAACCTGGTGATCGGTGGCACCATGGAGAGGATTCTGCGCTGAGACCGTGACCCCTTCCACCCCTCAGCGACCGGGCCCCTCCGCCTCCGCTCCCCACCATGGCTCGGCTCCCCCACCGGCGCCGCCACCTCCTCCCCACCTGGGAGCTGTTTCCGGGGGTCAGGAGCCTTCCCAGCGGGTTGAGGGCATTCCCACCAAGGCGCCCACCACGATGGAGGGCATCGTGCGGGTGGCCTACGAAAACAATTTTTCCGACATACACCTCGGCGTGGGGGAGGAGCCCCGCTATCGCCATCGTGGGGAAATCGTGCGCACGGGCTGGCCGGTCACCGATAACACAACGTTTCGCGAATGGTTGCGCGAAATCATGGAACCTTCGGATGTGGATATCTTTCACCGGGAAAAAGAATTTGATGGTTCCTTCACATTTCCCTATGTGCGAGTGCGCATCAATGCGATGGAAACTCTGCGGGGAAGTGCCATGGTGCTCCGTTTGATTCCATCGAAAATGCCAACGATGGAGCAGCTGAATCTCCCGGTGCAATTGAAAACCGTTGCCGAGCGTCCCAAGGGCTTGTTCCTGGTGACTGGGGCGACTGGCTCTGGGAAGAGCACCACCTTGGCAGCGATTATCAACTACATCAATACCACGATGAAGCGTCATATCCTCACGATTGAAGATCCGGTTGAATTTGTGCACGAAAGCAAAAATTCCCTGGTGCGTCAGCGGGAGGTGGGTCAGCACACCAAGTTGTTTCGCAACGCGCTCCGGGCTTCCCTGCGGGAGGATCCCGATGTGATCCTGATTGGCGAGATCCGTGATCAGGAAACTCTGTCCACCGCCATTGAGGCGTCCCAAACGGGCCACCTTGTTTTCGGCACCCTCCACACCAATTCCGCCGTGCGCACCGTTGAACGGGTGTTGGGCATGTATCCACCCCAGGAGCAGGAGAGTGTGCGCCGCTCCGTTTCCGAGTCGCTATTGGCCGTGCTCTCCCAGGGCCTGATCAAGACCACGGATGGGAAACGGGCGGCCTACTTTGATTTCTTCGTCAATACAGATGCCTGTAGGGATTATATCCAGCGTGGTGAGTTGGATGAAATCGAAGCCATCATGACCCGCAGTTCCTTCGACGGCATGATGACCATCAACCAATCCCTGGCCCAGCTGGTGCAGGAGGGGCGCGCCGATGCCGACGAGGCCATGCACCACAGCCTGAAGCCCGCCGAGCTGTCCCAGATCCTGCGCGGACGGCTCTGAGGGCCAGGGAAGTGGCCCCCTCAGTGGTGAGCCAACCGCGCCACCAGAAGCACGGTGAGGCCCACTGAGAGGCCCACCATGGCTAGGCGACCATTCCAGATTTCCGCCTGGGGGGTGAATCCACGCCGCCAGGCATTCAGTTCTTGTTGAGACACCAGCTCGGGCTCGGCCCCGGCCTCGAAGGGCTCCATGGACGAGCGCGACAAGGATTCAGCTGGCTCCCGCTGGCCATGGGCCGAGGGCCCATCCGGGGTGTCCAGGGGCGGGTGGGCCGTTGCCATGGCTTGAGCCCACTGCGCGCTGGGCCTTGAAAACACATGAAATCTACAGGATCTTCCCAAGAAAAGCATGACAACACCCGGTTCCCCCAGCCCCTAGAAGCACGGCACCTCCCCATAGAGCTGAACCGCCTCCTCCAGGGGGAAGCGGGCGGCCACCCCCAGCGCAATGGAGCTCCGCTGGCCGGCCCGGAACCGCTCCAGGGCGGCGCGGCCCACCATCGCGGCGTTATCGGTGCAGTAAGCGAGTGGGGCCATGCGCCAGTGGATCCCCCGGGCCGCCGCCTGCTCCTCCAAGAGCAGGCGTAACCGCTGGTTCGCCGCCACGCCGCCCACCAACACCAGGGTGTCGAGCCCCTCGTCCTCGGCACAGCGCAGGCTCCGCTCCACCAACACCTCGCACACCACCGCCTGGAAGCTGGCCGCCAGGTCGGCCAGGGGGAGCGGCTCGCCGCTGGCTTCCAGCTCCCGCACCTGGCGCAACACCGCCGTTTTCAAGCCGCTGAAACTGAAGTCGTAGGGGTGGAAGCCACCGCCCGGGAGCGACACCCTGCCCTTGGGGAACCCAAACCGCTTCGCCTCCCCCCCCCGGGCCGCCCGCTCAATGGCTGGCCCTCCCGGGTAGCCCAGCCCCAGCAGCCGGGCCACCTTGTCGAAGCATTCCCCGGCCGCGTCATCCCGGCTGCGCCCGAGGCGCCGGTAGTTCCCCGGGCGCTCCACCCGGATGAGTTCACTGTGGCCGCCGCTCACCAGCAGCACGAGATGGGGCATCGGTGGAGGGGGCCCCTCCAGCCAGGCGGAGCAGAGGTGGCCCTCCAGATGGTGCACCCCCAGAAACGGCTTGTCGTGCAGCCGGGCCAGGGTGCGTCCCATCACCGACCCCACCAGCAGGGCCCCCACCAGGCCGGGGGTGACGGTGGCGGCCACGGCGTCGATGGCCTCCATGGCCAGGCCGCTCTCGTTCAACACCCGCTCCACCAGCCCCGGCAGGGCCTCCAGGTGGCGACGGGAGGCGATCTCGGGCACCACGCCCCCCCAACGGGCGTGCTCCTCAACCTGGGAGGCCAGGGCGGCGGCCCGCACCCCCTCATCGCTCACGATGGCGGCGGCCGACTCGTCACAACTTGTTTCGAGGGCCAGGATCGACGGCATGCTCCCCGGGGGGCTCCCCTACTGTCCGCCATGACATCTTGACCCGCGGCCCCCTCCATGCGCCGTCTTTTCTCCGTTCTCCTCACCGCCTTCCTCCTCTTTGGATGGGTGCCCGCAGCCCACGCCGACATCGGAGGCCTCACCCCCTGCACGGAAAACGTCCGCTTCCAGCAACGGGCCGGAGCCGCCAAAACCGACCAGGCCAAGGCTCGCTTCAAGCTCTACAGCCAGGCCCTCTGCGGCACGGACGGTCTGCCCCATCTGATCGTGGATGGCCGCTGGAGCCACGCTGGTGACTTCATCATTCCGGGCATCGCCTTTCTTTACATCGCCGGTTGCATCGGTTGGGCTGGCCGCGGCTACCTGATCGCCGTTCGTGGTGGCAAGGATGCAGCCATGAAAGAGATCCAGATTGATCTGCCCCTGGCCTTCAAGAGCACCCTGGCCGCCGCCTCCTGGCCCCTGGCTGCCCTGCGGGAATTCACCAGTGGCAAGTTGCTGGAGGCTGATGACAAAGTCACGGTCTCTCCCCGCTGAGTGATCGATCCAGGGGCCCCTCGACCTTTGGCTTCCGCCAGGCCCCTTTTCCTTCCCCCCACCTTCTCCCAGGCACCATGAAGAAATTTCTAACCACTGCGCCGGTGTTTGCCGCCATTTGGTTCACGATCACCGCGGGAATCATGATCGAGTTCAACCGTTTCTTCCCCGATCTCCTCTTCCACCCGCTTTAAGCATGGTGGTTCGGCTCCTTCGGGGGCCGTTTTTTTTGAGCGTCAACCCCCAACCACCTCGGCTCAGAACGGGGACCCCTTCACTGCTCCCCGTGCCCTTCCGGGAGGCCTGTCCCTAGGCCCATCAGCCGCTCCAGGTCGCGTCCCGCCGTGTCGAGATCGTCGTTGACCAACACAGCGTCAAATTCCGCCGAGGCTGCCAGCTCCTCCCGCGCCCGCGCCAGCCGACGCTGAATGGCCTCCTCCGCCTCCGTGCCCCGGCCGCGAATGCGACGCTCCAGCTCCGGAAACGAGGGGGGGGCCACGAAAATCTGCCGGCCGGCGGGAAAGCTGCGTCGCACCTGGCGGGCCCCCTCCAGCTCGATTTCCAGAAGCACGGGTTGGCCCGCCAGCAGCCGCCGCTCCACCGCCTCCCGGGGCGTGCCGTAGCGGTGGCCGGCGAAGCTCGCCCACTCCAGGAACCCCCCTGCCCCCACCTGGTGCTCAAATTGCTCCGGCGAGAGGAAGAAGTAATGCCTGCCCTCCACCTCCCCCTCCCGGGGAGCCCGGGTGGTGGCCGACACCGACAGCCACAACTCGGGATGGCGGGCCAACAGGGTGCGCACCAGGGTGCCCTTGCCCACGCCGCTGGGGCCGGTGAGCACCGTGAGTTGGCCGGGCTGGGCCACGCTGGGGGCGGGGGCGGGTTGGGTCATCCTTCGGTCGTTGGGGCATCGGCCGCCCTCGGGACGGTGGCCGTGGCCGCACAGTAGGGGGGCAGACCAGCTCCGCCCGCCCATGGGCCCGCCCCCCCAGACCCCCCGCCTGCAAGCCATCGATGCCACCACCCTGCGGGCCCTGGTGGCGGAGCTCCGCGTCGCCCTGGTGCCCAGCCGTTTTGAAAAGGCCCAGCAGCCCGATGGCCAGACCCTTCAACTGGCCCTTCGCCACCTGGAGGGCGTGCAGTGGCTGGAGCTCAGCTGGTTGGCGGAAGCCCCCCGCTTGTTGGCCATCCCCGCCCCGCCCCGCCAGGGGGAGGGGAGCACCTTGGCCGCCCAACTGCAGCATGGGTTGCGGGGATTGGCCCTGGTGGCCATTCACCAGGTGGGGCTGGAGCGGGTGGTGCGCTTGGACTTCGCCCCCCGGCCAGGGGAGGCGCCGCGGCGCCACCTGGTGTTGGAGCTGATGGGGCGCCACAGCAACCTGTTCCTGCTCAACGAGCAGCTCCAGGTGATCGCCCTGGCGCGCCAGGTGCGGCTGTCCCAGTCCCGCTGGCGCCCGATCGGCACGGGAGACGCCTACACCCCCCCTCCGGAGCCGCGGGGGGAGGTCCCCAGCTCCGCTGAACCCCGCGACCGCTGGCAGCGCCGCCTGCGCGCCCTGCCCCAGTCCCTGGCCGAGGCTCTGTTGGAGGCCTACCAGGGGGTGAGTCCCTCCCTGGTGCGCCAGCTCCTGGCGGCCGACGGGCCCGGTGGGGCCCTGCCCCCGGAGGCCCCCGTTCAGCAGCTCGACACGGCCCAATGGGACACCCTCTGGCGCCGCTGGCAGACCTGGTTGGCGGCGGTGGAGCAGGAGCGATTTTCCCTCAGCTGGGATCCGGAGGGGGGCTACCGCTGCTGGGGCGCCGGGGAGGCCAAGGACGGGTGCCAGCCTCCCCTGGCGATCCACCGGGCCGTGGCCCAGGCCACCCGGGCCTGGCTCGATGGGCGCCACCTGGAGCAACGGCGCCACACCCTCCGCCACCGGATGGAGGGCTTGCGGCAGCGGGAGCGGCGGCAGGCGGCCGATCAGGAGTCGCTGTTGGCGGCCACCGCCGGCAGTGACCAGCTCCAACACCAGGCCGATGCCCTGCTCTGCCTGCCCACCCCCTCCAAGGAGCAGATTCAGGAGGCCCAGAGGCTCTACAAAAAAGCCCGCAAGCAACGGCGGTCCGTGGCGGCGATCGAGCCGCGCCTGGAGGCCCATCGGCAGCGGCTGGCCTGGCTGGAGGAGGCCATGGTCTACGTCGACCAGGCCGACCAGCTCGATCAGCTGGCCGGCCTGGAGGACGATCTCCACGCTTTGGAGCCCCGATCGAAGGCCCTGGCCCGGGAGGGGGCCCGCCAGCGACCCCGGGGGCAGGGGCCTGGCGCCTCCCCCCAGCCCCTGGAGCTCCGCTCCCCGTCGGGCCTGGCCCTCCAGGTGGGGCGCAACCACCGCCAGAACGAGTGGATCAGCTTTCGTCAGGCCCGCCGGGGCGATCTCTGGTTCCACGCCCAGGAGGTGCCGGGCAGCCATGTGGTGCTCAAGGCCTCCGAGGGTCCCGTGGAGGAGGGCGACCTGGCGGCGGCCGCCGACCTGGCCGCCCATTTCAGCCGGGGACGGGGCAATGCCCGCGTGCCCGTGGTGATGGTGCCGGTCGAGAGCCTGCACCGCCTTCCAGGGGCTGGGGCGGGCACGGTGCGCCATCGCGGCGGTGAGATTCTCTGGGGCCAGCCGGATCGGGCCCAGGCCCTGTGGACCGCTTCCTAAGCTCTTCGGGTGACATCCATGCCAGAGGCCATCCCTCCGCCCCCCTCCTCCGATCCTCCCTTGCCCGCCGCGGCCTCGCCCCCCGGGGCGCGGACGACCATCGCCCTTGACGACGAGTGCCCGGGGGAGGTGGAGATGAGCCTGGTGGAGCACCTGGAAGAGTTGCGGCGGCGCATCCTGCGTGGCCTGGTGGTGCTCGTGGTGGCGGCCGCCGGTGCCCTGGTGGTGGTGCGGCCGCTGGTGCGCCTGCTGGAGGAGCCGGCGGCGGGCATCCGCTTTCTGCAACTGGCTCCCGGGGAGTTTCTGTTTGTCTCCCTCAAGGTGGCGGGGTATGCGGGGCTGGTGTTGGCCCTGCCCTGGTGGTTGTTTGAGGGATTGGCCTTTGTGTTGCCGGGGCTAACGCGCCGGGAGCGCCGGCTGTTGGCCCCGGCGGTGGCGGGCTCCAGCGTGCTCTTCTTTGCCGGTCTGGCCTTCGCCTGGTGGGCCCTGGTGCCGGCCGCCCTGCGGTTTCTCGTGAGCTACGGCGCCGATGTGGTGGAGCCCCTGTGGTCGATCGAGCGCTACCTCGACTTTGTGTTGCTGCTCATGGTGGCCACGGCCCTGGCCTTTCAATTGCCGGTGTTGCAGTTGGTGCTTGGCGCCCTGGGCCTGATCAACGCCGGCACCATGTTGCGGGCCTGGCGCTGGGTGGTGTTGGCCAGTGCCCTGGCCGGGGCCGTGCTCACCCCCTCCACCGACCCGATCACGATGTTGTTGCTCAGCGGCGCCATCACGGCGTTGTATCTGGTGGGGGTGGCCCTGGTGGCCATCAGCCAAACAGCCCAACCCGCCAACTGACCGCCTGCCCTGGCCGAGGGGAGCTCAGAGCAAGAATTCAGACCGCCGGGGGCTGGAGGCCAGCAGGGCCAGGGAGAGGGCCTTGCCCATGCGGGGTTTGTCGCGGATGGTTTCGAGCCAGGCCCGCACCTGGCCAGCCGCGCCCAGGGCATTCACCGTGGCGGCCACCTCCGCCACCCGCTCCCCGTAAACCTCCGCTGACATCGGGAAGGACTGCTGTTCCAGGTGTCCCCACATCACCTGGAAATAGAGACGGCCCTGGCGCTGCATCAGGCGCATGTCGTAGGAGACCTGCCAGCGCTGGCGGATCAGCTGAATCAGCTCCGCGGCACTGAGGGGGGCCTCGGATGGGGCCATGGGGGAGGATCGGGAGAGGCCATTGTGCGGCCAACCCTGCGAACCGTGAAGCCTTCCATCTGAAGCGGACCCTCCCCTAACGGCAGGGACCGGACGCGGTTCATAATGGCTGGGCCATGCTGACGTCCCCGGAACGGCCTGATGACTCAGTTTCCCGCAACTTCCCCTGGTGGTGACGTGCCCGGCATGGGTCGCCGGCAGTTCATGAATCTGCTCACCTTCGGCACCATCACGGGGGTCACCCTCGGTGCGCTCTACCCGGTGGCCAGATACTTCATCCCCCCCAAAGCCGCAGGCTCCGGTGGGGGCACCACCGCCAAGGATGAGCTGGGCAACACGGTCACCGCGAGCGGCTGGCTGGCCAGCCACAAGGAGGGCGATCGCAGCCTGGTGCAAGGTCTCAAGGGCGATCCCACCTATTTGATTGTCGAAGGGCCTGAGGCGATTGGCTCCTACGGCATCAATGCGATCTGCACCCACCTCGGCTGCGTCGTGCCCTGGAACAGCGGCGCCAACAAGTTCATGTGTCCCTGCCACGGCAGCCAGTACGACGCCACGGGCAAGGTGGTGCGTGGCCCCGCTCCCCTCTCCCTGGCCCTGGCCCACGTTTCCGTGGAGAACGACACAGTGTTTGTTAGCCAGTGGACGGAAACCGACTTCCGCACCGGCGAATCCCCCTGGTGGGCCTGACGGCCCCAAGCCCGTTCCTTCCTTCGCACTCCCGTTTGCCAGCTTTCGCCGTACCCCCCATGCGTCGTTCCCTTCAGGCCATCCTCGGCAGCCTTGTTTCCCTCTCCCTGGCGCTCGGCGTCCTTCTCGTGGGTGCCAGCCCCAGTTGGGCCTACCCCTTCTGGGCGCAGCAGAACTACGCCAGCCCTCGGGAAGCCACCGGCAAACTGGTGTGCGCCAACTGTCACCTCGCCAAGAAGCTCACCCGGGTGGAGGTGCCCCAGGCCGTGTTCCCCGACACGGTGTTCAAGGCGGAAGTCAAGATCCCCTATGACGCCACGGTGAAACAGGTGGCCGGCGACGGCAGCCCCACCGGCCTCAACGTGGGCGCGGTGGTGATGTTGCCAGAGGGCTTCAAGCTGGCGCCACCGGAGCGTCTGAGCGAGGAGCTGAAGGAAGAAACCTCCGGGATCTATTACACCCAATACAGCGACACCCAGCCCAACATCCTTCTGGTGGGTCCCCTGCCCGGGGAGCAACACCAGACCATCGTCTTCCCGATTCTCTCCCCCGATCCCGCCAGCGATAGCTCCATCCACTTCGGCAAGTATCAACTCCACGTGGGTGGCAACCGCGGCCGCGGCCAGGTGTATCCCACCGGTGAGAAGAGCAACAACGGTGTGTTCACCGCTCCCGCCACCGGCACCATTGCCGCTATCACCGAGGGCGACAAGGGCAGCCAGGTGGTGGAGATCACCAAGGCCGATGGCGACAGCGTCAGCGAAACCGTTCCCGCTGGTCCCACCCTGTTGGTGAAGGTCGGTGAGGCGGTTGAAGCCGGCGCCCCCCTCACCAATGACCCCAACGTGGGTGGTTTTGGCCAGGTGGACGCGGAGGTGGTGTTGCAAAACCCGGTTCGCATTTATGGCCTGTTGGCCTTCCTCGCGGCCGTGGCCCTGGCCCAAATCCTGCTGGTGTTGAAAAAGCGTCAGGTGGAAAAAGTGCAGGCGGCCGAGGGGATCGTCTGACACCCGTTTCCATGCCCCTGGCCCTGTTCATCTCCCCCGGGCCCCAGCTCCACCTGGGGCCTTTCACTCTGCGTTGGTATGGGCTGCTGATTGCTTTCGCCGTCGTCGTGGGTCTCAACCTGGCCCGCCGGCTGGCGCGGCAACGGGGCATCGATCCCGCCCTCGTGAGCGACCTGCTCCCCTTCCTGGTGGTGGGCGCCATCCTGGGCGCCAGGGTGTATTACGTGCTTTTGGAATGGCGCCAATACCGCGGCCAATGGGGGGAGATGGTGGCCATCTGGCATGGCGGCATCGCCATCCATGGCGCCTTGATCGGAGGCTCCCTGGCCACGATTCTGTTTTGCCGCTGGCGGCGCCAGGCTTTCTGGCCCCTGTTGGATGTGCTCCTGCCCGCGGTGGCCCTGGGGCAGGCCATCGGCCGCTGGGGGAATTTCTTCAATTCCGAGGCCTTCGGCCTGCCCACCACCCTCCCCTGGAAGCTCACGATCCCGCCGGCCAACCGTCCGGCGGAGTTCATGGATCAGGCCACCTTCCATCCCACCTTCCTCTATGAATCCCTCTGGAATCTCTGGGTGTGTGCCCTGCTGCTGATCCTCTTTCGCCAGGCCTCCCGTGGTCGCCTTGATCTGCGCCCCGGATCCCTCAGCTGCGTCTATCTGATCGCCTACAGCTGCGGCCGCTTCTGGATCGAGGGGCTGCGACTTGATCCCCTCTGCCTGTTCTCCCAGCCGCCCTTCTGCGCCGGGGGTCTTCGCATGGCCCAGCTCGTGAGCCTGGTGCTGATTGCCGTCGGCGTCGTGGGGCTCTGGTGGCTCCATGGCCGCCGCCAGGCCCTGCCCGACCCCGCCCGACCCTGAACCATGCCCGAGCGTTCCCTGTCCCCTGTTCAAATCGTGGGCGCCGGTCCGGGTGCCCCTGACCTGCTGACCCTTCGGGCGGCGGCGGCCCTTCAGCAGGCCGAAGCCCTCATCTGGACCGATTCCCTGGTCAATCCCCAGATCGCTGCCCTGGCCCCCCCCAGTTGCGAGCGGCTTCGCACCAGCACCCTCACCCTGGAGGAGGTGATCGATGCCGTGGTGCAACGGGCCCAGGCCGGGTTGCGGGTGGTTCGGCTCCACGACGGCGACCCCTGCCTCTATGGCGCCCTGGCGGAACAGATCAGCCGATTGGCGGAGGCGGGCCTGGAGGTGGAGGTGGTGCCGGGTCTGAGTGCCTATCAGGCCACGGCGGCCGCCTTGGGCAGCGAGTTGACCCTGCCCGGCGTGGTGCAGACCATCGTGCTCAGCCGGGCCGGGGGCCGCACCGGCATGCCCGAGGCCGAATCCCTGGCCCGCCTCGGGGCCCTGCGGGCCAGCCTGTGCCTCTACCTCAGTGCCCGCCATGTGGAGGAGGTGCAGGCGGAGCTGCTCGCCCATTACCCCGCCGACACCCCGGTGGCCATCGGTTATCGGGTGAGTTGGCCCGATCAGTGGCTGCAGCTGGTGCCCCTGGAGCGGATGGCTGCCGCCAGTCGGGAGCGGGGATTGATCCGCACCACCCTCTACATCGTCAGTCCGGCGCTGGCGGGAGCGGGGGAGACCCGCTCCCGCCTCTATTCTCCGGAGCACAACCATCTCTTCCGCGGTGGGGCCTGAGCGGGCTTCGGGAGCGGGTTGTTTGTCGCCTGAAGCGAGTCGGCCATAACCTGATGCGGCCGAACCGTCCTTGCCGTGCCTCCCTCCGCCGCCCCCACGGGTCCCCCTGAGAGCGGCGAGCTCCTCGCCGCTGACATCGCCGCCCCCTCGGCCCCCGGCATCACCTGCTTGGATCAGGAGCTGTTTGATGCCGTGGCCGCCCAGGCCCGCCGCGCTCCCCGCTTGCGCCGCAACCACAACCTCCACGCCGAGCCGGAGCTGGTGCAGCGGTTCCTGAACGTGATGCAACCCGGCACCTATGTGCGCCCCCATCGCCATCTGCGGCCCAACCCTGGAGAGGGGTTTGAGTGTTTTGTCGTCTTGCAGGGAGCCATGGGCCTGCTCGTTCTCGATGACCAGGGGGAGGTGATCCGGCAGCTGCGCCTGGAGGCCGGGGGACCGCTGCGGGGCGTGGAGCTCCGGGAGGGGCTGTTTCACACCCTGGTGGCCCTGGCTCCCGACACGGTGATGTTCGAGATCAAGCAGGGGCCCTATCAACCAGCCCGTGACAAAGACTTTCTCCAGGCTTTTCCCGCCGAGGGCACGCCCGAGGCCGTGAGCCAGGAGAAAGCCTGGCGCGACCGCTTTCTCTCAACTGCCGCTGAAGCCGGTTGAAAGGGTTGCCCGGTGGCAGAAGCTACAGCGGCCCCACAGGGCGAGTTCGCCGGCGGGCGCGGGTCGGCCGCAGCCGGGGCAGTCGGCTTGACCGTGGATGTCCATCCGGCTCGGATGCCGGGCCCACACCTCCGCCTCCAGGGTCGCGGCCACCGGTGGGGGGGAGGGGGCCAGGTGTTGGCGCACCTTCACGTCCCGCACGGGAAATCCCGCTCCCTTGAGGGCGCCCAGCAGTTGGTGGCGGGTGTATTGCAACCCCTGCAGCCAGGGGCCCGGCGCCGCCCCCACCGTGAGCACCCCGCCCACCAGGCTCAGGGGGCGGCAATGGGGGGCCAGCTGGGGCCCGGCCAGGCGCGGCCAGGCTTGCCAGAGGGCCGCCAGGTGTCCGTCCCGTTGCCACTGGTGTTGCAGGTCGGTCAGGCAGGCGTCGATGCCCACGGCCGCCGCCGGCTGGGAGGGCAGCAGCAGGGAGAGATTGCCCACCCGCCGCCCCTCCATGGGGGTGGAGGAGCCTCCCCGGCGGGAGGGTTTGTCGCGGCGGCGGCCGCTGGCGGCGGGACGATCAGGGGCCATGGGGCTGGAACGGGAGGGGGAGGCTGCAGGCGGGGCGACCGGTCGTCTCCCTTCGGGTACGGCAACCCCCTGGGCGGGACGTTCCAAGGGGCGATACCGTCAGTATGGTCACGTGTACCCCTGCCCCGGCCCATGGGCTTTTTCGATCGGCTCAGCCGCCTGCTCCGTGCCAACCTCAACGATCTGGTGAGCAAGGCGGAGGATCCCGCCAAGATCCTCGATCAGTCCGTGGCCGACATGCAGGCCGACCTGGTCAAGTTGCGCCAGGCGGTTGCCACGGCCATCGCCTCCCAGCGCCGCCTGCAGAATCAGGCCGAACAGGCGGATTCCCAGGCCAAGGCCTGGTATCAGCGGGCGGAGGTGGCCCTGCAGAAGAACGAGGAGTCCCTGGCGCGCGAAGCCCTGTCCCGCCGCAAGACCTACCAGGAAACGGCCACGGCCCTCACCCAGCAGGTCGACAGCCAGTCCGGTCAGGTGGAAACCCTGAAACGGAGCCTCACGGCACTGGAAGCCAAGATCGCCGAAGCCAAGACCAAAAAAGACATGCTCAAAGCCCGGGCCCAGGCGGCCCAGGCCCAGGAGCAGCTCCAATCCGCCGTCAACAATCTGGGCACCAACAATGCCCTGGCGGCCTTTGAGCAGATGGAGGAGAAGGTTCTCAACCTTGAGGCCCGCAGCCAGGCGGCGGCGGAGCTGGCCGGCGCCGACCTGGAATCCCAGTTCGCCGCCCTGGAAGGCAGCAACGTGGATGACGAACTGGCGGCGCTCAAACAGCGGCTCGAGGGCGGTTCCAATCCCATCCAGCTGCCCCAGGCCAACGGTCCGGTGCCCCAGTTGGAGCCCGTCAAGGCCGCCGAAGTCGACGCGGAACTGTTGGAGCTGAAGCGCTCGATCGACAAGCTCTGAACGCGGGCCCCCATGGCCAGACCAGTTCCATACAATCCGAGGGGTGTTGTGTTGATGCCATGGCGGATCTCTCACCCCCCTCCGGAACAGGTGTGGAGCAATTGAGCGATGCCAGCGTGGCTGCCGGGGCCTTGGGCCATGGCGATCTGGTGCTCCTGGATGTCTGGGCCGCCTGGTGCGGCCCCTGTCGCCTCATGGCCCCCTTGATGGATTGGGCCGCGGCCACCTACGGCGACAAGCTGCGTGTGGCCAAGTTGGAAGCCGATCCCAATCCCCTCACCGTGGAGAAGCTGGGGATCCAGGGCTTGCCCACCCTGATCCTCTTCCGTCAGGGTCAGGAGATCAGCCGCCATGAGGGGGCCATCCCCCAGGCCCAGCTCCAGGCCTTCGTGGAGGCGCATTTATAGAGGCTTTCCATGCCCAGGTCCGACAGAGTCGCCCAGCTGGGCAGCGGTGTTTTTGCCCGCAACGACCAACGCAAGCTGGCCTACGTGACCGGCCGGGCACAGGGCGCTCGGGAGGGGGATTCCGGTCCTCTGATCGATCTCTCCCTCGGCTCCACCGACCTGCCACCGCCGCCCGTGGCCCTGGAGGCCATGGCGGCGGCCCTCCAGACCCCAGACAGCTCCGCCTACTGCCTCCATGGGGCCACCTTGCCCTTCCGGGAAGCGGCCGCCGCCTGGGTGCGCCGGCGCTTCGACGTCACGGTGGATCCGGAGCGGGAGGTGTTGATGTTGATCGGTTCCCAGGAAGGCACGGCCCATGTCCCCATGGCGGTGCTCAATCCCGGCGACCCCGCCCTGATCCTGGATCCCTGCTACCCCTCCCATCGGGGGGGACTGCTCCTGGCCTCCGCCAGCCCGGTGTGCCTTCCCCTGGAGGCCGAGCGGGGCTGGAGACCGGCCTTCGAGCGGCTGCCCAGCAGCACCTGGGCCTCCCTGAAGCTGATGGTGCTTGGCTTCCCCCACAACCCCACGGCCACCACGGGGGACCAGGGCTGGCTGGATGGGGCGATGGCCCGGGCCCTCGATCACGATGTGGTGCTCCTGCACGACAATCCCTACGTGGATCTCGCGTTGGAGGGCACGGCCCCGGCCCTGTTGCGCCATCCGCAGTGGCGCCGCTGTGGGATCGAGCTGTTCTCCCTCTCCAAGGGCTGGTGCCTGGGGGGCTATCGCCTGGCCTTTGCCGTCGGCGCCGAACCCTTGATCGCCGCCCTGCGCCAGCTCAAGGGCATCGTTGACTTCAACCAGTCCCTTGCCCTGCAAGCGGGAGCCATCGCCGCCCTGGAGCAGGCCCCGGAATGGCCGGCCCGGTTGCGGGAGATCTATCGGCAGCGGCGGGATCGCCTGGCCCTTGCCCTGGAGGCCGCCGGCTGGACCGTGCCCTGCCCCTCCCTGGCCCTCTATCTCTGGCTGCCGCTGCCGGAGGTCGCCCGCGCCAGGGGCCTCTCCAGCGAGGCCCTCTGTGCCGATCTGTTGGAGGCAACGGGGGTGTGCCTCACCCCGGGCAGCGGCTTCGGCCCCGGCGGTGAAGGCTGGGTGCGGCTGGCGCTGGTCCATCCCCTGGCCACCCTGGAGGAGGCCGCCGCCCGCATGGGGCGCTGGCTGGCCGGGCTGTGAGGGCCCGGCCGCCCTGGCGGCTGCGGGAGTGCCGGGTGTGTGGGAGCACGGAGCGGGAGCTGGACCACTGGCTGGCCCAGGGGGCTCTCCACGGCTCTCCACGGCTCGACCATCCCCGGGCGGTGGTGGCCCGTCGCCAACGTTTCGGCCAGGGCCAACACGGCAGGGTGTGGCAGTCGCCCCCTGGCGGGGTGTGGCTGAGCGCCGCGTTGCCCTGGGGAGTGCCACCGGGCAACGCCGCCCCCCAGCCGGCCGCCCCCGGGTTGGCGGTGGCCGTGGGCCTGTTGCGCCAACTGGAGGCGCTGGGGCTGGAGGTGCGCCTCAAATGGCCCAACGACATCCTGTTGCGGGGCCGCGATGGCCAGTGGCGCAAGCTGGCGGGTCTTCTCTCCGGGCTGCGGCAGCGGGGCTCGCTCGTGCGCTGGGCGCGGGTTGGCCTTGGCCTCAATGGCTGCAACCCGGTTCCTCCGGGGGCCACCAATCTGGTGGCGGCCCTGGGGCGCGGTCGGGCCCGTCCTCGTCAGCTGCTGCCCCGGGTGTTTGACGCCCTGGAATGGGCCATGGCCGAGGCCCCGGATGCCGAACGGGTGCGGCGGGAGGCGGAGGCGCGCCTCTGGCTTCCCGCGGCGCGGGGGATGGCCGAGGGCACGGGCGGACGGATCGCTGGCCTCACCGCCCAGGGGGCCCTGGTGCTCGTCGCCGCCGATGGCCGGCGACGCCTCCTGCACCGTTCCTGGCCGCAGGCCTCCAGCGGTCCTTACATTGGCAGGGATTTTTTTGTTGGGGGTGACGGCGACCCATCGTCGTGAGGGCCTCCACCCTGTCCCCTTCACCACCCCCCAGGCCTTTCTTCCCTTCCATGCCCCTCCGCTTCCGCCTCCTCCTCGTGGCCGCTGCCTGTGGGGCTCCTCTGGTGGGCACAACCCTGGTGCTGGCCCAGTCCGAGGTCCCCGCTCCGGCCACCCCCAGCCCGTTGTCCCCCGCTCCCGCCGCCGCCGAAGCCCCACCCCCTCCCTCCCCGCCGATCACCCCGGATCCGCCAGCGCTGGTGGCCCCCCGGGCGGAAGGGGTCGTGGCGCCACCGCCCACCGTGGTGGAGCGGCAAGACCTGCTGCGCCCCACCCCCGCGGAGGTCACCACCGACCGTCCCAAGCGATTTGATGCCTCCCTTGATGCCCTGGTGCGGGATGGCATCGTCACGCCTCGGGAGCGGGTGCGCGTTCGCGGCTCCCTTGTGCTCGACCCGGTGCCTGGCCTTCGGCACCAGGCCTGCAGCAGTGGCGCCCTCTCCGCGGAGGAGTGCCGCACGGGGGTCGTCTTCCGGGGTCGGGGCCGATCCGACAGCCCAGGCCCCCTCCAGGCCGGATCCCCCGCCGCCGCTGGCTCTGGATGGGTGGGGGAGGGTGCCGGGATGGCCCGCGAAGGAATCTCCGCCTCCCCCCTGCCCCCCATCCGGGTGCCGGTCAACGCCTTGCTGGCGGGCATCGGTGGCCGCTTTCGGCTCACCGATGTGTTCCGCATGACCCCCCGTCCTTCGCCCATTGGCGGCAATGGCAACCGGGGCCTGCTCTTCCCCCTGATCGGATCGGCGGTCACCACCAGCCCCTTTGGTTGGAGGCTCCACCCGATCCTGGGCTCCTGGATCATGCACGCCGGCCGCGACCTGGCCGCCCCCGAGGGCACCCCCGTGGTGGCCGCCCTCTCCGGCAAGGTGGTGAGCAGTGGGGATGCGGGCGGCTACGGCCTGGCCATCGAGATCGAGCACGCCAATCCCCTGCGCCGCACCCTCTACGGCCATCTCTCCGAGCTCTATGTCAGGGAGGGCGACAGTGTGCGCCAGGGGGAGGTGATCGGTCGGGTGGGGAGCACGGGCCTGAGCACCGGGCCCCACCTTCACTTCGAGCTGCGCCTGCCCCAGGACGGGGGTTGGGTGGCCACCGATCCGGGCGAGATGCGGCCCGGAGGGGGCGTGTTCACCGCCATGGCCCTGCCGGGGCTCCCGGGGTTGGGCTCCGCCTCCAACCCTTCGCCCGACGCGGTGGCCCTGCTGATGGGTCAGTTGTTGCAGACCCTTGAGCGGCCCTCCGCCGGCCCGGCAGCCAACCCCACCAAACCCGGTCTGTCCATCGCCCTCCCCCAACCCCAGCGTCAGGCCAGTTAGGGCACGATCTGTCCGTCGCGGAAGTGAACCACCCGCTGGGCCCGCTCACCCACGTCGTGCTCGTGGGTGACCAGGAGAATCGTGATGCCTTCTTGGTTGAGTTCATCGAAGAGGTTGAGCACCTCGGTGGTGGTCTGGGAATCCAGGGCACCCGTGGGTTCATCGGCCAGGAGCAGGGCCGGCCGATTGATGATGGCCCGGGCGATGGCCACCCGCTGTTGCTGGCCTCCCGAGAGCTGGTTGGGTCGGTTGTCCAATCGATGGCCCAAGCCCACCCGACGAAGCACCTCCGCCGCCCGAAGCCGCCGCTCCGCGGCGGGCACACCGGAGTAGATCATCGGCAGCATCACGTTCTCCATCGCCGTGAATTGGGGCAGGAGATGAAACTGCTGAAACACAAATCCCAACTGGCTGTTGCGCACATCCGCCAGGGCATCGTCGCCCAGGCCATCCACCTCCACCCCGTTGAGCCAGTAGCGGCCGCTGGTGGGGCGATCCAGGCAGCCCAGGATGTTCATGGCCGTGCTCTTGCCCGATCCCGAGGTGCCCATCACCGCCAAGTAATCGCCTCGGTGCACGGTCAGGCACACATCCCGCAGGGCTTGCACCTGGGCATCCCCTTCGCCATACACCTTGTTGACATGATCCATCCAGGCCAGAACGGTCGACGTGGGGGTCGGTTGACTGGGCTGGAGGATCGATTTAACCGAGGGTGACCCCATGGGTGTTGGCCAGGGCGGCCTGCAGGATGGGGGTGCCAGCCACGGTGGCACTGGCCCACTCGAACAACGGGCTGGAGAGAATGCCCCCCACGGCCGTCACCACCACGCAACTCACGAGAGCGGCGCGAAGAGGTTGCATTCCGGCCAACTTCCATTCGATCGGAGGGTAGGCCTTGACCACATCGGAAGCCTCTTGGGGCTCCTTGACCACCATCATCTTGATCACGGAAATGTAGTAGTAGATCGAGACCACGGAAGTGACCAGGCCGACAATGACCAGCAGATATTGATGATCCGCCCAGCCTGCGAAGAAGAGGTAAATCTTCCCGAAAAAGCCGAGCATCGGCGGAATGCCACCCAGGGAAAGCAGGCAAAGGCTGAGCCCCAGGGTGATCAGGGGATCTTTTTGATACAACCCGGCGTAGTCGGCGATGCGATCGCTGCCGGTGCGCAGGGAGAAAAGAATGATGCAGGCAAAGGCTCCCAGATTCATGAACAGGTAAGCCGCCATGTAGAGCACCATCGACGAGAAGCCGTCTTCCGTGCCACAGACCAGCCCGATCATCACGAAGCCGGCCTGTCCGATCGAGCTGTAGGCCAACATCCGCTTCATCGAGGTCTGGGCCAGGGCCACCACGTTGCCGAGCACCATGCTCAACAGGGCCAACACCGTGAAGAGAAACTTCCACTGGGCATCGAAATGATCGAAGCAACCCACCAGGATGCGCAGGGCCAGGGCAAAGCCTGCCGCTTTGGACCCCACGGATAGGAAGGCCACCACCGGGGTTGGGGACCCTTCGTAGACGTCAGGGGTCCACTGGTGAAAGGGCACCGCCGCGATCTTGAACGCCACGGTGGAGAGCACAAACACCAGGGAGAGTGCCGCAATCGGGGCACTGCTGGAGGCCAGGGCCACCCCGATGGCGTCCAGCCCGCTGTTGCCCCCACTGAGGCCGTAGAGCAGGGAGGCTCCATACAGGAACACCGCCGCCGCCGCGGAGCCCACCAGGAGGTATTTCAGGGCGGCCTCGGAGCTGCGGGCATCCCGCTTCATGTAGCCGGAGAGGAGATAGCTGGCGACGGAGAGGGTTTCCAGGGAGATGAAGATGCTCACCAGGTCGGTCGCCCCGCACAGGAACATGCCGCCGAGGGTGGCCGCCAACAGGATGGCCGCGTATTCCCCCAGGGGCGTGCCGCTGCGTTCCACGTAGCGCCAGCTCAGAAGCAGGGAGATCAGGGTGGAGGCGGCAACGACCGCTCGAAAGGCGATGGCCAGGTTGTCGGCCAGGAAGGCCCCGAGGAACGACGGCTCGACGGGGCCGTTCCACTGGAGGGCCAGGAGCAGGAGGCTGGCCCCCAACCCCCCGTAGCAAATCGGCGGCACCCAGCGGCTGGCCGCTTCTTCCCCGGCCAAGTCGACCAGCAGACACGCCACCAGGGCGATCAACACCGCGGATTCGGGGGCAATCGCCGCCGCGTTCAACTGCAAACCGATGTCGGCAACCACGGCGGAGCATCAATGGTCGCAGCGGACTGTAGCGGTGCTGGCGGCGGCTGACGGCCCCTCCAGCGGGGGAGCTCCGGGGGGATGTTTTGACCCGGAGGGCGCCACAATGCGATATGTAAGGTCATCCGGTCTCAAACAAGCCCTGTGGCGCACACCCTGGTGATCGTCGAGAGCCCCACAAAGGCCCGCACCATCCGGAGCTTCCTCCCCAGCGACTTTCGGGTCGAAGCCTCCATGGGGCATGTGCGCGACCTCCCCAACAACGCCAGTGAGATTCCCGCGACGCACAAGGGGGAGAAGTGGGCCAACCTGGGAGTCGACATCGCCCGCGACTTCGAACCCCTTTACGTGGTTCCGAAGGACAAGAAAAAGGTGGTGAAGGAGCTCAAGGATGCCCTCAAGGGCGCCGATCAACTCCTCCTGGCCACGGACGAAGACCGGGAAGGGGAGAGCATCAGCTGGCACCTGAGGCAACTCCTGGAGCCCAAGGTGCCCGTGCGGCGCATGGTGTTTCACGAGATCACCAAGCCAGCCATCGAGAAGGCGCTGCAGACGCCACGGTCCATCGACATGGAGCTGGTGCACGCCCAGGAAACCCGCCGGATCCTGGATCGTCTGGTGGGCTACACCCTCTCGCCCCTGCTCTGGAAAAAGGTGGCCTGGGGCCTCTCCGCCGGACGGGTGCAGTCGGTGGCGGTGCGGTTGCTGGTGCAACGGGAGCAGGCCAGGCGCGCCTTCCGCAGTGGCAGCTACTGGGATCTGAAGGCTGCCCTGGAGGCCAGGGGCGTGGGCTTCGAGGCCAAGCTCACCCACGTGGGAGGCGAGCGCATCGCCGGGGGAAGCGACTTTGACGAGGCCACCGGCGCCCTCAAGAGCGGCAGCACGGTGAAGCTGCTCAGCGAGGCGGAAGCCCGCGACCTGCAGGCGCGGGTGCACCAGGCCCCCTGGCGGGTGGGTTCGGTGGAGGAAAAGCCCACCCTGCGCAAACCCGTGCCCCCCTTCACCACCAGCACCCTGCAACAGGAGGCCAACCGCAAGCTGCGGCTGTCGGCCCGGGACACCATGCGCACGGCCCAGGCCCTCTATGAGCGGGGCTTCATCACCTACATGCGCACGGATTCCGTGCACCTTTCCGATCAGGCCATCCAAGCCGCCCGCAGCTGTGTCGCCAGCAAATACGGAAAGGACTACCTCTCCCCCGGCCCCCGCCAGTTCCAGACCAAGGCCCGCAATGCCCAGGAGGCCCACGAGGCGATCCGGCCCGCGGGCGAAGCCTTCCGCACCCCTGCGGACACGGGCCTGGACGGCCGGGAGCTGGCGCTCTACGAGCTGATTTGGAAGCGCACCGTGGCCTCCCAGATGGCCGATGCCCGCCTCACCCTCCTGTCGGTGGATCTGGAGGCCGCCAACGCCACCTTCCGCGCCAGCGGCAAGCGCATCGATTTCCCCGGTTTCTTCCGGGCCTACGTGGAGGGCAGCGATGATCCCGACGCCGCCCTGGAGGGCCAGGAGGTGCTTCTGCCCACCCTGGCGGTGGGTGAGGCGCCCACCTGCAAGACGGTGGAGGCACTGGGCCACCAAACCCAGCCACCGGCGCGCTACAGCGAGGCCGCCCTTGTGAAAACCCTGGAGCGGGAAGGGATTGGCCGGCCCTCCACCTACGCCAGCATCATTGGCACCATCCAGGACCGGGGCTACGCCACCCTTCAGAACAACGCCCTCATCCCCAGCTTCACCGCCTTTGCGGTCACCGCCCTGTTGGAGCAGCACTTCCCCGACCTGGTGGATCCGAGTTTCACCGCCCGGATGGAAACCTGCCTGGATGACATCTCCGCGGGCAAGATGCCCTGGCTGCCCTACCTGGAGAAGTTTTTCAAGGGGGAGGAGGGCTTGGAGGCCCAGGTGCAGCGCCGTGAGGGAGAAATCGACCCCAACGAATCCCGCACCATCACCCTGGAGGGGTTGCCCTGCGTGGTGCGCATCGGCCGGTTTGGCGCCTACCTGGAGAGCAAGCGGGAGGCGGAGGACGGCAGCGAGGAGCTCTGCAAGGCCACCCTGCCCCAGGAAATCACCCCCGCCGATCTGGATGCGGAGAAGGCGGAGCTGTTGCTGCGCCAGAAGAGCGAGGGTCCAGAACCCCTGGGGGAAGACCCGGAGACCGGCCAAATGGTCTACCTGCTCTATGGCCAGTACGGCCCCTATCTCCAACTCGGTCAGGTGAGCGAGGAGGTTCCCAAACCCAAGCGGGCCTCCCTGCCGAAGGGCGCCCAACCGGAGGCCATGACCCTGGACGATGCCCTCGGCCTGCTGCGGCTGCCCCGGCAGCTGGGGGAGCATCCGGAGGGGGGCAAGGTGCAGGCCGGCCTGGGCCGTTTCGGCCCCTACGTGGTGCACGACAAGGGCAAGGGGGAGAAGGACTACCGTTCCCTCAAGGCCGAGGACGACGTCTTGACGATTGGCCTCCAGCGCGCCCTCGACCTGCTGGCCCAGCCCAAGCGGGGTCGGGGAGGCCGCACCGCCCTGCGGGATCTGGGCACCCCGGAGGGGGCTAGCGAGGCGATTCAGCTGTTTGATGGTCCCTACGGGTTGTATGTGAAGCAGGGAAAGGTCAACGCGTCGCTACCCGAGGGCACCACCGCCGACACGCTCACCCTGGAGCAGGCGATCGAGCTGCTCGCGGCCAAGGCGAGCAGCGCCAAGGGTGGTGCCCGGCGGCGCACGGCCGCCGGCAAGGCCGCCGCCGATGGCAGCGCCGCCCCGAAGGCGGCCAAGGCCAAGACCGCGGCCGCCGGGAAGGCCCCCCGCGCCGCCGCCACCCCCCGCAAGGCGCCCGCCACCACAAAGAGCGGTCGCCTGCGGGCCAGCCCCGTGCGGGTGATCCGTCCGGCTGGAAACGGATGAGCGGAAGGCGATGGCCCTGCCCTGGCTGGGGAACGGGCTCCCTGGCGGCGGATCGGTTGGTGGCCGGGCTCTGCTCCCTGGTTGTGTTGATGGCAACCGGCGGCTGCGCGGGCACTCCATGGGGTGACACCCTCTCCGGCAGCTTCCCTGCCCCCGGGCCGTCAGCGACCGGGAACCCACCCCCCCCTTCCCCGGGCGGAGCCGCCCTGAGTCCAGCCCCCGAAGGAACACCGCCGTCTCCCGCGGGGTCGGGCCCCCAAGCCACCAACCCCCCGGCCAAGCCCCGAGCTCCCGAGCCCTCTCCAGCTCCTGCAGGGTCAGGCTCTCCAGCCACCAACCCGGCGGGCAAGCCCCGGGCTCCCCAGCCCCCTGCCGCCCCGGCGCGCAAGCTGCCCCCCGATCCCAGGCCGGGCGTCTCCTCCCCCTATCGCGTCACCCTGCGCCTGCCGCTGGCCGACCCCTCCGCCCCCGCCGAGGCCGTCACCCAGGCCCTGCGGGCTGCGGGCATTGTCTTTGAGGTGGAAACCATCGAGCGGGTGAAGGGGGCGGCGGCGCCCCAGGCCCCCATGGCCGGGGATGGGGCCCCGGCGGTCCGCCCCGCTCCCCCACCCCGTTGACCATGGAACCCCCCTCCCCCCCGGGTCAGCGCCAGCTCAGTCCGCGCCAGGCCCGCCAACTGATGGATACGGCCTATCTCGCGGCGGCCACGGCCCTCCTCTGGGCCGCCCTCTACTACCTTCCCGTCGGCAGCCCCCTGTTCCGCCTGGCCCTGCCCCTTCCCCTCACGCTGCTCCAGCTGCGCCATGGTTGGCGTTGCGCCCTGGAGGGCGTGGCCGTGACGAGTCTGCTGCTGGTGGCCCTGATGGGGCCGATCCGCGGCCCGCTGGTGCTCTTCCCCTACGGCTTCCTTTCCCTCTGGTTGGGGTGGGGGTGGAACCGGCGCCTCAGCTGGTGGATCACCCTGCCCGTCGGGGCGCTGATCGGCGGGCTGGGCTTCCTCGTGCGCCTTGCGGTGTTGTCGGTGTTGGTTGGAGACAACCTCTGGGTGGTGATCACCACGGCCGCATCGCAGCTGTTGGATCGCTTCGCCGAGCTGTTGGGCCTGGGGCCCGGGATGGACCTCTTCCAGGTGCAAGTGGCGGCCCTGGCCTTGGTGTTGGTGCAAAACCTGTTGGTGGTGTTCTGTCTCCACGCTGTCGCCTACTGGGTTTTCCCCCGTTTGCAGGCACCGATCAGCGAACCACCGCCCCTGCTGCAAACCTTGGTGAGCTTGGATCCCCTTTGACCATCCCCGGGCTGTTGTGCGGCTCCCCGGAGCTGGCGGAGCGCTGGCTGGCCCTCTGGCGGCAGGGCTGGCCCGCGACCCAGGTGATGGTGTTGTTGGCCGCCACGGACACGGCGGCTGTGCCGGGAATTTCCGCCGCGGGATCCACGCCCGCGGCGCGGCGGGCCACGGCCGCGGCCGATGCCGAATTGCTTCTCCTGGGCCCGGAAGCAACCAGGCCCCACGCCCTTCCCCCGCTTCCAGCGGGTGTGAGCCCTGCCCTGATCAGCCATGTGGTGGTGCGCTCCCTGGGCCTCACCCCCCTGGTGGTGGATCTGGGCTGCGCCCTGGCGCCAGCCGTTCCCCACCTGAGGTTGCCGGCACCCGCGGGAGGGGGGAGCGCCCGCTGTCTCAGCTCCGGCGCGGCCATGGCGCCCCAGCGGGTGGCGGCGCTGCTGGGGCAGGGGCGGCGCTGGGGGCGGCGCCTGGCTCGGCGGTCCCCAGCCGCCCCCCTGCTGATCGCCGAGTGCGTGCCCGGGGGGACGACCACCGCCCAAGGCCTGCTCTGCGCCCTGGGGGTGGAGGCCGCGGGTCTGGTGAGCGGCAGTCTGCGCCACCCCGCCCACGGCCTCAAGGCGGCCCTGGTGGAGCAGGGCCTGCGCTCCGCCCCCCGCCTGGGGGGCGAGGATCCCCATGGGGCCGTGGCCTGCCTTGGCGATCCGATGCAACCGCTGGCCGCGGGGCTCCTGCTTGAGGCGGCCTTGGCCGACGTGCCGGTCATGCTCGCCGGGGGCAGCCAGATGGCGGCCGTGTTCGCCCTGGCCTTGGCCCTGGCCGCCCCAGCCCAGCGCTCCCAGCTGATCCAGGCTGTCGCCATCGCCACCACCCGCTGGGTGGCGCAGGAGGAGGGCAGCGATCTGGTGCGCCTGCTTCAACAGCTGGGCCGCCGTTGGCAGGTCGAGCCCCTCGCCTTCCGCTGCTCCCTGGCCTTCCCGGAGCCCTGCCATCCGGCCTTGGCCAGCTACGAGCAGGGCTACGTCAAGGAGGGCGTTGGCGCGGGGGGACTGGCCCTGCTCTGGGAACTGAGCGGCCGGGATCCGCGGGAGTTGGCTCGCCGCTGTGATCTCGCCTGCGAGCGCCTGATGGCCGATTCCCGGCAGGGGACCTCGGAAGGTCTACGGTCGACCGATGGCTGAGGGGCAACTGTCGCGGCGCTCGCTGCTGAAGATCGGATCGCTGGGCCCGTTGCTCCTGGTGGCGGGCTGCTCCCGAGATCGTCCCCGATTGGTCACCCGCCGCGGCGACCTCCCCGATCGCTGGGTCAGGCAGTTGCCGGACGACTGGCAGGTTCGTTGGCTGCCAGGGGCCGCGGAGGTCCAGGAGGCCAGCGCCGCCCCCTTGGCCCAGCGGCCTGCCTTGGTTCAGCTCAGTGATGGCTGGGCCAGCGCCCAGTCGCCCCAGGCCTGGGCCCCCTTTGGCCTGGCGGCCCTGCTCGGCCGCCTCGACCCAGCCGCCGCGCCCGCCAGCCGACTCTTCCGCGGGCCGGAGCAGGTTCCCCTGGCCTTCCCCTGGAGCGTCAACCCCTGGGTGATTCTGCTGCGGGACCGGCCCGATCTGGTGAAGCGGGCCTCGGCGGGCTGGGATCTGCTCCTCGACCCCACCTTGACCGGCCAGGTGGTGCTTCCCTCCAGCCCCCGGGTGGTGATGGCCCTGGTGCGAAACGATCCGCAACGGCTGTGCAAGCTCCGGCGGCAGGCCTTGGCCCACAACGACCGCCACGGCATCACCCTCCTGCTCAATGGGGAGGCCCAGGCCGCCGTGGTGCCCAGGCCAGCGGTGGTGCCCCTGCTGCGCCGCGATCCCCGCCTCTCCGCCCTGTTGCCCGAGGAGGGCTCGCCCCTCTCCTGGTCCCTGCTGCTGCGTCCCGCCGGGGTGGAGGTGGCTCCCCCCGAGCCCTGGCTGGAGGCCATCCTGCAACCACGGCTGGTGCCGCGCTGGCTGGCGGGAGGGTGGGTGCCGCCCTTGCCCCGATCGGTCTTGGCCGAGGCCATGCGGGGGTTTCCCCCCTCCTTGGCGGCGCTGCTCCTCCCCCCCGAACCCGTGCTCCACCGCTGCGCCCCCCTGCCTCCCCTGTTGCCCGGGGAACGGCAACGGCTCCAGGAGCTCTGGAACGGCAGCCAGCCCTGCTCGCCCGCCTAGCCCCAAAGCCGCCGCCGTGGTGCGGCGGCCAGGCGGCGGTGCCCCTCCTCCAGCAGATCGGGGATCGGCAGGCCGTGGGGACAGCGGGGCAGGCAGTCGCCACAGCGGCGGCAGGCCCGCCCATCCACCTGCTCCCACCAGTGGCCCGCCTGCCCGATCAGGTTGTAGCGCTCGCGGGCAAAGGCCTCCATGCCATGGCCGATCGCCAGCTGGCGCAGGCGCAACAGGCTGGGGATCGGCACCTCCTGGGGACAGGGCAGGCAGGCCTGGCATTGCCCGCACCACTCGCTCCCGAGTCGGGCCTTGCCGCGGGCACGGAGGCGCTCCAGGGCGCCCTCCTCCTCCGGGCTCAGGGGGCCGCTGGCGAGGGCGAGCGTCGCCGCCAGATCGAGATCGGCGGGCTGGGCCGCGCCCACGGTGAGGGTGCTGATGCCCTGGGCCAACAGAAAGCGGTAGGCCAGGTGCAGGGGACGCCAGGGGGCGCAGTCGTCCTGGAGCAGGGGAGGGGGATCCTGCAGCCGCCCCCCCTTGTCGGCCGGGGAGATCGCCATCACCCCCAAGCCCGCCGCCAGAGCCTGCCGGGCGAGGGGGAGACGGGAGGGGTCGAAGAGGTGGAGATGGAGGCTGCAGAAGTGGAAGCGGCCGCCCTCCAGCGCCCGGGCGATCAGGTTGTTGGCCCCGTGGCTGCTGAAACCCACCTGGTCCACCAGGCCTTCGCCGAGGGCCCGCTCCCGCAGATCGGCCCCTGCCCCATGGAGGGCCCAGTGCAGGTGGGCTTCGGTGTTCAGGCCATGGATGGCCAGGTTGTCGAGTTTCCGCAGGCCCAGGCGCTGCAGGCTGCCGTGCAGCTGGCTCCAAGCCTCCGCGCTGTCGTGGGCGGGCAGGAGCTTGCTGGTGATCACCAGGTTGGCCCGGTCCGCGGGCGCGTCCCTGGCGAGGGAGGCCAGGGCGGTTCCCAGATAGCGCTCCGCCGGGCCGTAGGCCGGGGCGGTCTCGACGTGGTTGATGCCCACCGCCACCGCCCGCCTCAGCACCGCCTCCATGGCCCCCGGGCTGGCGAGGGAGCGCATGGTGCCGAGGGTGAAGAGCGAAACCGGGCGTCCGTTGGCGCCGAAGGAGCGGCGGTTGGCGGGGAGAGGGCCGGGCTCGGGGGCCTCAGGGATGGCTGTCGGCATCGTCCGCCGAGCCGGGTGACTCGTCCTGTGGCTCGCTCTCCTCCGACTCTTCCTCGACGGCGGATCCTTCCGGAGCGGCCTTGTGCAGATGGCGGATCAATTCCGCCGGACTGGTGCGGTCGAGGAAGCGGCGGAAATCCTCCTGATCCTCCGCGTCGGCTTCCGCATCCACGGGGATCGAGGCATCGGCCACCACCTCTTCCAGCATCCAGATGCCACTCCCCGTGCGCAGGGCCAGGGCGATGGCATCGCTGGGCCTGGCGTCCAGTTCCGTGGCCTCCCCGGCCCCATTGATCAGTTTGAGCACGGCGCGAAAGGTGTTGTCCTCGATGGCGTGCACCACGACCCGCTCCAGCTTCAGCCCCCCCAGGGTGAGCACCTGGGCCATCAGGTCGTGGGTGAGGGGCCGAGGTGGCCGCTCCCGGTTGATTCCGGCCAAGATGTTTTGGGCCTGGGCCTGGTCGATCCAGATGGGCACCTGGCGGCGGCCCGAGGGATCCCGCAGGAGCACGATCGGGCTTCGGCTGGCGGCATCTAGGGCAATGCCCGCGACATGCATTTCCACCATGGTGTGTCTGCTCCTGGGGGCGGTCGCGCGGCAGGGCGCCTGGCCATTGTTTGATTATGACGAGCCAGATGCCTCTGCCCGCCCCAGGAATGTTCACCGGATTGGTTCAGGCCGTCGGCCGTGTCGCCTCCTGCACCCATGGGGTGTGGATCCATGGCGACCTGGAGCCGCTGGGCCCCCTGGCCCTGGGGGACAGCATCGCCGTGGATGGGGTTTGTCTCACGGTGGCGGAACGGGAGGCCACCGGTCGGGGGTTCCGGGCGGATGTCAGCGAGGAGACCCTGGCCCGCACCAGCCTCGGCCGGCGGGCCCAGGCCGGCGCCCTGGTGAATCTGGAGCCCGCCCTGCGGCTCTCCGACCGGCTGGGGGGCCATCTGGTGAGCGGGCATGTGGATGGAACGGGCACCGTGGTGGGCATCGAACCCCTGGCGGCCTCCTGGCGGTTGGCCGTGGCCTGGCAGGACGCGGGGTATGGCAAATACGTCTGTGAAAAGGCCAGCATCGCCATCGATGGCATCAGCCTCACGGTGGCCGGCTGCGAGGAGGGCGGCCGGGTGTTTTGGTTGGCTGTGATTCCCCACACCTGGCACCACACCACCCTGCGGCAGCGGCGGGTGGGAGATGTGGTGAATCTGGAGGCGGATCTGCTGGCCCGCTACCTCGAACGCCTGCTTGTGGAGCAACAGGCTGGGACCCCGCTGGGCTCCCCGGAACCCATCACCGGGGTTTGGTTGGCGGAGCATGGATGGTCGGGCTAAGCGAACTCCTTGAAGACCAACTCGTAGGGTGAAGGCCATCCTTGAGCGGGCGGCTGGGCGGATGGTCCGAACACACGCCGACCCCTGGGATCCCACGACGGGCCAGGGGATCCCAGGGGAGGAGGAGCGGGCCCTGCGGCGCGTGACCCTGTTGGAGGGAGGGGTGATGCTTCTGCTTGGCACGTTGGCCCTGATCTTTCCCCTGATCGCCGCGGTTTGGCTGACGGCGCTCGTGGCCTTGGCGTTTCTGGTGGCTGGCCTGGTCAGTGGGCTGTCAACCCTGCTTCGGGCCCCCCACTTGACCCGGATTCACAGTCTTGGGCGGCTGGGGGTGGCCCTGCTGCTGGTGGTGAGCGGTGGCTGGATGGTCGCCCGCCTGACAGGCGGCGGGGCCGCCGCCGCCTCTTCGGTGGCGGCCCTCGCCCTGACAGCGGGTGTGGTGTTTGTGGTGGAGGGGGGGATGGCGTGTGTGGTTTCCCTCTCCCATCGCCATGTCCCTGGTTGGGGGTGGGGTCTGGTCAACGGCCTGGTGACCTTGGGACTGGGGAGTTGCCTTCTTGCCCTGAACCCCACAAGGTTCCCATGGGTGCTTGGCACACTGATGGGGGTCAGTTTCCTGTTCAGCGGCCTGGATCTGTTGACCTTCGGCGCCAGTGTTCACCGCAAGGCCGGGAAGGAGCGCCAGCCGTGAGTCGGAACCACCCAGAAGGAAGGGCTTGAAGACATCAGGTGGAGCCTTGATCGCCTGAGATGCAGCCAACCGGAGGCGTGCTTATTTCTTCTCTGGTTCCAAGGGGAGCAACCAGATGGAACCGGTCTCCCGGTGCAGCTCAATGCGAAACTCCTGCCCCGGCTCCAGTCCCATGCGCCGGGTGTAGGCCTGGCCAATCAACAGGTTGCCATTGCCATGCACGCGGGTTTTGAAATCGGCATGGCGGCCCCGGCTCAGCCCCCCCACCATGGAGCTGGAGGGAAGGGTGTATCCCTTGGCCGCCACCAGCGCACGATAGAAACTTTTTTTCAACACCCTGCCACTGGGACCCACATAGCCGCAGGCTCGGGCGATCTGATCTTCGGGTCGGTTGCTCAGGGAACGGGCCCGCTCCAGAAGTTCTTTCCCCTCCAGGGGTGCAGGGGCGGGATGGGCGTGAACATCCTGCGCCAAGCTGGAACTCTGACCGGCCGTGGTGTGGCTTGAACCCTTGTTGGCAGCCATCCGCCTGAGGAAATGATTCTGTCCTTAATTTTGCCGTTTCAGGGTGGGTTTTGCAAGGAAATCATCGAATGTAATCCGATTAGTTCAGCTCATAACAGATACAGCAGCCCGTAGAGCACCACCCAGATGCCATCGACGAAGTGCCAATAAAGTTCTGCCGCCTCGAGGCCGAAGGGGGAGGCGGCGGAGACCCTGCCCTTCGGCCCCACCTGCAGGAGCACCACAAGGATGCAGATCACCCCCAGGGTGACATGCAGACCGTGGAAGCCGGTGAGGGCGTAGAAGGTGCTGGCGAAGAGGTGATCCGTGAGGCCGAAGGGAAGGTGGAAATACTCCACCATCTGCCCCGCCAGGAAGGCGATTCCCAGGGCGGCGGACACCAGGAGCCACAGCCGACAGCGCGCGGGCTGTGAGGCCAGGAGCGCTCGACCGGCGCGATGAAAGGTGACGCTGCTGATGATCAGCAGAGCCGTGTTGAGCGTGGGGAGGAACAGTTCCAGTTCATAGTTGGAACCGCTCGGCAGGGGATTGACCGCCCGGAAGGTGAGGTAGGCCGCGAAGAAGCCGGCAAAGGTCATGCCATCCGCCACGAGAAAGGTGGCGAGCCCAAAAAGCCGGGCATCCTCATGGCCCTCGGAGGCCCCATGGGCTTCCGGTTCCGTCTGGGGCTGGCTGATCGGAGGGCTGGGCTGACTGGTGGCCAGGGTGTCCATGGGGGAATGGCGCTGGGGGGGAAGCGGGGGGAGGAGTGGGGATGGGGACCTCAGGCCCCGTGGCAGGGGTCGGTGGGAGGCGGTGCGGCGAGGCTCCTCAACTTCCCGACCAGAGATCCTTGCCCGTCACCTGGTCCACCGGCAGGGCGGATTCACTCTGGCCGTAGCCGTAGGGGTGGGTCACCAAGGGAGCCTCGCCAACCCAGTTCTCCACCGGGGGAGGGGAGCTGGTCAACCACTCGGGCGTCAGAGCCCTCCAGGGGTTGTCACCCGCGGGTTTGCCCGCGCGGAGACTCCAGATCACGTTGTAGAGAAAGGGAAGGGTGCTGATGGCCATCAAGAGGGCCCCCACGCTGCTGAGCTGATTGAGGGTGGTGAAGGTGGGGTCGTATTCAGCGACGCGGCGGGGCATGCCGTTGAGACCCAGCCAGTGCTGGGGGGCAAAGCAAAGATTGAAGCCGATAAACGTCAAGGCGAAATGGATCTTGCCAAGGGTTTCATCCAACATTTTGCCGGTGAATTTTGGAAACCAATGATAAATCGCACTAAAGATAACAAAGACAGTGCCGCCGTAAACAATGTAGTGGAAATGGCCCACAACAAAATAAGTATCGTGCACGTGGATATCAAAGGGGACTTGAGCCAGGGCCACACCGGTGATGCCGCCGAACACAAAGTTGACGATGAAGGCGCAGGAGAAGAGCATGGCGGAGTTCAAGGCAATTTTTCCTCCCCACAGCGTTGCCAGCCAGTTGAAAAATTTGATTCCCGTGGGCACGGCGATGAAGGCCGTGGCAATCGTGAAGAACAGACGCATCCAGGGTGGGGTGCCACTGGTGAACATATGGTGAGCCCAAACAATCAAACCCAGAAAAACAATCGCCATGATGGAGTACACCATGGTGCTATAGCCGAAGAGAGGCTTCCTGGCGTGCACGGGCAGGATTTCGCTCACCAACCCAAAGGCTGGAAGCACCATGATGTAAACGGCTGGATGGGAATAGAACCAAAAAAGATGTTGATACACCACCACATTGCCACCCATGCTTGGGTTGAAAAATCCCGTATGGGCAACAATGTCGAAACTCAGAAGCAGCAGTGTTCCGGCCAGAACTGGCGTGGACAAAACCGCCAAAATACTGGTGCCAAGCATGGCCCAGCAATACATGGGCAACTGCATCAACTTCAGACCAGGCCTGCGCAGCTTGAGCACGGTGGCGATGAAGTTAATCGCACCAAAGATGGAGCTGCCTCCCAACAGGAGCACGCTGATGATCCACACCACTTGAGCCGTGGCAGGCGTGGTGAGACTCAAAGGAGGATAGGCTGTCCAGCCCGACTGGGCGGAACCTGTGATGAAATGGCTGGCAATGAGCAGAAATCCAGCCGGTGGAATCATCCAGAATGCCACCGCATTGAGGCGAGGGAATGCCATGTCCCTGGCGCCAACGTAAAAGGGAATCAAATAATTGCCAAATCCCCCATTCACCACTGGAACAATCCAGAGGAAGATCATGATGGTGCCGTGGAGGGTGAGAACCTGGTTGTAGGTTTCCCGGCTGACAAAATCTGACATCGGGCTGGCCAGCTCAGTGCGAATCACACCGGCAAGCAGGCCACCAATCAAATAGAAGACGAAACTTGTGACAATGTATTGAAGACCGATGACCTTGTGGTCCAAGCTGAAACTGAAATACCGGAGCCAGCCCTGGGGTTGCAGGCTGTTGTCTTGGCCGTTGGGCAGATTGAGATCCTGGGGTGAGGCGACGGTCATGGGTCAGGCGACAGGGTTGACATCGATGTGGGCAACGGAGGTTGCTGGTGGCGGGGCTGGACGGTTCTTCGAAATCCAGGACTGGAATTCATCCGCCTCGTGAACCACAACGGACGACCGCATCCCCCCGTGGTAAGGGCCGCACAGTTCGGCGCAAACAATTGGGTAGGTGCCGGGGCGGGTGGCTGTGAAGGTGAGAATGGTTTGCTGACCAGGAATGACGTCCTGTTTCAGACGAAACTGGGGCACCCAGAAGGCGTGGATGACATCGTTGGCTTTCATGCGTAGCTCAACGGATTGATTGGCGGGAATATGTAATTCACCGCTGGTGATATTGCTTTCAGGATAGTGAAAGATGAAGGCAAATTGCAAGGCTGTTAAATCAACCACCATCGCCTCCTTGCCGGAGGTCAGCCCGATGCCACCCCACACCCGAGCCGGCTGGCCGTCTTGAACAGCGGCTGGAGAGACATGGGCGGCCTGCATGGCCGTTGACGATTCCATGGCCATGGAGGCATGGGCCATGGCGGAATGGTCGTTCAAGGGGGTCATGCCGCCCATGCGGTCGTAAATGTCGTAGCTGTAGATCCCGATGAACAACACCACCACGGCAGGAATGGCCGTCCAAACAATTTCCAGAGGCAGGTTTCCTTCGATTGGGGCGCCATCGCTGCTGTCGCCGGGCCGTCTGCGAAAACGCACAAGGCTGAACAGCAAAAGCCCCAAAATTCCAATGAATAGAATCGCGCCAATGCTAAAGAGAACCTTAAAAAGTTCGTCATAGACGGGGGCGTTCAGGCTGGCGTCCAATGGCAGAAGGGAGATGTTCTGGCCAATCCAAAGGCCGGCCAGCACAAGCGCCATGCCCACCAGGAAGGTGATCAGAGAAGAGGGAATCGGCATGACCTGAAGGTTCAGGGATGGGGAGTTCGTTGCCAGGCAGGCGAACAGGCTCGTTCAGCGAGCCCATCGGTTCCAAGGTTATGGAAGCTGGGCGGGCAAATGCGAGTTTTTTGTAGCAGGAACGGCATTTGCCGCTAAATTTTACAAATCAAGCGTGGATGTTTGCAATCCCTGATTTGAAAAACCTCGTTACCATGCCTCGGTTGTTGCCAAGACGGCTTTGCCCGTTGTGTCCTCGCTGAAGGTTCTCACCTCCCATCTCGTGGTGGCCTTGGTGGCACTTGTGGTGGTCGGTGGAGCAACCAGGGTCATGGAAGCCGGCCTTGCCTGCCCTGACTGGCCCCTCTGCTACGGGGCCCTGCTCCCGGGCCGTCAGATGAACATGCAGGTCTTCCTGGAATGGTTTCACCGTCTAGACGCCTTCTTTGTGGGGATGGCCCTGCTCTCTCTGCTGGTCATCAGTGTCTGGCGTCGCCGCCAGCTTCCCAACTGGTTGCCCTGGACGGCCTTGTTGGCCTCCGCCCTGGTGGCCCTGCAGGGGGCCTTGGGGGCCCTCACCGTCACGCGCCTGTTGGCCTCCTCCATGGTGACCGCCCATCTCGCCACAGCCCTGCTCCTGGTGGTCCTCGTCAGTGCCCTTGATCAGGGCCTCTCCGGGCCTGCCCCTTCCCCCCAGCCCGCCTGGTGGCTCCCCCTCGCACTGGTTCCCACGGGCTTGGTGCTGGCCCAATGCGTTCTCGGCGGCCTGATGGCCAGCCAATGGGCGGTGGATCACTGTTTCTCCAGCGGCAGCCAATGCGAATGGGTGTCACGCCACCGTCAACTGGCGATGCCCGCGGGCCTGTCCGTGGTTGCCCTGGCGGTGACCACGGTGCTCACCCCTTCCGCTGACATTCTTCTGCGAGCCCTCACGATGGTGGCCTCCGCGTTGGTGGGCGTTCAGATCGCCCTGGGTGTCCTCACCCTGCACTGGCAACTGCAGCACCCCCTGGTCACGGTGGCGCATCAATTGGTGGCGGCCCTTTTGGTCGCCCTGCTCGGTGCCGTGGTTGGTCGGCTGTTGGTGTCCGTGCGGCAACGATCCTTGCAAGCTTCTCTCGAGGTGCGTTGTGGCCAGTAGTTCCATTCCCCGCTCGGTTCAGCTTCCCGCCTGGCTGGAGGTGGCCAAGCCCCGGTTGATTCCCTTGCTCCTGGCGACAACCGTGGGCGGAATGGCCCTCTCTGCCGGTTGGCCCTTGGACGGTGTTCGTCTTCTCTGCACCCTGGTGGGGGGCGCCATGGCGTCGGCGGGGGCAGGGGTGCTGAATTGCCTCTGGGAAGAGGAGCTCGATCGCCGCATGCTTCGCACCAGCAAGCGGGCCATTCCCTCCGGCCGCCTGGCCCAGCGCCAGGCTTTTGCCCTGGCCATTGCCCTGACCGTGGGCTCGGTGGTGGTGTTGGTCTGGGGCGTCAACTCCCTGGCGGCCTCCCTGGCTCTTCTGGGGTTGTGCAGCTACGTGCTCCTCTACACCGCGTTTCTCAAGCCGCGCACCTCCCTCAACATCGTGATTGGTGGCGTGGCGGGAGCCATTCCCCCCTTGGTGGGCGCGGCGGCGGCGGGATCCCTGGGCTGGTCGTGTTGGTGGCTGTTCACCCTGGTTTTGGTCTGGACTCCCGCCCATTTCTGGGCCTTGGCCCTCCTGCTGCGGGAGGACTATCGCCAGGCCGGGATCCCCATGCTCCCGGTGGTCAGTGGCGTGGGTCCCACGGCCCAGGCCATCGGGCGCTACAGCTCCATCACCGCCTTGTTGAGCCTGCTGGGCATCCTTGCCCTTCCCAGCGGGGGCTGGCTCTACGGCCTTCTGGTGTTGCCCTTCAACGGGCGGCTGCTTCAACTCTCCCACCAGCTCCGCCAAGACCCGGAGAATCCCCGTTGCGCCCGCAACCTTTTCCGTTGGTCGATTTTCTATCTCTTTGGCATTTGCCTGCTCCTGCTGTTCTGCCGCACCCCCCAGGCCTCCATGTTCGATTGGCCTGTGATGTCGGTTCTCCTCCATCTCCCCTGAACCAGGCGCTGCCTAGATTGCTGCTCCCCATGACTCCCTGGAGAAGCTCGGCTTGATTGAGCTCCACCATCTCAAGAAGCGCTTCGACGGTGGGCGCAAGGGCACGCCGGTTCAGGCCCTCGACGACCTGTCCCTGGACGTACCCCGCGGCTGTCTCTTTGGCCTGCTCGGTCCCAACGGGGCTGGGAAAACCACCGCCCTCCGCATCCTCTGCACCCTGCTTGCCCCAGACGCGGGGGAGGTGAGGCTGGCCGGAGTCGATGTCTTGGCCGATCCCCGCTCAGCCCGCCGGCACCTGGGTTATGTGGCCCAGGAGGTGGCCATCGACAAAATCCTCACCGGGCGGGAGCTGCTGCGGCTTCAGGGCAATCTTTACCACCTGAACCCTGCGCTGATCGAGGAGCGGCTGCGGGAGTTGACGGCCCTTCTGGCCATGGATGCGTGGATCGATCGGCGCTGCGGCACCTATTCCGGCGGCATGCGCCGCCGACTTGACCTGGCGGCGGGCTTGCTGCATGAGCCCTCCGTTCTGGTGCTCGATGAGCCGACGGTGGGGTTGGACATCGAAAGCCGCAACGCCATCTGGCAAGTCTTGCAACTTCTCCGCGATCGTGGCGTCACCATTCTGCTGAGCAGCCATTATCTGGAGGAAGTGGATGCCCTGGCTGATCAGCTGGCGATTGTGGAAGCGGGCCGGGTCATCGCCCAAGGGTCGCCCCAGGGCTTGAAGCGATCCCTGGGGGGGGATCGGGTCACCTTGCGCGTGAGGGAATTCAGCGATGAGGGGGAGGCGACCCGGGTGCGCAACCTGCTGCAAAGCTGCCAGGGCGTGCAACAGGTGGTGGTTAATCGATCCCAAGGGTACTCCCTGAATCTTGTTGTAGAAAATGAAGCCACGGTTCCCCTGATTCGCGACCATCTGGCGGCGGCTGATGTGCCCGTTTTTGCCCTCGCCTTGAGCCGTCCCAGCCTGGATGATGTCTATCTTCAGGCCACGGGCCGCACCTTGATGGATGCGGAGCTCGCGATCCTGGGGCAACGGGACCCCAAAGTGGAGCGCAAGCAGCAGATGCGTTGATCGCTTCCCTTCTTTCCTTACCCCCTCCATTCCCGCCACGTTCGTTCCGTTTCGGCCCACCATGACCAGCGCTTCCCAGAGCCTGAATCCCCTGCCTTCAGACCAGGCCAGCTCCTCCGCCCTGGCGGAGATCACCCAGGAGACCCTGGCCCTGACCCGCAGGTTGTTCGTGCAATTGCTGCGTCGCCCCTCGACGCTGGTGGCCGGGGTGTTGCAGCCATTGATTTGGCTGCTGCTGTTTGGTGCCCTCTTTGCCAAGGCACCCGCTGGCTTCCTGCCCGGTGGGGAGAGCTATGGGCGCTTTTTTGGGGCAGGGGTGATTGTGTTCACGGCGTTCAGCGCGGCGTTGAATGCGGGCTTGCCGGTGATGTTTGACCGGGAATTTGGTTTTTTGAACCGCTTACTCGTCGCTCCTTTACGTTCGAGAAGTTCCATTGTCTTTGCCTCGGTTCTTTATATTCTTAGTCTGAGTCTCCTGCAAAGTCTGGCCATCATCGCCGTGGCGGCTGGCCTGGGTTACGGCTGGCCTGGGGGCTACGGCTTGGTGGTGGTGCTCCTCACCTTGGCCCTGCTCGTTTTTGCGGTGACGGCCCTCAGCTTGGGTTTGGCCTTCGCCCTGCCCGGCCACATCGAGATGATCGCGGTCATTTTTGTCGTCAACTTGCCCCTCCTCTTTGCCAGCACCGCCCTGGCACCGCTCTCGTTCATGCCCCCCTGGCTTGCCTGGCTGGCCGCCCTCAATCCCTTGACCTTTGCCATCGAGCCCATTCGTGCGGTTTATAACGGACACTGGAATCTTGGGGAGATCGTCCTCCAAGCTCCCTATGGCTCCCTGACAGGGCCTGGTTGCCTGCTCATCCTTTCCGTTCTCGCGCTGGCGCTGTTTCTCGTCGTTCGCCCCCTCCTGGATCGCAAATTGCAGTGATCCCTCCCCTCCCTCCCTGCTCTTGACGTGTCCCGCTCCCTCCCCCAGCCCGCCCCTCTGGATTGGGCATCCCTGTTGCTGGATGCCCTCCAGCGCCGTGATGCCCCAAAGGCCGTGGTGCTAGCCCAACGCTGCGTCCATCGCCAAGGTCTGGCCACCCTGGACACCGTGTTGGACCGAGCCGACGCGCTGGGTGGACAGGCTGGAGAGGCCCGCTCGTGGCTCTTTCTTCAACTCAAGGAGGGGGGGGGCCTCAGGGAGGGCGAGCCGGCATCCGCCCCCCCGCCAGTCCCGGCCCCTGCCCTGGGGACCAGCGAGCCCCCGATGCCGGAAGCGCCACCCTCGGGGACACCAGCGGGGGAGTCGCCACCCATCGAGGAGCTCCCCAAGCACTGGCCAGCCGACGGCGATCGGCTCCCCGAGCCCCCGGCAGCCACCCTGAGCCCTTCCCCTCCGGCCCCCAGCCAGGCCACCGCCACCGAAGCCCTGGATCAGGCGTTTGCTCCCCTGGAAATTGCGTTTCCGCCCCTGCCCACCCCCCACCAGCCACCCCAGGAACGGGAGGGGGGAACCAGGGCCCCTGCACCGTCCATCCCCGCTGCCGCTGGGTCAACCATCTCCTCACCCAGCGCCATGGGTGAGCCCCTCGAAGCCCCGGGCTGGCACTCCCCCGACCATGTGGAGGGTCCGGGCGACACGGTGGCGGTTGTCGACTCCGGGGACCGTTTGGCCCCCAGCGACAGCTTCCACCCCGGCGACAGCTCCGGGGGCCGTTTGGATCCCGGCAACAGTTTCCACCCCGGCAACAGCTTCCACCCCGACCCCGGTGTTGACTCCGAAGACCGTTTCGATGCCGATCAACCCGGGCCCCTGCATGATGGCGACCTTGCTCCCGCTGCGGCCCCAGTGCCCACCTTTGATGGGACGGCGGTTGGAGACCGGGCGCCCCTGGTGAGCCGCGGGGAGCGGAAGGCCCAGGTGTCCTCGGGCACCGAAGCCCCACCAGCCACGAAAAGCCTGGAGTCTTGGCGCGCCTGGCTGCCTGGCGCCTTTCGTCCCCGTCGTCGCCCCTGACCCACCATGGCCGTGAGGGATTGGTCTGCCCTGAAGGGAACCCTGATTGTGTCGGTCCAGGCACCGGAGGGGTCTCCCCTGCGCCACCCCCTGGCGATTGCCGCCATGGCGGAAGCCTGCCTCGCCAATGGGGCCTCCGGGGTGCGTCTGGAAAGCCCAGAACACATTGCCGCCGTCCGGCGGCGCTGTCCCCAGGCATTGATTGTGGGGCTCTGGAAGCGCACCTGGGCGGAGAGCAGCGTCTACATCACCCCCCGCTGGCAAGACCTCAAGGCCGTCTGGGGAGCCGGCGCGGATGTGGTGGCCCTCGATGCCACGGAGCGGCCGAGACCCGAGGGCCAACGGTTGGAGGAGCTGGTGCGCCGCGCCAGGGAAGATTTTGAGGTGCCGTTGATGGCCGATGTGGATTCCTTGGCGGCGGGCCGCCGGGCGGCGGAGCTGGGGTGTGCCTGGGTGGGCACGACGCTCTACGGCTACACCGAGGCCACCCGGGGTCAGAGGCCCCCTGCAATGACTTTGGTGGGCCAGCTGCGGCAGGCCCTGCCAGCCTCCGTGCCCGTGGTCTGTGAGGGTGGCATCAACAGCCCGGAACAGGCCCGTGAGGCCCTGGGTCTTGGCGCGGATGTGGTGGTGGTGGGCACCGCCATCACCGGTGTGGACCTGCAGGTGGCGCGCTATGTAAAGACCCTGGGAGAGGGAGCGCAAATCTTTCTGTAGGTTGCGTCACATGGGTCCTGCGGCCATCCACGATGAAGGGGTGATCTTGGAGGAGGGCAGCACAGATGCCATTGGCACGTCTTTCCTTTCGCGGAGAAAAGGCCCCAGCCAGTGTTCCGTTCCTTGGCCCCGGGGCTCTGTTGGGCGTGGCAGTCCTGACGGCGGCTGCGATCCCGCTCAGTCCGGGCCACCTGGCCCAGTTGGAAGCCCTTAACCGGGAGTTGGGCAAGCTCTGCGGGACCAATCCCCCTCGCCAGGCTCTCACCGTTTGCCGACTACACGCCAAATTGGTGGGAGCCTTTTAAGGGGGCGGAAGGGGAGCTCACATCATTCCAGGCATCCCCATGCCACCCATGCCACCCATGCCACCCATTCCCATGCCGCCCATGCCCATGCCGCCCATGCCGTCTCCTGCGGGGGCGGCTGCGGCGGGTTCGGGGCGGTCGGCAATGATGGCCTCAGTGGTGAGGATCAGGGAGGCGATGGAGGCGGCGTCCTGCAACGCCAGGCGCACCACCTTGGCCGGATCCAGGATCCCTGCCCCCAACAGGTCTTCATAGGTGCCGGTCAGGGCGTTGAAGCCCTTGCCCTGGCGACGGGTCTCCGCCACCACCACATCGCCATTGGCGCCAGCGTTGGCGGCGATCTGCCGCAGCGGCTCCCGCAGGGCGTTTTGAATCAGACGCACGCCCGTCGCCTGGTCGCCCTGCAGGGAGCCGAGCAGCGACTCCAGATCATCGGCCAGGTCGAGCAGCACGGAACCCCCTCCCGGAATGATCCCCTCCTCCACCGCGGCCCGGGTGGCATTGAGGGCGTCTTCGATCCGCAGCTTGCGGTTGCGCAATTCCGTTTCGGTGGGTGCGCCCACCTTGATCACCGCCACGCCACCGGCGAGTTTGGCGACCCGCTCCGCCAATTTCTCCCGGTCGTAGTCGGAATCCGTGGCGTCGATCTCCCGTTTGATCGAGGCGATTCGCTGGGCGATGGGCTCACGCCGATCCTGACGGGCCACGATGGTGGTCTGGTCCTTGCTGATGGTGATGCGCTCCGCCTGGCCCAGGTCGGCCAGGGTGGCCTTGGCCAGGCTCATGGCCCGGTCCTCGCTGATCACCGTGGCCCCGGTGAGCACCGCGATGTCCTCGAGCATGGCCTTGCGCCGATCGCCGAAGCCCGGAGCCCGAACCGCCACCGCCTGAAGCACCCCCCTTGTCTTGTTGACCACCAGGGTGGCCAGGGCCTCGCCCTCCACCTCCTCGGCAAGGATCACCAGGGGCCGACCGCTTCTTGACACCGCTTCCAGCACGGGAACGAGGTCTTGCACCGAGCTGATTTTGCGGTCTGTGAGCAGGAGGAACGGAGAGGCGTAGACGCATTCCCGCCGCTCCTGATCAGTAATGAAGTAAGGGGAGCTGTAACCGCGATCAAAGGCCATCCCCTCGGTGATCTCCACTTCCGTGGTGAGGGATTTGGATTCCTCCACGGTGATCACGCCATCGGTGCTCACCTTTTCCATGGCTTCAGCGATCATGCGCCCCACTTCCTCGTCGTTGCCGGCGCTCACCGTTGCCACTTGACGGATTCCATCGCCTTCCACGGGGGTGCTGCGGCTGGCGATCCCCTCCACGGCCCGCGACACCGCCTGTTCCATGCCCCGGCGGATTTCCACGGGATTGGAGCCCGCGGCCACATTGCGCAGCCCCTCCTTCACCATGGCCTGGGCCAACACCGTGGCGGTGGTGGTGCCATCACCGGCGGTGTCCTTGGTTTTGGAGGCCACCTGTTGCATCAACTTGGCGCCAAGATTTTCAAAGGGATCCGCGAGTTCGATCTCCTTGGCGATGGTGACGCCGTCATTCACGATGTCGGGAGCGCCATATTTTTTCTCCAGCACCACATTGCGGCCCTTGGGGCCAATGGTGACCCTCACCGCCTCCGCCAGGGCATTGACCCCACGTTCCAGAGAGGTTCTGGAGGCATCGGAGAACTGGATCAGCTTGGCCATGACTTGGGAGGCAGAGTGCGCGCGCTCATGGTCAAGGCTCCCATACGGGAGGCCGATCACCGTTCGGTCTCCCCCCCCTTGGGGTGTCCCCTCCAGCGCCCTGGTTCGACCCGATGTGGACCCGGGGCCGGTAGGGTCGGGCCAGAGCTGCCCACGCGAGAATCCATGGAGGAACTCCTCCAGCAGACCTTGGAGGGCGCCGCTGATCGGGCTCTCTCCCCCCCCGGCGGGGCCGATGGGGTTGTTTTTCTGTTGATTGCCTCCCTCGGGCTGGTGATGGCCCTGGTGTACGTCCCGATCCGGCTGTTTCTGACGATCACCGCCCGCAGTCGGCGCCTCAGGGTGCTGCAGCAGATCCGCCGTTTGCGGGAGACCCTCGGCAAACCGCTGGTGCCCCCCCAGGCCCTCGAGGTTGAAGGCGATTCTCCGGGCCAGCCGGTCCCCTGAGGCCCCTCAGCCCATCACCATCCCCCCATCCACCTGCAGCACCTGGCCCGTGATGTAGGACGCCGCAGGGTCGGCCGCGAGGAAGCGCACCACTCCGGCCACCTCGCTGGCCTGGCCCATGCGCCCCAGGGGAATGGCCTTGAGAATTGGTTCCGCATCCAGCTTGGCGGTCATCTCACTCTCGATGAACCCCGGGGCCACCGCGTTGACGGTGACGCCCCGGCTGGCGAATTCGGCGGCATTGCTTCGGGTGAGACCGATCAGGCCCGCTTTGGCGGCGCTGTAGTTGGCCTGGCCTGGATTCCCCATCAGCGCCACCACGGAGGTGATGTTGATGATGCGGCCGCGGCGGGCCTTGAGCATCAGTTTGCTCACGGCGCGGGTGGTGAGGAAGCAGCCCGTGAGATTCAGGTTGAGCACGCTCTGCCAATCGTCGGTTTTCATGCGCATCAACAGGCCATCCCGCGTGATGCCCGCGTTGTTGACCAGCACATCCAGACGACCGCAACGGTCCACGATCTCCCGCACCATCGCCTCCACCTCCGCCTCTTCCCCCACATTGGCCTGGTGGGCCCAGGCCGTGCCGCCGGCCTCCTCAATGGCCCGCACCACATCGGCCGCCGCTTCCGGTGAATGGGCATAGTTCACCACCACTTCAGCCCCCACGGCGGCCAGCTCCTGGGCAATGGCCCGGCCGATGCCCCGGCTGGCTCCCGTCACCAGAGCCACCTGTCCCGCAAGGGGGAGATCCTGCGGGCCATGGGACGGGCTGGTCATGGGAGCTGGGGCGGCAGGCGGCGATCGTATGCCCGCGCCTCCGGCCGTCAGCCCGGCATCTGCTCGACGCTCACCACCGCGCTGCCCAACAACGCCTGAAATCGGGAGAGTTGTTGCTTGCTGCCGAGCACAACCATCAGTTGGCCGGGGGCCAGCTTCATTTCCCCGCCGGGATTGGCCACCAGGGTGGGGGAACTCCCGTAGTTGGTGCCGCGATAGGTGTAAGGATTCACCACGGCGGGAGCGGGCATGCGAATGGCCAGAACGAGGGCCCCGGAGCGGCCCCTCAGGTCGAGTTCCGCCAGGCTGCGGCCGTTGAGGTGACCCAGCTGTGTGGGATCGTCGCTGAGCTGAAATTCCTCCACCTCGCAGTCGGATCCCGCCAACAGATCCATGAAGTCGACCGCCAGGGGGCGGGTGGCGGTGGCCGCCATGGTGCGCCCCCCGGCCACGTAGGGACTGACCACCTGATTGGCGCCGGCCTGCCGCAGCTTCCGCTCGGCTTCCTCGCTATCGGAGCGGGCGATCAACCGGCAGCGGGGGGCGATGGCCCGGGCGCTGAGCACCACATACACGTTGGCGGCATCGTTGGGCAGGGCCGCCACCAAGCTGCGGCAGCGGTGGATGCCCGCTTCGATCAGGGTCTCGTCCAGGGTGGCGTCGGCGAGCAAGACGGGCAGACCCTTGGCTTCGGCGGCCTCCCGCCGCTCGGGGTTCATCTCCACCACCAACAGGGGGGTGCCCTCCCGAATCAGTTGGGCGGCGATCTCGCGGCCGATGCGGCCATACCCGCACAGAATCACATGGTCATTCATCAGCTGAAGCCAGCGAAGCAGGCGGCGCCGGTGGAGGCGACGAAAGTACCCCGTTTCCGCCATGCCCACCACACTCTGTACGGAGAGCTGCACCACCACCAGCCCGCCCACGATCGACAGCACCGTCACCACCCGGCCCGCATGGCTGAGGGGTTCCACCTCCCCGTAGCCGATGGTGGTGATGGAGATGGCCACCATCCAGTAGCAGTCCCCCCAGTCCCACCCTTCCGTGAGCCGGTAGCCGAGGGCACTGGCGTTGATCACGACCACCAGGGCCAGAAACGGGATCAGCCAGGGGTGGCTGTTCCGGGAGGTGGGGGGCCGCCTCGGCCGGCCACCTTGGCGGCCCTGGGGGCTGTTCCCCCGGCGCCAGGGGCGTTGTTCAGGCCAGGCCAAGGGCGTTCAGCACCTCCCCGTCCGTGAGGGTGGCCAGGCCTGAGGGCGTCGTCAGCCCCCGCACCCCCTCCCGCTGGGGGAGGGTGTCGGCGCCCCGACCGAGGGCGACCAGGGGCACGCCGCAATAGAGGGCCAGCTCCTCGGTGATGGGGTCACTGGCCAGCACCACGTCACTGGATCCCACCAGGGCGGCCCGTTCGAGCACCGCCGCCGGCCGGGTGGCCGCCACCAGTTGGTGCCGCAGCCCGGGCAGCTTCGTCGCGATGGTGGCGGGCAGCCCCTGCCAGCGGGGTTCCGGCCAATCCCCTGGCACGCCGGCGGGAACAAGCAGAAGCATGGGGCCATCGCCGCCGGGAAGGGTGGCGCTGGCCGCCTCCAGGGCCGGTTGGGGCAGGGCCAGCCGGAAGCGGTCGGCCTCCAGGGGCACGCCGATCGGCTGGAGGTAGGCCGCCAGGCCCTGGCTGGGCCATCCCCCGGGGGTGGGGCTCACCCGCTCGGTGGCGGAGAAGCCACTGGCCGCGATCCGGGTGGGGATGTGGCTCATGGACAGGGTCAGGTCGACCTGACGGCCGCCGGCCAGGTTGATGCAAACTTGAAAATCCGGCTCCCGGATGGCTCCGAGCAAGTTGGCCCAGTCCGCCAGGCTGGCCTCGCTGAAGTTGAAGGGAATGACCTTTTCCACGGCGGGCAGCAGTTTCCAAACCGCTGCCGCGGCAGGGGCACAGGCCACCTGCAGGCTGAAGCCGAGGGTGTCCGCCACCGCCGCCGCCGCGGGCAGCGCCTGCACCTGACTGAGGGCATCCCCGGGGATCAGAAACAGGGCGCGCATAGGCGGGGACCGGGACGGAAGGCCTGATTGTATGGAGCAGGTTCCAAGCTGTCCGTCGCGTTTGAGAGGTCGCATGCATTTGCTGATAGCCGCGGCGGGAAGCGGCCGCCGCATGGGCGCGCCAATCAACAAGCTGCTCCTGCCCGTGGCGGGCCGGGCCGTTCTGGCCTGGACCCTGGAGGCCGCCCTGGCCTGCCCGGCGATCACCTGGATCGGTGTGATGGGTCAGCCGGAGGATGGGCAGGCCATCGCTGCCATCCTGGCGGCGGCCCGGTCCACCCGGCCCCTGGTCTGGATTCGGGGGGGGGACACCCGCCAGGAGTCGGTGCGCCTTGGCTTGGCGGCCCTGCCACCGGAGGCCGAGGCCGTGCTCATCCACGACGGCGCCCGCTGCCTTGCCACGCCGGAGCTCTTCAGCCGCTGTGCCGCCGCCCTGGTGGAGGCCATGGCTGAAGGGGCGGGCATCATTGCGGCCACCCCCGTGAGCGACACCATCAAGCAGGTGGACCCCCAGGGCAGAATCCGCGCCACCCCCGACCGGCAGCACCTCTGGGCGGCGCAGACGCCCCAGGGGTTTGCCGTGGGCCAGCTGCGCCAGGCCCACCACCGGGCCCTGGAGGAGGGCTGGACCGTCACCGATGACGCGGCGCTCTATGAACGGCTGGGCCTTCCCGTGCGGGTGTTGGAGGCCCCGGCCGCCAACATCAAGCTCACCACTCCCTTTGATCTGGCCGTGGCGGAGGCGGTGTTGCGGTCCCGTCAGGCAGACAGCCCCGCTCACCCTGGCTAGCAAGGGGCTGGATTCCGTTCCGCCATGCCCGCCCCCTCTCCAGATCCGGATCGGCCCCTCCTGGGACAGGACGCCGTGGAGGCCATCGCCCAGCGCTGGATCGGGCGCTTCGACAACCGGCGACAGGTGCAGGCGTCCCTGGCCAGGGGGGGGCCTGCCGTGCCGGAGCTCACCCGCGAGCTTCGCTCCCTGGAGGTGGTGCGCCTGGCGGCGCCCCAACTGGGGGAGGTGATTCTCTACTTGCAGGAGTGTCGCGCCGCGGCGCCCGGGCTGGCCCACCGCCAACGGGTGATGCGCTTGCGGGTCGCGGAGGGGGGAGAGGAGGTGAGGGCGGAGCAACTGTTCTTTCGCGAGGGGCCGGCCTATGACCGGCCCCTCCTCCCCGCCGACCAGGTGCGGACCCTGGGGGAGGAGGCCTTCACCCATTATCCCGGCTGCGATCTGTTCTTTCGCTTTGAGCCGGCCCACAACCGCTGGCGCGGGGCCATGCAACCCGGCACCTGCCGCTACCACCATCCCCAGGACGGGGAGGTGTGCGCCGAGTTCGCCATGCTCCTGCCCGAGGATCAGCTGTGGTATCGGGATCGCAGCCTGCGCCTGCGGGATGGGGGCATCCGCGGCGAGGTGGATGGGTTCAGCTGGCTGTTGTTCGATCGCCTGCCCGCCGATCCCGGGGAGCCTTCCCCCACCAGCGCCGGCACCCTGGACGACCTGGTCAGCCTGGGCCTTCCCGCCCTGGCCCGCCAGATGGGCCTGTGGGAGGGCACCTTTCGCCGCTACGACGCGGAGGGCCGCCTCCTCGAGGCCTTCCCCAGCACCGTGGAGCAGCGACTCGACCACCAAAACGGCCGCTGGCTCTACCACCAGCGCTCCCGGTTCCCCCTGGCGGCCACGGAGCCGCGCCTGATCGAGGCCAGGGGCGAGATCCTGAATGGGCGCCTGCACTTCAGCTCCGGGCGGTTGCGGGGCTGGGCCATGGATGTGCCGGAGGCCCCGGGCACCACGGTGTTGCTGATGGAGAGTGGCGACGGCGGGGATCGCCGCGTGCAGGAGATCAGCCAGCTGGCCGATGGGGGGCGCCGTCGCTTCCGGGTCAGCCAGACCCTCCAGGACGGCCGGCTGGTGGGCCGTAGCCTGATCGATGAGCGGAAGGTGGCCGAGGCCCCGGCGGACACCACCGATGGCTGAGCTCTGGCAGCAGTGGTCGTTGTGGGCGGTGGCCGCGGCCCTGTTGGCGGCCCTCACCTCCCTGTGGGCCAAGGTGGGCCTGGTGGGGCTGACCAGCAATCTGGCCACCCTCCTGCGCACCCTGGTGGTGGCGGTGGTGCTCACGGGGCTGGTGGCGGCCCGGGGGGAGCTGGTGCCCCTCTCCGACTTGCCGCGCCGCAGCCTGCTCTTTCTTCTGCTCTCTGGCCTGGCCACCGCCGGCTCCTGGCTGTGTTTCTTCCGCGCCCTTCAGCTGGGCCCCGTGGCCCGGGTGGCGCCGATCGACAAGTTCAGCGTGGTGCTGGTGGCCGTGGGGGGCGTGGCGTTTCTGGGGGAGAGCCTGAGCCCCATCCAATGGCTGGGCGTGGCGCTGATCACCCTGGGGGCGGCCCTGGTGGCTTGGACCTGAACGGCCCGGGGCCAAGCTGGCCAGAGGTGTGAACAGGCGAAGCCATGCTTGGATCCCCCAAACGGGGCAAGGGGCCCTGGGCGCCCCCCCCATGGCGACCCACGCCCAGGTGGCTGCCGGCCTGGAGACGGATCCGGATGGCCGCCTTGGTGTTGGCCCTCCTGGTGCCCTTGCAGGGGATGGGGGCTCCGGCAACGGCCCCCAAGCCCTCGGCCCCTGGGGACCATGGGACTCCGGCCTGGATCACCCTGGATGGCCGGCGGGTGTTGGAAGTGCGGGTGGCGGCCGGAGCCCAGACCCCCCGGGCGGCGGCCGAACGCGGCTCCCGCACCCTGGAGGCGTTGGCCCGAAACCCGAGCATTGATCCCGATCAGCTCGTGGTGCGGGAGGACCCGCCCTACGCGATGGTGGGCCTGCTCGGTGCGGACGACCGCTTCCAACCCCTGCTCGCGGTGGATGAACGGGCCGCCCGGGCCTTTGACCTCAGCCGCCAGGAGCTGGCCCGGCAATACCGCGATCAGTTGCGGGGCGCCCTCGAGCAATACCGCGGCACCCACAGCCTGGATGCCTGGCTCTGGGGGCTGGTTCTGGCCCTGGCGGTTCTGGTGTTGTATGTGCTCTGGTGGAAGGTGCAGAGTGCCCTGAATCGGCGGCTTCAGCGCTGGCTGGATCGGCGCTTCGGCCAGGTGGGCCTGACCATCGGGGGAAGCCAGGTGCTCGATCCCGCCCAGTTGCGGTATGGCCTGCAGATGGTGCGCAAGCTCACCCACGGCACGCTCCTGATCCTGGCCAGCTATCTCCTGATCCCCTTGTTGTTGGGCTTTTTCCCCCCCACCAAGGCCGTGGCGGAGGGTCTGCGGGCGCACATCCTGCGGGTGGTGATCCAGGTGTTGGACAAAGGCACCAGTGCCATTCCCAACATCCTCGTCGTGGCGCTGATTCTGTATCTCACCCGCCTGGCGATGCAGGGCTGCCGGGCCTGGTTTGCCGCCATTGACCGGGGTCGGTTGGTGTTTCCGGGGTTTTACCGGGAATGGGCGGTGCCCACCGGTCGGTTGGTGTCTGGAGCCATCCTCCTGGCGGGGCTGGTGACGGCCTATCCCTACATTCCCGGCTCCGGCAGTCGGGCCTTCCAGGGGGCTGGTTTGTTCGTCGGTCTGCTGGCCGCCCTGGGATCGAGCGCCGTGGCCACCAATGTGATCAGTGGCTTGATGCTCATCTACACCCGGGCCTTCCAGGAAGGCGATCGCATCGAAATCAACGGCGTGTTGGGGGTGGTGCAGGACCGTGATCTGCTCGTGACGCGCATCGTCACCCCCCGCCACGAGGTGGTGAGCCTGCCCAATGCCTCCGTGATCGCCTCCCCGATCCTCAACTACAGCTTCAGTGGCCGGGAGGGGGCCCAGCCGGTGGCCCTGGCCACCAGCGTGACCATCGGCTACGACGTGCCCTGGCGCCAGGTGCACCAGCTCTTGCTCGCCGCGGCCGGTTCCGTGGCGGGCATCGCCGGGGAGCCGGCCGCCTACGTGTTGCAAACCTCCCTCAACGATTTCCACATCACCTATGAATTGAATGCCTCCGTGGCCGCTGTGCTCACCTACCGCGAGACCCTCTCCGACTTGCTCGCCGCCATCCAGGATCAGTTCGCCGCGGCGGATGTGGAGATTCTCTCGCCGGCCTATCACGCCATGCGCAACGGCAATCCCAGCACCGTGCCCTCCTGGCCTCCCCCGCCGCGCTCCCGGGGGATCAGCCCCAGCTGACCTCCAGCTCCAGGCGGCCCCGGTCCCCATCCAGCCGGGCCCAGCCCCCCACGGGCAGGGCCCCGTTGCCCGGTGCATGGCCCACGGGCAGGTTCGCCACCACCGGAAGGCCGAGGTCGGCCGTGCGCTCCCGCAGCACCTCCTCGGCGCTGAACTGGGTGGAGGGGGCCTGATCCTCCCGATCGCTGTCCTTGCAGCCGCTGAAGCTGCCCAAACCAAGCCCCGCCAGCTGCTGCAGCGCACCGCAGAGCCGCCAGTGGGTGAGCATCCGTTCGAGCCGGTAGGGCGCCTCGCCCACGTCCTCGAACACCACCACGGCTCCCCGCAGGTCGGGCAGATGGGGGGTGCCCAGCAGATGGGTCGCCACCGTGAGGTTGGCCACCAGTAAGGGGCCCGCCGCGACGCCGCCAACCCAGCCGTCCCCCTCCAAGGGGGGCAGGGCCAGGCCAAACAGCAGCTCCCTCAGCCGCTCCTGGCTCCAGGGGGGTTCGTTGGCCAAGGTGGTGAGCAGGGGACCATGCACCCCGCCACTCCAGCCCCGGGCCCAGCGGGCCCACAACAGGGACGTGACGTCGGAAAAGCCAAGCAGCCACTGGGGGGAAGGCCCCTGGTTCAACCAGGGGGGGGCGGGATCGGCGGGTTCCGGCAACAGCCGGGCCGACCCCCAGCCGCCCCGCACGCAGGCCAACAGGGGAGCGGGACTCCCATCGGGGGCGGGTCGGGCCAGATCAGCGGCCCGTTCCGAGTCGCGACCGGCCAGGTAGCCCCAACGTCGCCCCAGCAGAGGGGCGCTGTCCTCCACCTCCAGCCCCCAGCCGCGAAGGATCTCCAGTCCTGCCGCCAGGTTGGTGGAATCCTGCAACGCGGAACTGGCGGCCACCAGTTGCACCCGATCACCCCGACGCAGGGGTGGGGGGAGGGGGGGAACGGGGCGGCTCATGGCTGGGCCACGATCAGGGCCAGCAGAAACAGGGCCCCCAGCCCCACCTGGCGGCTGAAGTGTTCGGCGTAGGCCCCCCTGGGCAGGCGGGGACGGCGCAACAGGGCCGCCTCCCGCTGCATGCCGCCGGCCGCCAGGGCCCAGGGCAGCCAGAAGGGGGGCTGGGCGATCCCCCGCGCCAGGGCCGCGCCAGCCAGGGCCAGGGCCGTGAGGCCGTAACAGATGGCCACCACCTTGGGGGCGGCTGGGCCGAGGGTGAGGGCGCTGCTGCGCACGCCGATGCGGCGATCGTCGTCCTGATCGCTCATGGCATACACGGTGTCGAAGCCGAAGGTCCACACCACCGCTGCCAGCCAGGTGAGCAGCGCCCCGGCGCCGCCGGGGCCTGGAGCGAACCCCCCTGGGCCCCCGACGGCGGCCCAGGGGATCAGCACCGCGAAACCCCAACAGAGGGCAAGCACCAGCTGGGGCAGGGCGAACCAGCGTTTGGCGGAGGGGTAGAGCAACACCAGCGGCAGGCAGGCCAGGGCGAGCCCCACGCACAGCCCCCGGGCCGGGCCGGGGAGGGCCAGCACCACCGCCAGGGCCGCGAGGAGGCACACAGTCAGCAGAATCCAGGCCGTGGTGACCTGGAGGCGACCAGCGGCGAGGGGACGGCTTTTGGTGCGATCCACCAGGGGGTCGATGGCCCGATCCCAGAGATCGTTGGCGATGCAGCCCGCGCCACTCACCGCCAACCCGCCGAGCACGATCCAGCCCACCAGGGCAGGGGCTGGTGGGGAGAGGGGGTTCAGCCAGAGGGCCCAGCCGGCGGGGATCAACAGGATCAGGCGGCCGCTGGGCTTGTGCCAACGCATCAATTCCAGCCAGGTGCCGAGGCGCTGGCCCATCTCCCTGGTGACTGTCAGCGCCAGCCCCACCCACCTGACCATCAAGTGGAGTGATTATGGGTCGCCGCCCGCGTCGGATTGCTGCGGGGGATCGTCGGCCGGGGGGGCCTGATGGCAAAGTGGCGCCGCCCCAACCCCGCACGGTCCCGATGGGCAGCAGCGAGCCTTCGGCGTTGACCCCCGATGCGGGATCCGCCACCCAGGGGGAGCGGCGCGTGGCAGCCATTGACATCGGCACCAACTCCATCCACCTGCTGATCGCCGCCGTCGATCCCGGCCTGCACAGCTTCCGGGTGCTCCTGGCGGAGAAAGCCACCACCCGGCTGGGGGAGCGGGACCCGGTGACGGGGGATCTGGCCGGGGAGGCGATCGAGCGGGCCTTCCTCACCCTGCGCCACTGCCGCGACCTGGCCCAGAGCCATGGCGTGGAGCACATCCTCACCGCCGCCACCAGCGCCGTGCGGGAAGCCCCCAATGGACGGGAGGTGTTGCAGGCGATCGAGGATCAGCTGGGCCTGGAGGTGGATCTGGTGAGTGGGCCGGAAGAGGCCCGGCTGATCTACCTGGGGGTGCTGTCTGGCATGGCCTTTGGCCAGACCCCCCATGTGATCCTCGACATCGGCGGTGGATCCACGGAACTGATCCTGGCCGATGGCTCCGATGCCCGCGTGCTCACCAGCACGCGGATCGGCGCCGTGCGCCTCCAGCGGGACTTCTGCCAGGAGGATCCCCTGCCTCCCTCCCGCCGGGCTTTTCTGGAGGCCTACATCCAAGGGGCCCTGGACCCGGCGGTGGCCCAGGTCAAGCGGGCGCTCCAACCGGGAGAGAAGCCCCTGATGGTGGCCACCAGTGGCACGGCCATGGCCATGGCCTCCCTCCTGGCGGCGGAGGAGGGGCGCCCCCCCATGCGCCTCCAGGGCTACCGCCTCACCCGATCGCGGATCGATGGGCTGCTCACCCGCCTGATCACCCTGCCCCTGGAGCAACGGCGCCAGTTGGCCGGGATCAATGAGCGGCGGGCGGAGATCATCGTGCCGGGTGCCCTGATCCTGCACACCGCCATGGCGATGTTGCAGGTGCGTGAGTTGGTGGTGTGCGAGCGGGCCCTGCGGGAAGGATTGATCGTCGACTGGATGTTGCGCCAGGGGCTCCTGGATGATCGCTTCGCCTTTCAGAGCACCATCCGCGAGCGCACGGTGTTGCACCTGGCCCGCACCTATGGGGTCGACCTGAACCGGGCCTCCCGCGTGTCCAGTTTTGCCCTCAGCCTCTACGACCAGACCGGGGGCTGGTTGCATCAGGATGACGGCCAGGGTCGGCTGCTGTTGTGGGCCGCGGCCCAGCTCCACGCCTGCGGGAAGCACATCAACGTGGGGGCTTATCACAAGCACACCTGGTATCTGATTCGCCACGGGGAGCTGTTGGGGTATTCGGAGGCGGAACATCTGATGGTGGCGGCCATCGCCCGTTACCACCGCCGTGGCTTGCCCAAGAAACGCCACGAGTCGTGGCAGCTGATCGAAAGCCGGGACGACCGCCGCACCGTTGGCACCATGGCCTTGCTGCTGCGTTTGGCCGCGGCATTGGACCCGCGTCCGGGGTCGGTGGTGGCCGCGGTGCGGGCACGGCGCCTGGAGGGATCGGCCTTCGAGATCACCCTGGTGCCCGAGCCTGCCCCGGACGGCCAGGGGTGGCACGACCTCAGCCTGGAGTGCTGGAGTCTGCGGTCCTGCGCGGCCGCTGTGTTGGAGGCCTCTGGCTTGGAGCTCAACGTGACGGCGATGGCGACGGAGGCCCTCCAGGCGGGGGGGTTGGCGGGCTGAACCGTTTCCAGCGGATGTCGCTCACCCCCCCCAGGGGGGTGCCGGGGCCCGCTCCGATGGCGGCCCGCACGGCGTGGGGCCGGCCGGCCAACACCTCCAGGCCGGGGCCGATGGGGAAGCGCTTCTCGCCGGTGAGGGTGCCCTCGTAAACGGTTTGGCCGTCCAGGCCGCGCACCTCCACCCAGCTGGGCTCGGTGACGCTCAGCCGCAGGGTGTCCTGACCGGCGGGCTCGGCGGGCACGGGGGGCTTGGCGGGTTCAGGAGGGGCGGCGGGGGTGGCCACCCGGGGGGGGGAGGAGGACGACCAGAGCCAGGCACCGGCCAGGCCCGCGGTGGCAACCAGGGCCCCCAGCAGCCAGCGCCAGGGGGGCCGGGCCGATGTTGACACCAGGGCCGGTGCCGGCGCCAGTGACGCTGTTGGTCTCTTTGGCTCTGGCTCTTGCTTTGGCTCTCGGTCTGACTCCTGCTCTTGTTTTGGCTCTCGGTCTGGTTCTGGCTCTTGCTTGGGCTCTGGCTCGGATCCGGATGTTGATGCCCTCGCTGTCGGTGGCGCTGATGGCGAGGGTGACGTTGACGGTGTTGCAGCCAGGGAAGGGGAAGGGTCTTGAGGCGCTGAAGGGTGCCGCGGCGCTGGCGCCTGGGCGGGGGGCGATGGAGGTGCCGCCCCCGCTCGGGCGGCGGACGCTGGCTCCGGCTCGGCTGGAGTCGGGGGCTGGGGGCTGGGGGGGCGGTTCCGCCCCATCAGGCGGCTCTGGCGCGCGGCGTGGATGGCCGCGTCCACGTCGACGTGAAGCACGCCAGCCACCCGCCGCGCCAAGGCCAGAACAAAAACTCCCTCGGGCAGCCGGGTGTGGTCACCCGCCTCCAGGGCCTGCAATTGCCCCGGGGAGATCCGCAATCGGTTGGCCAGGTCTTCGGCGGCCAGCCCGGCCTGGGACCGACCCTGGGCCAGAAGCTCCCCCAGCCTGCGCAGTTCGGGGATCGGTTGGTCGGCCCCCTCACCGGAGGAGGGCGGAGCCACGGAGTCGCTCAAGGGTTCTGGAATGCACGGCCAGGCACAGTATGCAGTCCCTGGATTTCACCGTGCCAGGATGAAAGTTGATGGGCGATACTGGATTCGAACCAGTGACCCCTTCCGTGTGAAGGAAGTGCGCTACCGCTGTGCTAATCGCCCAAGAGGCCTCGCCGCGCCCGAAAACTTCGGCCCTTGGGGCCGCTTCATCGGGTTGGAGGTTTTGAGAGCATAGGGCACCAAGCGGCGCCTCCCGCCAGCCCCCGTCCAGGCCCCCTGATCGGCCACGATGGGCCCACTTGCTCGCCCTGGCCCCATGCCTCAGCCGGAGACCCTTGCCGCTGACGCCGGAGCCGTGCCCTGCACCGATGTGTTGATCGTGGGGGGCGGCGTGTGTGGCACCGCCCTGCTGTTTGTTCTCTCCCGCTACTCGAGGCTTCGCCATCTCACCCTGGTGGAACGCTACAGCCAGGTGGCCCAGGTCAATTCCCGGGCGTCCAGCAACAGCCAAACCATTCACTGTGGCGACATCGAGACCAACTACACCCTGGAAAAAGCACTCAAGGTGCAGCGCATTGCCAGGATGATTGATCGATATGCATCGCTGTTGCCGCCCGATGTTCGGGAGCGCTGTGTCTTCAATACTCAGAAGATGGTCTTGGCGGTGGGTGAGGAGGAGACGACAAAACTCCGCGAACGTTATCAGCGTTTTTCTCCCCATTTTCCTGGCATGCAATTGCTGGAAAAGCCCGTCATTGCTGAATGGGAGCCCAGGGTGGCCCTGGCGAAGGGGGAGTTGCGACCGGAGGACCTGCTGGCGATCGGCATTCGCGGCGAGGCCACGGCCGTGGATTACGAAGCCTTGGCCCAAACCTTTGTGGAGCAAGCCAGCGCCCTCCTGACCCCTCCAACGGGCCGCTGCCTCGACCTCCATCTTGGCACCGAACTCCGCAGCCTCACGGTCGATGGCGACGGCTTCCTGGCCGAGCTGGCCCCCTGGCCGCGGGGGGAGGGCGGAGCGGGGCGGCTCACGGAACCTCGACGCGTGCGCGCCCGCCATGTGGTGGTGAATGCCGGAGCCCACAGCCTGCTCCTGGCCCAACGCATGGGCTATGGCTTGGAGTATTCCTGCCTGCCGGTGGCGGGCAGTTTCTATTTCGCCCCCGACGTTCTGCAGGGGAAGGTGTACACCATGCAGAACGACAAGCTTCCCTTCGCGGCCCTGCATGGCGATCCGGATGTGCGGGTTCCGGGGCAAACCCGTTTCGGGCCGACCGCCTTGCTGCTCCCCCTGTTGGAACGCTATCGACCGGCGTCCTTCACGGAGTTCCTGCAGGTGCTCCGCCTGGACTCCGATGTGATCACCGTGCTGGCCGACCTGTTCACCGATGCGGACATCCGGGCCTACATCCTGCGCAATTTGCTCTACGAAGTGCCCGGCCTGCGGCGGCGCCTGTTTGTGGCCGACGTGCGCAAGATCGTGCCCGACCTGCAGATCGATGATCTGCGCTTTGCCAAGGGCTACGGCGGCGTGCGCCCCCAGCTGATTGACAAACGGCAGCGCAAGTTGCTCCTCGGAGAGGTCAGCCTGCCCGCCTGCCCTGGCCTGATCTTCAACGTCACCCCCTCCCCCGGGGGCACCTGCTGCCTGGGGAACGCCTGGCGGGATGCCCAAGCCATTGCGGCCCATCTGGGCGTCAGCCTGGATCAGTCGCGGTTTGCCCAGGAGCTGCTGGGCAGCCCTCAGCCGGAGGTGGCCGCCCCTGGTTCCGTCGTGGGGGAGGGCAACGGGCTGGCGGCCAGTTCCTGATCGATCAGGGCATCAATCGTCACGGCTGACTGCACCAGGGCCTGGTAGTGGCGAATGATCCGCTGGCTGCGCTTCATGGCCTGGCCGGGATGGCCGGGGTGGTCGGCCGGGCTGGGGCCGAGCAGTCCCCCATCCTCCCCGAGCAGCTCCAGGTCGTTTTGGCGGCCCAGGAGAGCGAGCACCAGCTCATGGATGCGCTGTCGTCGATCGGCCATGGTGGAGAGTCATCCTCCAGGGAGGGGGCAGCGGGCATCATGGTGAGGGGCCATGTGGATGTGGTGGGCACCGATGCCTCGGGGCTTGATGGCCTGGGGCCGGCCTGGCGGCGGCGGTTGCTGGAGGTGGATTGGGTGGCCGCGCCCAGCCGCTTCCATCCCGACTTGACCAGTGCCTGGGCCCCGCTGGCCCGGCCCCCCCGGCTGCTCGCCACCGACCGACCCGACGCCCTGCTTCCCACCCTGCGGGAGCTGCTGGCGGCCGGACAACAGGGGTTGCTTCTCGCCAGCGGCGATCCGCTCTGGTTTGGCATCGGCCGCTTCCTTCTCGACTCCCTGCCGGCCTCCTGCCTGGCGTTTCACCCCGCGCCCACCTCCCTGCAACTGGCCTTCGCCCGCCTGGGGCGCCCCTGGCAGGACGCCCAGTGGCTGAGCCTGCATGGCCGCGACCCCGAACCCCTCGCCGCCGCGCTCAAGGGCCGCCCCGCTGCCCTCGCCATCCTGACCGACCCGGGGCCGGGCAGTGCCGAAACCGTGCGGCGCACCCTGGTGGCTTCCGGCCTGGCGGCGAGCTATGCCCTCTGGGTGTGCGAGCGGCTGGGCCATCCCCAGGAACGGGTGCGCCGCCTCTCCGCCGCCCAGCCCTTGCCCTTGGATCTGGATCCCCTCCATCTGGTGGTGCTCCTGGCCGAGCCCCCCGCGGAGCCCGATCCCGCCGCCCTGCCCGTGTTTGGTCTGGAGGACGGCCTCTGGCTGCAGACGGCCGATCACCCGGGCTTGATGACCAAGCGGGAGGTGCGCATCCAGCTCCTGGCCGACCTGGAGCTGCCGCCGGAGGGGGTGTTGTGGGACGTGGGGGCAGGGGTGGGGTCCGTGGGACTGGAAGCCCTGCGCCTCAGGCCCCGGCTGGGGCTCTGGGCCGTGGAGCGCCGGCTCGGAGCCGCGGCGCTGATCGAGGGCAACGCCAGGCGATTGGGGGTGCGGCCCGCGGCGGTGGTGGAGGGGGTGGCGCCAGCCGCCTGCGCGGATTGGCCAGCGCCGGACCGGGTTTTGATCGGCGGGGGTGGCAAGGACCGCCAGGCGGTGCTGGAGTCGGTGGCACGGGTGTTGAAGCCAGGGGGCCGGATCGTGGTGCCCCTGGCCACCCTGGAGGCGGTGGCCGAGCTGCAGGGGGTGTTGGACGCCGCCCACTGGCAGGTGGCCGTGAGTCAGCTGCAAGTGTGGCGGGGCGTTCCCCTGGCCGATGGCACCCGCCTGGCGCCCCTCAACCCCGTGTTTGTGGTCAAGGCTTGGCGGGCAGGGGCAGCCATTGAATCCCCACGGGGCTCCCCACCTTGAGGCCCAGCCGTTGCGCCTCGCCGGCCCCCAGCTCCACCACCCCATCCACGGGCTCGGCGGGGCCGTAGTTGGGGCAAGGCAGGTTGGGGCAGACGGGGGCGTTGGCCTCAATCGCGACGACGCGGTTGTTGGCAAAGAAGATCAGATCCAGCGGCGCCAGGGTGCGATGCATCCAAAACCTCGCTGGCGTGGGCGGGGTGAAGGAAAACCACATCCCCCTCAGGGGCGGCAGGGCGGGTCGCAGTTGCAATCCCATGTTGTATTGCCGTGGGGTTTTGGGCACCTCCAGCTCGATGCAGGGTTTGGTGCCGCCCTCCCCCAGGCACCACTGGGCCTCGATCGGCAGCTGTTGGGGCGGGCCCTGTTCACTGCCATCCGCGCCGCAGGCTCCGAGGAGCCAGACCCCCCCCAGGAGCCAGGCCAGGGGCAGGGGAGGCCGGGAGAGCCGTTGGAGGAACGGAGGCCTTCCCCCGATGCGCTGTCGCCTGCTCATGCCATGGTCATCGGTGGAACGTTCTTTCAGGATGGGGCGATCGGGGACACGCTCAGGCAATAGCCCTGGCCGCGCACGGTGTGAATCAGCCGTGGCAGCCCTCCCGCCTCCAATTTGCGGCGCAGGTAGCGAACGTACACCTCAATCACATTGCTGGTGGCCGTCCGCTCCTCGGGCCAGATCTCCCGCAGGATCCGCTCCCGGCTCACCACCTCCGGTCGGTGGCGCAGAAGGAGCATCAGCAACTGGTGCTCCCGGCTGGTGAGCGCCAGCGGTTGGCCGCACCGCTCCACGGTGTGGCTCTGGGGATCCACCCGCAGGTCGCCCACCACGATGGGGCTCGGGCCCTGCTCCTGGGCCGCCTGATGGAGCTTCAGGTGGAGGCGCAGCCGGGTGAGCAGGTCGCTCGGGCCCACCGCCGTGAGCCAGAGGTCGTCGGCCCCACTGCTCAAGGCCAGGCAGCGGCCTTCCACGGTGTCGCCCGCACTGCCCAACAGGATGGGCAGGGCACCCCAGCGGCGGCGCAGCTCGGGAATGCGGTCGGCCAAGGCCGGGGACAGGATCACGGCCATGGGCGCGGGGCCCTGGGTCTCCCCGGGGGGGAGGGGGGCGGTGCGGTAGCCGGAGGCCTCCAGTCGGGGCGCCAACTCCAGGGCCGCCGGACCACCGAGCCACAGGAGCGGGCCGAGATCAGCCATGGGCGAGGTCGGGCTGGGGCTTGGCCACATGGGGGAGACCCCAACCGAGCTTGTTGCGGAGCACCTGGAAGAACTCGTGGTCCGCCAGGCGCACAAATCCCACCGGATGGTCGCTGCGGCGAATCAGCACCCGATCCTCCGGCCACACATAACAACCCGCGCTGCCATCCACCACCATCATCAGCCGCTCGGGTGTGGCGGGAAACACCGTGACCGGCTCCCGGTCGGAGAACACCAGGGCCCGGGAGGCCAGGGAGTGGGCGGCGATGGGGGTGAGCTGCAAGACCGGACAGTCGGGGGTGATGACCGGCCCGCCAGCGCTGAGGGCGTAGGCCGTGGAGCCCGTGGGGGTGGAGAGGATGACTCCGTCGGCGGCAATGTCCACCGGGGCGTGACGGCCGATGGCCACCTCGAAGTGGCACATGCTGGTGAGCGGTTCCCGGTGGAGGGCCATTTCGTTGAGACAGAGCAACTCCCAGCGTCGCTGTTCGCCCCGCATCACGGTCACCACCAACATCGTGCGCGGTTCAACGCTCCACTGGCGGGCCACCACCTGATCGAGCACCCGATCGAGATCCTTCAGGTAGGCCTCCGCCAGGAACCCCAGATGGCCGGTGTTGATGGTGAGGATGGGCACGCCGATCGGGGCGGTCTGGCGGGCGGCGGAGAGCACCGTGCCATCCCCGCCGAGCACCAGGGCCAGCTGCAGGCTTTCGTCAAATCCCTTGGGCACGCAGGCGGCGTACCCGCCGCCCCGCACATGCTGCTCCGGGTTGGCAAACCCCACCACGCCCCCCGAACTGCTCACCCGCACCACCTCCAGGCCGGCGTCAGCGAGGCGGGCCTCAATGGTGTCAGCCGTGGCGATCGCCAGGGGCTTGCCGTCATTCACGATCAGTCCGACACGGGGCACCGATCGCAGGCAACAGGGCCTAACGAGTGTATGGGCCCGCGTTCAGAACTGTTCCAGGAAGCGCAAATCACTGGTGTAGAGCCGGCGGATGTCGTCGATGCCATGGCGCACCATGCAAAACCGCTCCACCCCCAGCCCCGCGGCGAAGCCGCTCCAGCGCGTTGGATCGATCCCGAGCCCTTCCAACACGGCCGGGTCGACCATGCCGCACCCCATCACCTCCAGCCAGCGGCCGCGCCAGCGCACGTCCACCTCGGCGGAGGGTTCGGTGAAGGGGAAATAGCTGGCGCGAAAGCGCACGGGCAGATCCCCGAAAAAGGCCCGCAAAAACGTGGTCACGGTCCCCCGGAGGTGGCTGAAATCAAGCCCCTCGTCCAGGGCGAGCACCTCCACCTGGTGGAACACCGGGGAGTGGGTGGCGTCCATGGAGTCGCGCCGGAACACCCGGCCGGGAGCCACCACCCGCACCGGAGGCGGGTTGGCCTCCAGGTGGCGGATCTGCACAGGGGAGGTGTGGGTGCGCAGCAGCCGTTGCTCCCATCCCTCGCCCTGTTCCAGATAAAAGGTGTCCTGCATGTCCCGCGCCGGATGGTGGGGAGGGATGTTGAGCGCGGTGAAGTTGTAGTGATCGGTTTCGATTTCCGGGCCTTCCGATACCTGGTATCCCAACCCCGCGAACAGATCAACGATTTCCTCGCAGGTGCGCACCAGCGGATGGCGATGGCCCGGGGGCACGCTGGAGCAGGGCATGGTCACGTCCAGGCGCTCCCGGGCCAGCCGTTCCTCCAGGGCGGCCGACCGCAGCTGCTCCAGCCGCTCGCCCAGCTGGCTCTGCACCCGTTCCTTCAGCCGGTTGGCCCGCTCCCCCACGATCGGGCGCTGCTCCGCAGGCAGCCGACCCATGGCGCCCAACACCCCCGAGAGGCGACCCTTCTTGCCGAGCAGACCCACCCGGAGCTCCTCCAGCGCCGCCGGCTCGCTGGCCTGGGCAATGGCGCCCTCCGCTTCCCGTTCCAGGGCCTCCAGTTGTTGGCTCAGATCAGGGGCGCCCGTCAGCGGGGTCGGTTCAGGGCTCACGGCTCGGTGATGGCTGCAGGCGACTGTAGGGAGCTGACTACGCTGATCTCCGGGCCTTCCTGCCCAGCTCCTCCCCCATGACAGCGCCCGCCGCGACAGCCCCGCTCCGCATTCTGATCAGCAATGACGACGGGGTGTTTGCCGATGGCATTCAAACCCTGGCCGCCGAGGCCCGCTCCCGGGGCCACCGGGTCACCGTGGTGTGTCCGGATCAGGAGCGCTCGGCCACGGGCCATGGCCTCACCCTGCAGACCCCCATTCGGGCGGAGCGGGCCGACGAGCTCTTCGCCGAGGGGGTGACGGCCTGGGCCTGCAGCGGCACGCCCGCGGATTGCGTGAAGCTGGCCCTGTTCCGCCTCCTGGAGGAACCCCCCGACCTGGTGCTCTCTGGCATCAACCACGGCCCCAACCTGGGCACGGATGTGCTGTATTCGGGCACGGTGGCCGCGGCCATGGAGGGCACCATCGAAGGATTGCCCTCCATGGCCGTCAGCGCGGCCGACTTCCGCTGGCGCGAGTTTCGCCCGGCCGCGACCCTCGCCTTGGAGGTGGCGGAAGGGATGTTGATCCACGGCTGGCCGGAGGGCCTGTTGCTCAACCTCAACGTCCCCCCCGTGGCCGCCGAGGCCATGGGACCCCTGCGCTGGTGCCGCACCGCGGTGCGGCGTTACGTGGACCAGTTCGATCGCCGCGTCGACCCCCGCGGACGGGTGTATTACTGGTTGGCCGGTGAGGTGAGCAACGAGCTGGAGCCCCGGGTGCGGGGTCCCGAGGAGTGGCCCACGGACGCGGCCTGGATTCAGGCCAATGGCCCCAGCCTCTCCCCCCTGCAGCCGGAGTTGTTCTGGCGTGGGGAGAGCTCGGCGTTGCCCCGGCTCTCCGGCATGCCCCCCGGCGGCCGGGACCAGGGGGGCGGCTAGCTTCGGCGCCCGATCCGTTGCATCATCCACAGGGAAAAGAGCAGCCCGAGCAGATGGGCAAAGAGCACCTGGGTGTTGCTCAACACCCCGAGCATCTCGATGGAGGTGATGGGGAAGCCCACCACCCGGTTGAGGCCGCCGCTGATGGGCGCGCCGAAGAAGCCCGGGGCCTGCAAGGAGGCCTGAACGAACAGGCTGCCAGCCAGGGCCTGATACCCCACCGCCGCCAAGGCGAGGCCCACCAGGTCACCCAGCAGTCCCCGTTTGAGCAGTTGGGCCGTTTCGCCCTTGCTGGGCCGCACCGTGCGCTCCAGGGCGCGCCCGCAGCGCACGATCAGCCACCCCTGCCAAAGACTCCACAACAACACAAGAAACGACAAGGTGGTGAGCGATAGCCCAGGCCCCAGGCCCAGGGCCCGCTGGGAGTTGGCCGCGAGCTGGTTGCCCACCTTGCTGAAGAACAACACCCCCACCACCACCACCCCCAGGGTGAGCTGGCTCCAGAACCTCACCCAGCCCACGCGCCTCAGGGCCGCCGAGATCCTGCTCAGGTCAAGGGGATCAGCCATGGTGGTGGACGGAGTGTTCCCAACTTGCCATGGGAGGATCAAGAGAGCGAGAGCAAGGCCCATCCGAAAGCCCGCCGCTTCCGGGCACCGCCCGTGCCGTTGCCCGCGCCCTTGCCCGTGACCACGTTGTCGCCCCCGGCACCCATTCGCCGCCCCACCGCCGTGGCCCTGGGCACCTTTGACGGCCTGCATGCCGGCCATCGCCGGGTGATCCAGGAGGCTCTGGCCCTGGTGGCCAACGGCCTGGCCGGCGAGTCCCCCCCCACGCCCACGGTGGTCAGTTTTTGGCCCCATCCCCGGGAAGTGCTCTATGGGGAAACACGCCTGCGCCTGGATTTGCCGGAGGAAAAGCTCCCCTTGTTGGCCCCCCTGGGCATCCAACAACTGGTGATGCTCCCCTTCACCACCGCCTTGGCGTCCCTCACTCCCGAGCGTTTCGTGGAGGAGGTGCTGGTGGGCCAACTGGAGGCCCGCTGCGTGGCCGTGGGGGAAAACTTCCGCTTCGGAGCCCATCGCTCCGGCGACGCCTCGGACCTTGGCCGGCTGGCTTCGACCCATGGCATCCCCGTGGCCGTGGTGCCCACCCTCAACGATGGGGCGGGTCGGGTGAGCAGTAGCCGGATTCGTCAGGCCCTGGCGGAGGGACGGATTGCCGCGGCGGAAGCCCTGCTGGGTCGCCCCTACCGCTTTGCCGGAACGGTGGTTCAGGGCCGGGGGCTGGGGCGCCAACTGGGCTGGCCCACGGCCAATCTCCAGGTGAGCGGGCGCAAGTTTCTGCCCCTGGAGGGGGTCTATGCCGCCCTGGCGTGGATGGGAGACCCGGAGGCGGCGCCGCCGATGGCGGCGGTGATGAACCTGGGCCGCCAACCCACGATCGACCCCGCCGCCCCCTCCGCCGTGGAGGTGCATGTTCTCGATCGCCAGGTGGAGCTTCTGGGCCGGGGCCTGGTGGTGCAACCCCTGCGCTGGCTCCGGGGGCAGCGCCGCTTTGCCAATCTGGAGGAGCTATCCGAACAGATCGCTCGTGACGCGAACGAGGCCAGGGAGCTGTCGGCATCCCTCACCCCAGCCTCCGGGCCAGGGCAGGCCCTGAGACCTCTGTCGCCATGAACGGTTCCTCCCTCCCCCCCGGGGCGCCCGCCGCCGACCGTGATGTCGCCATTGAGCGGCTGCTGGATGCCAACCTCGACCGTGCCCGGGAAGGGCTGCGGGTCTTGGAGGATTGGTGCCGCTTCGTGCTCCACCGCCCCGACCTGGTGGCGCGCTTGAAGGATCTGCGGCAGCGCCTGGGCCAATGCCATCGCCTCTCGTTCAAGATGGCGCGCCACACCGCCACGGATGGGGCCGCCGGCCTGGCCCACCCCGCCCAGTTGGAACGCGGCGATCCCCTGGCGGTGGTGGCCGCCAATGCGGGCCGGGCCCAGGAGGCGTTGCGGGTGCTGGAGGAGTTTGGTCGGGATCTGGATCCGGCCCTGGCCGAGGAAGCCGCCAGGATTCGCTACGCGCTCTACGACCTGGAGGTGGAGTGCCTGCGGGGGGGCGCCACGACGGGGCAGGCCCGGCGCGACCGGCTGCGCGCCTGCCTGCTCTACCTGATCACCTCGCCCGTGCCCGATCTCGAAGGGGTGGTGGAGGCGGCCTTGTCGGCTGGGGTGCGGCTGGTGCAATACCGCCCGAAGGACGACCCCGCCACGGACCTGGAGCGGTTGGGCCAAGCCCGGGCCCTGCGGCACCTGTGCCATCGCCATGGCGCCCTGTTCCTCGTCAACGACCGGTTGGATCTGGCCCTGGCGGTGGAGGCGGATGGGGTGCACCTGGGCCAGTCCGACCTGCCGGTGGCGGAGGCCCGGCGGTTGCTGGGGCCGGAGCGGCTCATCGGCCGCAGCACCCATGCCCTCGACCAGTTGCGCCAGGCGGTGATGGAGGGCTGTGACTATGTGGGGGTCGGGCCGGTCCATGGCACCCCCTCCAAGCCGGGCCGGGCGCCGGTGGGGCTGGCCTATGTGGCCGCTGCCGCCGCGGAATGCCCCCTCCCCTGGTTTGCCATCGGCGGCATTGAGGGATCCAATCTGGCCGCCGTGCGGGAGGCGGGGGCGACCCGGGTGGCCGTGATCCGGGCCATCACCAGCGCCGCTGACCCCGGCGCCGCCACCCGAAGCCTGCTCCAAGGGCTGGAGGGGGCCCCATGATCCGCATCCAGGTGAATGGCGAACCCGCCTGGTGCCCGGAGGGTCTGGATCTGCGGGAGACCCTGCTCCACCTGGGCTTTCAACCGGCCGTGGTGGTGGTGGAGCTCAATGGCCTCATCGTGCCCAGCTCCCATTGGCCAGGTCGCCCAGTGGTGGAATCCGACGCCCTGGAAGTGGTCACCATTGTTGGTGGAGGTGCGTAGATTTTTTGCACCATTTTGTGCGCCTCCATGGGATTCCGTCTTCTCAAGCGCGTCACGAGCTTGATGGTGGTTCCCATCCTGCTCACCACCATCCTGTTGTTGGCCCCGTCAGCGGCGGACGCCGCCAGTGGGGGCCGGATCGGGGGGGGCAGCTTCCGTTCCGCTCCCTCTCCCCGCAGCTATGGAGGGGGGGGCGGCCGGGTTCGGGGCAGCTCCGGGGGCATGGGGGGCGGCTACGTGCCCGTGCCCTATGGCGGGGGGTTCGGCGGCGGCTACTACGGCGGTGGGGGATTTGGCCTGCCGTTCATCCTGCCCGTCTTCGGGTTTGGCGGTGGGTTGCTGGGCTTCCTGGTGTTGATGGCGGTGCTGGGCCTGTTCGCCAACGCCCTGCGGGGAATCGGTTCCGGCGCCCCGGCCGGGGGTCAAGATTCTCAGGATGGCGTCCGATCCCAGGGCCCCGTCACCCTGGCCCAGGTGCAGGTGGGCCTGTTGCCCTCCGCCAAGGAGCTGCAGGCCGACTTGCGCCGCCTGGCCACCACCGCTGACACCAGCTCCCCGGCGGGCCTGCGCCGGGTGCTTCAGGAAACCTCCCTGTCGTTGCTCCGCAACCCCGACCTCTGGGTTTACGCCAATGTGGAGTCGGCCCAGGTGTCGTTCAACGCGGCGGAAGACACCTTCAACCGCCTGGCCATCCAGGAACGCAGCAAGTTGACCAAGGAGATCCTCACCAACGTGGCCGGCCGTCGCGACCAGGTCGCCCTCGCCCCGGCCCCGGACGGTGCGGGGGCCCCCATCAACGACTACATCGCCGTGACGGTGCTGGTGGCGGCCCGCAATCGCCTGCAGTTGAAGGAGGCCCATTCCGCTGAGGCCCTCCGGGAGGCCTTGCAACAATTGGGAGCGATCAGCGACCTCGACCTGATTGCCCTGGAGGTGATCTGGCAGCCCGAGGGGGTGGGTGAAGTGCTCTCGACGGAACAGCTGCTCACGGCCTATCCCCAGCTGCAACATCTGTGAGGCGGCCGTTGAGGATGCGCAGGGCCGCCATGGCGGCCCCGTAGCCATTGTCAATGTTCACCACCGTCAGCCCTGGAGCGCAACTGGCCAACATGCCCTGAAGGGCCGCATGGCCTCCGGCGCTCACCCCGTAGCCCACCGAGATCGGCACGGCGATGATCGGTTGGGGCAGGAGGCCGGCCATCACGGTGGGCAAGGCACCCTCCATCCCCGCGCAGACAATCAGCACCGAGGCCTGGCGCAGATGCGCCAACCGATCCAGCAAGCGGTGCAAGCCCGCCACGCCCACATCCTCCACCAGGGCGCTGGGGATCCCATGGCAGCGGAGGGCCAGGGCCGCTTCCCGGGCCACGAGGTGGTCGCTGGTGCCGCCCGTGACCACCATCACCTGGCCCAGGGCGGGGTTCAAGGGGGGGAGGCCTGGGGCGGTGAGGCAGCGGGCGTCCCGGTGGTGCACCAGCTGCGGAAACGGGCCTGCCTCCTCAAGCAAGCGGGCCACCGCCACCGCCTTGTTGGGAGTCACCCGGGTCACCAGGGCGATCTCGCCGGCGGCCACCAGCTGGCGAACGATGGAGGCAATCTGATCGGCCTCCTTGTCCTGTCCCCAGACGGCCTCCACCATGCCCAGCCGCGGGCGCCGGTTCAGATCCAGATGGGCCTGGCTTGTCATGGGGGCGTCAGCTCCCCCGCATGGACCAGGGGAAAGGGATTCTCGCTCTCGTCGGCCAGGGCAAGGCAGGCCTTGGCCCGCGCCTCAAAGCCGCGCTGAATGGCGGCCACCTCGCTGGCGGTGATGGCTTTCCAGTCGTCCCGATCGGTCCAGAAGATCAACAACACTCCTTCCTGCCGATCCCCGTGCCAGCGCACCTCCCGCCCCCCATACCCCTTCTGCCGCCGCAGCCATGGGTCCCAGGTGAGCTGCTCGGCCTCCAGCCAGGCCTCCCGTGCCTCGGCCGGCACCCGCAGGCGCAGGTGCTCCACCACCACCGGCTTCCGCCCCTGACCCGCCCCCGCCCCAAGGCCCTGGTCCTGGTTGAAGGTCGTCACGACCTGCAGGGTCGTCCCGCGACGGACGTGCTCCAAGGTCTGCCAGGGGGACTCCTGCCCCACGGATGCTGCTGAATCGCTGGAATTCTCCACGGTTGCCAGCCTAGGCAACGCCGGCGGCGCCTAGGGCTGCCGCAGGAGGGCGACGGCGTAGGCCGCCACGCCCTCTTCCCGGCCAACGGGGCCCAGCCCCTCGTTGGTGGTGGCCTTCACGCCCACCCGCTCCGGGGGGAGGGCCAGCTGGTCGGCGAGGTTGGCCCGCATCCGGGCGATGTGGGGCGCCAGTTTGGGGCGTTCCGCCACCACCACCACATCCACGTTGACCACCTCCCAGCCCCCCTCCCGCACCCGCTCCATCACCAGGGCCAGGAGCCTCAGGCTGTCGGCATTTTTCCAGCGGGGATCCCCCGGGGGGAAGTGTTGGCCGATGTCCCCCAGGCTCAAGGCCCCCAGCAAGGCATCCATCAGGGCATGGGTGAGCACGTCCGCATCGCTGTGGCCGTCCAGCCCCAGCCCCTCCGGGTGGGTCAGGGGCACGCCCGCCAGGATCAGGGGTCTCCCTGCCACCAACCGATGGATGTCGTAGCCATGACCGATGCGCATCTCCACGGCGGGATCGTTCCGGGGCAGGGTCAAGTCTTCCATTGGACAGGCTCCTGCCCCCCGGCTGGGTCCTCCCCCCGGGCTGGGTCCTGCCCTTGCCAACGGGCGTAGAGATCGGGTCGCCGGTCCCGGGTGCGCCGCTGACGCTCTTCCTGCCGCCAGTGGGCGATGGCGTTGTGGTCGCCGCTGCGGAGCACGGGCGGCACCTCCAGGCCCCGGAAACTGGCGGGGCGGGTGTAGTGGGGGTGTTCGAGAAGAAAATCTTGATGGCTTTCCGCCTCCAGGGAGGCCGGCGTGCCGACGGTGCCCGGCAAGAGGCGCACCACCCCATTGATCACCCCCATGGCCGGCAATTCCCCGCCGGTGAGCACGAAATCCCCCAGGGACACCTCCTCGTCGGCCAGGCAACGGATGCGTTCATCGAATCCTTCGTAGTGCCCGCAGAGGAGCACCAGCTGATCCCAGTCGCGGGCCCAGCGCTCCAGGTCGCGCTGATGCAGGGGCTTTCCCTGGGGGGTCATCAACAAGGCGCGGCGCCGGCCCAGGGTGGGGATGGCTTCAAAGGCCGCGTACACCGGTTCCGGTTTGAGCACCATGCCCGCCCCGCCTCCGTAGGGCTCATCATCCACCTTGCGATACCGATCCATGGCGTGGTCGCGAGGATTGTGGAGGTGGAGGTCCACAATCCCCCGGGCCAGAGCCCTGCCGATGACCCCGAGTCGATAGAGGGAATCAAAGGCGTCTGGCACCAGACTGATCACATCAATCCGCATCGTCCGCCATCAACTGAGCCTGGTGTCCTTGGCCTCCGAAGCGCGACTCACCCGCCGGATCTCGGAGCTGAAACTGGCCCGCCCCGGACGCCCATCCCGGGATTGCTCCAGGGTGCAGCGCAAGCGCAGGTTGGGTTTGCTGAACCAGATCCGTTCCTGAATCAGGCTTCCGTCGGTTTCCAAGTCGAGTTGCAAACTCCCGTCGACGGCCAGCTGCCAACGCCCCCGCTGCTCCCCCACCCACACCGTTCCATCGGTGCGGAACAGCAAACGGGCCGTGGCTCCCCCCGGGAGCTCCATGGCCAAGCCCCCACAGCTCTCGCTGTCGTCGGCTTCCAAGACGGTCACCCGCAGCTCGCCCCGCTCCGATTGGTGCCAGGGCTGGCCCATCTCCAGGGTCTCCGGGGCCTGCCCGCCAACCGCCCCACCGGCTTCCTCCGGCGCCATCAGGCTGCGGAGCGTCAACCAGTCACCGGCGTTGAGCTGGAGAAAACCGCTGATGTCCTCGGGGGGAAAGCTGGTCAAGGCCGGGTCTAGGGATCTTCCGACCCTAAGGGGTCGAGACCCGGCGCCCTAGGCCAGGCCTCAATCCGCCATCCCGTAGCCCAGTTCCGCCAGCCGGGCGGAGCTGCGGCGCCAGTGGGGCACCACCTTCACAAACAGTTCCAGGTAAACGGGGCTGCTCAGCAGGGTTTCCATGGAGGCGCGGGCGCCACTGCCGATGGTGCGGAGCATCTGGCCCCCGCGCCCGATCAGGATCGCTTTCTGGCTGGGGCGTTCCACCAGGATGGTGGCGAGCACGGCCACCCGCGCCTTGCCCTTTCGATCCGTGCCGGCATCCTCCACGATCCGATCGATGTGCACGGCCACCGAGTGGGGCACCTCCTCCCGGGTCTGATGCAACACCTGTTCGCGGATCAGCTCCGCCAGGAGTGAGGACTCCGATTGGTCACTCACCATGTCTGCGGGGTAGAGGCAGGGTCCGATCGGCAGCTCTTCAACGAGAGACCGCAGCAGCTCGTCCGTGCCCTCCCCCGTCACGGCACTGAGGGGATGGAGGGGCCAGCGGCAGCCTTGGCCCCCTTCCGCCGCCCCCTCATCCAACAACTGGTGGTAACTGTCGAGCAGGGCCTCCGCCTGGTCAGGGGCCACGAGATCCCAGTGGGTCAGGGCCACATGCACCGGTGCGCGAAGGCCTTGCAACAACTTCACGATGAAGGCGTCGCCCCGACCGGCGGGGGTGGAGCCATTGACGAGCAGGAGCACCAGATCCACCTCCGGGATCAGATCGCAGGCACTGCGCACCAGCCGTTCCCCGAGCAGGTGGTGGGGTTTGTGGATTCCGGGGGTGTCGACAAAAATCAGTTGGGCCTCTGGCCGGGTCAGGATCCCCCGCAGCCGTCGACGGGTGGTTTGCGCGACGGGGGAGGTGATGGCCAGCTTCTGGCCCACCAGCCGATTCAGGAGGGTTGATTTGCCCACGTTGGGCCGGCCGATCAAGGCGATGAAGCCGGATCGGAACTCCGCCGGCGGCTGGTCCATCGGCAGCGACGGATCCTCGGCGGACAACGGCGTGGAGGGTGGGTGCATCATCCAGCAAATTTGCCAGTCCATGGCCCCCCGTGGCGAAGATGGAATGGCGCCAGCCGAGGCTCTCCATGACCATGCCGCCCTCATTTCAGGAGGCGATCGCCCTGACCACCGAATGGATCCGCCGCTGGGATGGGGGGGAGCTCAGCGATGAGGTCTTGGCCGATGAGGTGGGCGGCCTGGTGAAGCATCGGGATGGGGCCCGGGGGTTTTTCGTCGTGGCCCTCACCAGTGAGTCCCCCCTGATGGATCGCTTGCCGGACGTGCTCGTGATGCAACTGCGCCTGGCGGGTGACGAGGTGGTGGACCTCACCGTTCGCAACCTGGCCATGAGCACGGCCATGGCCGTGCACCACGGTCGCCAGCAAGACCAGGCCCTGCGGGAGAGCTCCTTGCGGGTGCAGGCACGGAGCAAGGAGCTGTTGGCCCAGTTGGATCCCTGGGCCGTGAAGGACAAGTTGGAGAGGTTGCTGGCGGGGCTGGCGGGTGAGGGCGAGGAACAGGCGTTTTATGACCGATGGGGATATGACCAGGAACAGCGCCAGGAGATTGGGGCGGCGTTGTTGGCCGTGGCCAGCTAGGGCGCCTTGGGGATAGGGCCTGGTGGGGGCGCCTCAGAACCGAAGGTAAAGCATGCCGAGGGCTTCCCAATCCGTATCATCAATGTTGGTTTGATAGATGTAGTTCACATTCATGCCGATGGTCAGGTATTTGGTGATGTTGATGTCCAGGCCGCCCGTGAGCATGCCGTCTGTGTAGCCCAGTCCGTCTGCATTGGTGGCCAAGCCTCCGCCAACGTAGGGGGACAGGATGGCCTTGGGAAAGAGATCAAAGGTCAAGGGCAGGCGGAATTCGTTGTTATCCAGAAAGCTGTTGGATCCGTTGTTATTGTCATAGCTTGAGAAGATGTTGGTTGGCCTCAACGAGATCGAGAAGTTTTGGTCAAGTTTGTAGCCAAAACGAGTGGTCAGCACGGCATTGGTGGGATCCCCCGTGTAGACGCCTGCCCGAACACCGCCGCCCACGCCAAAAATTCCCCTGGATTGGTAAGGGCCTTCCACCCTTGGTTTGGCGGAGAGTTCGGCGGTCGAAAACCTGGCAGGGATGGGGCGAAATTGAGGAGGCAAGGCGTTGAAGTCGTCAACGGCCGTCCATTGCAGGGCCTGATCCATCGGTTCCGTGGGGGCGGCTGGACCCCACACGGGCCGGGCGGGCAAGGGGCCGGTCTGGGCCAAGGCGGGCAAGCCGCACCAGGCCGTGAGCCAGGCCATCAGGCCCAGGGAGGAGAGCTTGAGGGTGGGGGTCAGGCGGGTCACAACCGGGTTCATGAGCCAGCCTCACTGGGTTGGGCTGGCTCGGGGGGGAGGGCGGCGGGCGGCGGGGTGGATGGGGTTGTGGCGGCTTGCATCTCCACGGCCGCAGGCGCTGGAGGTTCGCCGGAGGCCTCCGAGACGGCCGGGGCGGCGGCTGGGGCTGGCGGGCTGGTGACGGCCTCTGGACGTGGGGTTGGGGGAAGGGTCGCTTGCGGCCTTGCTTCGGAGGGGCGCACGCCAGCCGGACGCAGCACGGGAGCGGTGGGCAGGGGATGCAAATGAACCACCGCTGGACGCATCATGCCGGCGGGAGGGGGCGTTTGCCTGGCTGACCAGCGATTGATCTCCTCAAGAATGGCAGGGTCATCCGGTTGGCTCAAAATATCCACGCTGCCATCGGCCTGGAGGGCAAGCGGGATTTCTTTGGACTGGCGGAGTCTTGTGGATGGAACATGCACAAGGCGAGCCGATTCAAGGCTGATCGGTGGACTCCCCGCTGTCTGGGCAGCGCGTTGGTTAGGGGCACCACCAGTGTTCAACGCGCTCAGGGCCCGTCGCATCGGTTCCCGCCACAGGGCTGGGAGCGCCGCCAGTGGATCCCCGCTGCGCGTCCATTGGGCTTGCTCCGCCCTGGCGATCGGAGGCATGGAGGGCTCATTCAGATCCCGCAGGGTTAGGGCTCCGCCAAGCAATTCAGATCGGGAATACAGTCGATTCAGCAGGATCGATGCACCCAGCTTGCGCTTGCCAGGAGAACTGACTGCAGCCAGGGTGGACGTGAACTGGGCCGGGCTGATGGCCAATGGCGATGCATCGGCCGGGGATTGGGCTGATGGGAGGGAAAGCGGAGGCAGGGAGCCGAGCGGCGCGACAGCGGTGGCTTCAGAGGGTTGGCGCGGCTGCGATCGGAATGGGTTGAGAACAAGGCCTGTGGTTTCTCCCTTTCCAAGGGGCTGACCCGGGAGCTGAAGCCCGGGGGTTTGGGCAGCTGGGCCCGGCGCCTGCAGGGAGTGGTTTTGCAGGGAAGACAGGGCTTGGTTGGAGTAGAACGACTGACTCTGCGTTAATGGTTTCTCCTGGGGAGAAGCGGCAATGAAAACCGGCAGCCAGACGGTTTGACTCAGGACAGCCCAGGCAATGGATTGCCGGTTGATGTCGCCGGAGGTGGGAGGCAGGAGGTTCATGGGTAAAGAATCAGGGATCAACGGTTGTTGTTGTTATTCCAACCCCAGTTATTGCCGATTCCGCCTAAATTGTTAACAATGCCAATGGGCACGGCCAAGTCGGTGAGGGCATCGATGGCTTCACCGTAAAAGGAACGATTCACAATAATCGTATCTCGATCACGCAAGGGTGGATTGAATCCGTTGGAGACATTCAAGTCTTGTTTGTAGGAAAAAACTTGACGGGTTGTCGTTCCATTATCATTAAAGCGAATCAGCTCAATATGGTTCTTGTTGGCTCGCCATTTGGCCAGTCCACCAGCTCTGAAAATGGCTTCCATCAGTGGAGTGTTAGCCGGCAGGCCCAAGGTCCCGGGGGATTTCACTTCCCCAAGGATGGATACACTGATGGCTGCAGGGGCAAGATTGGTCCGACCAATTCGAATGATCTCATCGGGCAAAGGTTCGGTGGCCCGACCAACAATAACTGTATCCCCATCAAATAGAATAGGATTCTGAAACTGATTTCCCATAAAAAAGGTTTGGGACAGGTCAAGATAGGTTTGCTTTTGACCGCCCTCCTGTCCAACAACACGCCTTAACATAATCTTTCGAATGTCTGCGTTCGCGGTGATCCCTCCAGCTGCTTGAATGACGTTGATGACACGGGACATGCCTCCGAGTTCAAAAAAACCTGGCTTTGTCACTTCTCCAATCACGGTGACTTTGGTTGGTCGCGGCCCCGTCAATTGCAGCAGCAGCTGGGGACGCACAACTTGCTTTTGATACAGGCTTGTTAACCACCGTGTTGCCTGCCCTAAAGTCAATCCCGCCAGCTGCACCGATCCAATGAAGGGAAGAACCGAGGTGCCATCCATAAGAATTCCAAATTCTCCCCCCACATTTTTCAGTTCGGGATCGAGAAAAACCAGATTAAGTCTATCGCCTGGCCCTAATGTGTACAAATCTGTATAGGTTTCTGGGAGGCCTAGGGTGCCGCGCGTTGAGGATGAACTGATTGAAGGCTGATTGGCTGAGACCGTTCCGCCCAAGGGTTGGGACATGCCCTGGGCCACGGGCGAAGAGAGGGCCGACTGCCATGGACTCAAGGCAGTGAAACAGGCAACCAAAGCAAAACAGTTGCGCAATCGTTTTCTGGATACTCGATCTATCTTTCCCGCGTGTGTCATTACCAGGCAAAGGATGCAAGCATGACATCATATCTGACCACCGCAGCTGAGGATGCTTCTTGGGATAGATTCCCATCTGTTCAGAAATGCTTGACCCACAACCGAGGCGTTCTAGAATGTTGAGTCAGGTGCAAAAAAGTTTGTGACCACCACCGGCGCTCCCTTTCAACCAACGTCCGGAGGTGGACCTGCACTTCCCCCTGTGCCTCCGGCCCCATTTCAGGGCAATCCTTCTGATCTCAGCGCATCTCCATTTTCAGCTGATACAAATCAAGGCGGTTTTTCAGGCCTAATACGTACAATCAAGCGCAGGCAAGGTGTCTTTTTATTCACATCAGCGATAATATCAAGTATTTTTGCCCTAAACACATGGCGAGAGTTAAAGTTTAATCCTGTTTATTCGGGGAATTTTATTCTTCAAATTGAATCTGCCATCCTTGATGATCAGGTTCTTGGAGCGGAAGGCAAGATTGCTACGGTCGCCAGAGCCAGGGTTAAGCCCAATAACATCCCCGCACTGCGGGCCATTCTTAGAAGTCCATTTGTGATTACGCCGGTGGCGGAACGCATGGGGCTGCAGGCATCCCAGATCGTGGATCGTTTGGACATTCAACCGGGCGAAAACACCACAGCGGTGATGAAGGTAACCTTGTGGTGGACAAATCCTGAACAAGGCAGGCTGATTCTGGATAATTTGGCCAGGGAATACGTCCGTTTTTCCACGTTGCAGCGCCAATCGGGTATTGAAGGGGGCATGCGCTGGCTGGATTCCCAAGCTCCCGAAATCTTGGCGAGAGTCAACACTTACGAGAATCAGCTAAAAAAATTCCGTGAAAATAATCTTGTCTTGGATCCTACTGCCAACGCGGAGTTGATCGAAGGAAAGCGGGATGCTCTTGTCAATCGGGTCAGCCAGCTCCAGCTCGAACAAGTCCAGCTTCAAAACCAAATTGAGACCGTCAAGTCTGGAAAGCTCACGTATAGCCCATCAGGAGCTCCGGCTCCGATCGAGCAATTTGGTCGCCAAGGAACCTTAATTCCTCAAAATGCGAAGTCCTCCAATGAGGTCCTGCAGGAAACCATCGGCACCGATGATCCAACATCTGAGTATAAAAAATATGACATTGAGCTGGCGCGGGCCAGATCCGTCTACAAGGATGACTCTCCGGTTGTGCAGTCACTGCTGGCAAGGCGGAATGCGCTTGTTCCAGTGATTCAAAAGTTGCAGATTGATGAACTCCGAGCAAAACTCTTTCAAAATGCCAAGCAACAAGACGAACTGAATCGGCAGATATTGCTATTGAATGAAAACTTCAAAAATAGCCCTACCAAGATTAAAGAATTTTTAGCCCTGTCCCAAAAGCTGAAAGCAGCGCGAGAAAATTATGCTTCTTACATGTCTGCCATTGAAGACTACAAACTTGAAAAGGCACGCTTTGTCTCACCATGGCAGGTGATTTCCCCGCCAATCTTTGACTCCTCTCCGGTATCGCCCAACATTCGCGATAACTTACTTCGCGCATTGTTGTTTGGTCTGATTGGTGGTGTCGCAGCTGCAGTGATCCGCGAGAGAACTGACAACGTTTTCCACACCCCAATGGAAGCAGAGAAGGAACTGCAGCTGCCAGTTCTTGGTCTTGTTCCCTACTTGCCACTTGAGCCAGGTCTCAACATCAGTAAAAGCATTGCAAACATGAGTGCTAGCGAGAGGTTCGCAATCAAGGAGTCACTCAGGAGTCTCTTCACAACCTTTCGCTTGCTACGAGCCGATAGGGATATCAAAATTGTTGGCGTCACGTCTTCCACCCAAGGTGAGGGTAAGTCAACGGCCATCTCGATCTTTGCCCGTACGCTTGCAGATCTCGGCTTAAAAGTGCTGGTTGTCGATGCGGACATGCGCCTGCCCACACAAGCAAAATACCTTGGGGTCTCCTCGGGTGGCGATGGGTTCTCAACCCTGCTGACAGATTCCAAAATGAACTTTGACAATTTAGTTGTCAATATACAAGAAAATCTTGACTTTATACCTTCTGGCCCCAAACCACCTGACCCGGCGAAGCTCCTGAATTCATCTCGTTGCCAAGATGTAATCCAAACAATCCGAAATCATTCAGATTACGACATTGTCCTTTTCGACAGTCCTCCCTGTCTTCTCCTTGCCGATCCAATCCTTTTGGGTGAAAAACTCGATGGAATCCTCTTCCTTGTTGGCTTGGGTAAGGTTTCCCGTCGAGTCACTCCTCAAGCCTGTCGAAGGATCAAGGCAACCGGTGTCGATGTCTTGGGACTGATTTGCAACCAGGTATCCTTCCCAACGAACCTCAATGATTACGGCTACGAATACGGATATTATTATCACTACAGAAATGCCTATACTGATAGCTATAATAATAAAAAGATAAACAGTTACTTTGCCCAGGCTAAGAATATTTATTTCCCCGATCACAAAAAAGATGACTTGTCCGAAAATCTTTTCGATCAAATCGAAAGTTCAACATCAGGAAACAATCAATCTGAAGAACCACCCGCCAAGCCCTAGGCACGACAAGTATAACTGCCAATCAAAATGTTGAAGGCCGATTAAAACTTAGGAAGACCTCCCCCTTAGTTGGAAATCTTTAGCACTTGTTCAAGGATGTCTAAATGATCGTATAAGGGTCGAGATCGCTTATAACATTGCCGAACCCATGCTAGGGCATCAAATAAGTCTTTGCGTTCTATTCGTGAAACTGCACCAATGGCTAGCAAGGAGGATCTTTCTTGACCCGCAAAACAATGAAGATACACGGGGCCAACATCTTCGTTAACGAGAGACAGAACTTCATTCAGGGCGTAGCTAAGTTTAGCTTGCGTCAGATCCTCTTGCAGTCGATGATCGGGAAGAGAAACCTCCCTTGTGAGCCAATGTTCAGGAATTGGCGAAAAGATATGCTCTTCCGGATAGCAACAACTAAACCGTTTTTGAATACCATTGTTTTCCAATAGCAGCCAGTCTTCCCGTGTTCTTGGCATTGGCCCGATAGCAAGTTTCCCCGTGATAATCCAGGAAAAATTAAGATCAGATTGTGGAATCTGCTCCCTCAGTCCAGCTGGTTGGATGGGTTCAGATTTTCCGGGTTTCTTTTTGCCAAAGAGATCAAACAACATGGGATTTAAAATATTTGTCAACAGAGTTGATTTTGCATGGCTACTTTAAGAGAGCAGTCTGAACATTTTTAACAATGGTCTTCCAACGATTTGAAGTTAATGTTTGATCTTGCGACGCTGGCTGGTAAGTTAAAACTAGGCATGCATAATCAATATCCTTCTTGAGGCCGAGTAATTTGTCTGTTAGCGAGAAGGACTGAGGGTGTAAACTCTCAGCAGACGAGATAAGATTGGAAAGACGGATATCGACATCATCTAGTTTGGTCGACTGAGGAACAATACAGGTTTGAATTGAGTTTTTTTGATTCAAGGAACCTATCAATGAATAAGGAACCATAGCGGTAAAGCGAGGATTTTTAATATAGATCTCTTCAATATCTTTGGTTAACATGCCATAGGTCTCAATCTTAAAATCATCTCGTTTTCTTACTCTCACTAGAACACCAAGGACCTGGCTGCCATCGCTATATTTATATGTATATAGTGGGGAAAGCTTGCGATCAGATGTATCCTTATCAAGAGTCTCTTGGGTTGCAGATGTCAGTGGCTCAGAGTCTAAGCTGCCCAAAGCATCCTTGATGCTCTGTGCAGGATAAGTTGGAGAAAAGATACCAGGTTTGAAATAAGAGTATAGGCAAGCTGATAGGGAGAGAAAGAGTAACGAGCCATAGACACGTTTTAATGTGAGGTTGTTTATAACTTCTTTCATATCAAGGAGCCTCAAGTGGGGGTAACTCACGCTCTAATACTGCTAAATACAAGTAGCCAAGGGCGAAAACAGCAATGCCAGAAAAGATCAAAGAACCAGCTTGTTCATGGAAGAAGTCAAATAATTGTCGGCCAGAGGGAGAGTCCAACGAGGTAAAAACAGCCAATAATGTTATACGGAATGAGTTGACAATAAATCCTAGGATAGGCGCAGAAATCACAATCAATGCTCTTCCTAATCGCGATCGCAATGGGAAAGCAATAAGAAAAATGACGGCGGTAATGAACATCTGCATAATCATTTCAAAGCCATTGCATTCGTGCATCACCTGAACACCACCCCCATTGACGTAAACAGTAATGCCATCAAGTGTGGCCGGTGCAATTCCTAAGACGCCCAACCAAAAGATAACAAATTTGGCTGTTAGCAGTGACAGATCATCAGTGACGTACGTTGCCACCAAAACCTGAATGACTAGGAAAAGGGGTAGCAAGCAAAGAACAACTAATGAGTCTTTAAACCTTAAAACCTCTCTGGATGAGGTTGCCATTAAGACCAAGCCTAAACCAGCAACCGGCACCAGTAGATACAGGAAGGAATCTGAATTAAGGATCAGTGAAGTGCGAAAAAGTGTATAGATTACCAGGACTGATCCGATCAACAAACTCAAAAGGGAGGGCTTTGGGTTGAGATTCTCAATTTGATCTTCCATGCAAATGACGGCCCCACCCCAAACAAGCAGAGCAGTGATTGCATTCCCAGTGATTTGGCTGTTGGTAAAAACAATCAGATTCTGGATGGCGACAAGAGAACACAATGACAACCAAAGATTTCTTGTGGTTGGCGGAGGAATCTTGGCCAAATACTCTTTCGACTTTTCCAGCAGCCAAGCAGGCCTGAGAGAAGTTTTAAACTGACTAAACATGATCTCCTACCTTGCGGCTGAAACAGTTAGTTCTGGTACAAGTTCATGAATCAAGTCACAGGTTTTTTTGTCATCCCACTGGTCGAGGGCCGCCAGTAATTGAGCAATCATCTTAGAAAAATACTTACGCTCGCTCTTGGGTTCTTGTGCTCTGCGGATCAGAGGATGATCGGTTGGCTGGTCGTCGGCACTGATCAGGAGCTCTTCATATAATTTCTCTCCCGGTCGAAGACCCGTGAATTCTATGGAAATGTCGCCCTCAGGATAACTCTCATCCTTGACGCGCAATCCAGAGAGTTCAATCATTTGTCTTGCCAGGTCAGCGATGCGTACTGGCTCCCCCATATCCAAGAGAAAAACATCGCCGCCTTTTGCCATTCCAGTCGCTTGCAAGACAAGTTGAACAGCTTCAGGAATAGTCATAAAATAGCGAGTAACAGATGGGTGAGTGACCGTAACAGGACCTCCGTTGGCAATTTGTTCATGGAACAGAGGTATGACCGATCCAGAAGATCCCAAGACATTGCCAAATCTTACCATTGAAAGGGTAGGTCCGGAAGTTCGGCAATTTTCCGCTGCGGACTGAATCAACAACTCACAGATCCGCTTACTGGCACCCATCATGTTAGTTGGCCTCACAGCTTTGTCCGTTGAGATGAGCATTAGTCTCTCCACATTTGCAGAAATAGCAGCATTGATGACTGAGATTGTGGCTCGAATATTGTTCGAAACTCCTGCACATATATTCTCTTCGACCAGGGGAACGTGTTTGTAGGCTGCAGCATGGAAGATTGTGTCGACTTGATGTGTGTTGCACAAGTGACGAATTAATCTCTCATCTCCGGCATTGCCGAGAACCGCAACCAATTCATTGATTGGGAAGGCTGAAGAAAGTTCTTTCTTGATTGAATAAAGTGCAAATTCATTCAACTCAACAATAACCAGCTTCTTCGCACCAAGGCTAACAACTTGACGGCATAGCTCACTGCCGATAGAACCTCCTGCCCCTGTGATCAGCAATGATTTGTTTTCTACACCTACCTTCAAGAGATCTGGGATCGGGTTTGATGGTTCCCTTCCCAACAGATCCTCAATCGAAACACTCTGAAGATCACTGACGATACGAGATCCACTCGCAAGTTGTGCTAAAGAAGGGATGGAAAGAACTTTAATACCATGGTGGGTTAGATTGTCCACAAGATATCTTTTGCGTTGCCTTGAAACTGATGGCATGGCAAGAAGAACTTGTTTGAGACCATATTTCTTGATCAAGAATGGGATCTTGTCTGGTGAAAATATTGGTTGGTTCTGCAAGGTTCTTCCATGCAGAAATGAGTCATCATCTAAATATCCAATGATTTTGAAGCGAGGATCATTTCTCAATGCCATCAGCAAGGTTAATCCTGAGGATCCTGCGCCATAGATCAACGTTGAATTTGACAAATCGATCGCACCAGATAAATTCTTTGCGTTATGTCGCTCAATTTGTTGAACCAGAATGTCTCGCATGACGATTCTCATTGCGATTGCACCGGCAGTGAATAGTAGCCAATAGAGCACCCAATAGGATCTTGGTGGATTGATTCTATACACTTCGGCACTAAGAAATAGCAAGAGAATGACCATCAAAAAACTTCTTGGGATTAAACCATAGAGTGAATAGCTCCCCGTATACCGTGTTAAGCCTCGATACCAACCTGAGAGCCATAGAACTGCCAGCCCACTGACAACAGCAGGAAAAAGCAAATCTTTTTGCTCGGAAAGGAATATCTTCATGTCGATAGGATTATTCAGTCTTAATGCGATCGCTCCATAAAAAGAAAATATAATAAGCAAGCCATCTAGGAAGAGAAGAAGAAACCTCCGGCCGACAATCTGTAGATGAGCAATGTCTAATAACTTCATCATGAGAAATCTACAAGATGGCTTGAAATTCCAGGATGAAATGCGACTGTCTGAATCAAATTAAAAACAACATCACTTTTCATTGTAGCACATTGGATTTATGAATCCTTGAAACTTGTCGCCACGGAATTTTCGAGGAAGATTCCCAGTAACAACTCTAGAAAAATTCCAACAACCAGCCATGGTAATCCACCAAGTGCATTAAGAATCGCGAGGATTAAAACGGCAAAAGTATATGTCAGGGCGACCATCCCGTGACTCCAGCCCGCTTGATGTAGTCTTTGGTAGAGGTGTAAGCGGTGAGCTGAAAAAATGTCCTGTTGATCGTAAAGTCTTCGGATCACACAAATGGCTGGATCGGCAAGCAATGGAAAACTAATGAGTAACAAGCTAAGTGCTTCTTCAGATGACTTCTGTTGAAGTAATAGACCAGCATAAACAGCACCAATATATGTACTTCCAACATCACCCATGAATACTTTTGCAGGACTCCAATTCCAAAGAAGGAAACCAAAGATTGACCCAGAAATAGACCAAGCTGATGAAGCCACCATCAGCACTACAGAACACCCAGCTAGAAGGCCATCGAGTCCATCGATGAAATTCATGAAATTAATGATTGCTGTGATCAGAAGCAAGCCCCAAGGCAACCCCCATAGAGGTATAGAGACTTTGGCTACGGCAAGTAAAATTGATGCAGTAATGATTTGGGCAAAGTATCGCCAAAATGCGGGAACATGTTTTCGATCATCGAGTAGACCAACAAATGCCAGGGGAAGACATATCACAGGAATCCAGCGTTCCGTTCCCGTAGTGGAGATGAAGTGAAGTGTGGAACCGACCAAAACAAAAGCAATTCCTGCTCCGCGTGGCTTCGGGGACACGTGAGAGCTTCGTTGATTTGGATTGTCCAGCAGTCGTTCGCGCAGGATTGGAAGTAAACTCCAAACAACCAGCCAGCTCAACAGTGTGGATAGGATAAATTCTGCGAGACTTGGCAAAGACTGCATCATCATCGCTGTTTATGTTGCTAAAGGCAATACCGGAAAGCCCTGGGCAGGCTCCCCTAGAAGTTGGTGAACTGTTTCGAATCCGGAAAGATTGCTTCTGATCCGCAGAATAGCTTCAAATAGCCTAGGATTAAAGGGAAGGATAGGGGCGACAAGAAACAAGAATAGCTGATCAGGGATAGATAAAATGTGGCAGTATTTGGCTCGATCCGTTTGATGGAGTTCTTGTTGCAAAGCCATAATCATTTCCTTGTAGCTCAAGGTTACGTCACCACCAAGCAAGACAACATCATGAAGACTTCTTGACTTTTGGCCATGTTTGATTAATTCTACCTGACGATGGGCGACACAAGCCAATTGGGTGGCGTGGATTGGCTGACGAAATCCCGAGGTCCTTGGTAGAAAGATGAATGGAGATAAACGCATGATAGATATGATCTTCTTGAGATTCTTGTCTCCATAGTCATCGACCTGGCCATAAATCATTGTTGGTGCCAGAACGATACTCGGAATCTTCAGATGTCTAGATAAGGTCTTGATTTGGCTGTGGGCCTTCCCAAGAGATTGGGCCAATGCTTTATCTTTGCTGTTAAAGGCAAAGCGTTTGGTTAGGAAGGATGAGGAAGAACAGGCAATGATTCCGTTCAGCCCAGCCACTGAATCAGGCTGGTTCTCGAAGAGATGAATCAAATAGGCTGCTAGCAGCCAGATAGGAGCAAAGCTGACGAGAATTCCTCGGAGAGGAGTGATTGGTTGAACAGGCAGGCGTGAAAGGTCACAATAGATATGAATATTATTCATGCCAATGGGGGCTTTTCTTCCCCAAATCTCGAGTGAGTTGCCGTGACATAACTTGCAAAAAGCCGCACCGGAAGGATTATTAGAACCAAACAAAAGAGTGTTCATGCTGGGAACAAGAGGCTGCGAATACGCTCTTTATATCTTAAGAGAAAGGGTATCCACCAAATCATGGCAAATGCACGCGTGTAAGCAAGTCGAACCTCCTTTAATCTCCGCCTTGTCTCCTTTCCACTTATTCCAGAGTCACCTAACCAGACAAGTTCTAAACCGTCAATCAAAATATGTATCTTTGGATCTCTAGATAGCCTGAGGAAGTAGTCTAGATCCGCAGCCAGTCGAAGCTCCGCATCAAACATGGAAAGTTTCTTTATTGCCCCAGGACCAAATAAAGTTGCCTGATGTGGGGGAGTAGATCCTGAGAACAGCGAGCTTCGATATGATCGTCGATACCGAAAACTTGTTTTTCTTCCCAGAGTGAAACTCGCGTCATTGGAAGGACCCGACTCTCGATGATAATAAATCCCCGTACAAACATATAAATCAGGCAGAGCATTATCCAGTCTTAGTTGATCAAGTTTTGAGGCGAGATATTCAAACACTTTGGGCGAAGCTGCTAGGTCATCACTTCCCCAAAAAAGGATCCAGTCTTTGTTCGCGTCAGCATGAGTGATACCTTGGTTCATAGCACCAAAGATTCCAGCATCAGTATGGATTTGTTTTTCCCATTGAAATCGTGAATCTTGTTGGCTCAAGTCTTGCAACCATTGGCGGTGAGCTTGGTTGCTTGGACCGTCAACGAAAAGAACTCTCCAATCGTTAAATGTTTGCTCCGTTAGAGATTGGACGAGAGTTGGTAAGAGATGATGTGAATTCAGAGTTGGAACAACGATGAGGAAAGAAATCATGACAGCCTGCGAAAAAGAAAGTTTTCCAGAACCAGGATGTCCATTTTCGTACGTAAGAAGCAATCTAATGCCTCTTTTGGGGTGCAGACAATCGGCTCATTCTCATTGAATGAGGTATTTAATATCATGGGTACACCTGTCTTGCGATAGAAAGACTGAATTAACGTGTAATACCGTTTGTTTTCTTTTTGCGTTACAGTCTGAAGTCGTCCACTTCCGTCAACATGGGTGACAGCTGGGATGAGAGTTCTCTTTTCTTGCTTAATTGAAAACACCTGCATCATAAATGGAACGTCACCATCCAATTCAAACCAATCAGAAACCGCCTCACGCAAAATAGATGGGGCAAATGGCCGAAAGGATTCTCGTCTTTTAATCTTCAAGTTCAGGATATCTTTCATATCGGAACGCCTTGGATCACCAAGTATTGATCGATGTCCTAAAGCACGGGGGCCCCACTCCATTCGTCCTTCATACCAGCCGATGACCAAGCCAGCTGTGATTGCATCAGCGACTTCTTCGCAAATGACTTGATCATCCAGCTGCTTAACAGTACATCCAGCTTGATCCAGGGCTTGTTGAGTCGAACTTTGGCTGACCAGCTGATGGATGTCGGCATTGCTCGCTCGAAAACCCAGGTAAGCCTCTGCCATCGGCTCGCAGCGTGGATTTTGGAGCTGATGCCATACATCCAAGGCTGCACCTAAGGCTCCGCCTGCATCGCCAGCTGCGGCTTGTACATAGACATTTTGAAAAGGGGTTCGCAGAGTGACCTTGCCATTGGCAACAGAATTTGCTCCACAACCGCCGGCAATGCAGAGATTCGGACACTTACTTTGATCATAGAGGTGATTCAAGAGATTAAACAGAGCATCTTCATACATCACCTGAGCAGATCGAGCGATATCTTTGTGACGTTGAGTAAGAGCCTCTCCCTCTTTGCGGGCTGGACCTAAGAGGTTCTCTAATTCTGGATGCCAATGTTGACCGACAACAGGGCTTCCCTGACTCCATTGATGATCGAGATCCTTTTTGCCAGAGTGTTGGAAGTACCTAAGATTTAGTCTATATTGCCCATGCTTGTTCAAGTGAACAATTCTTTGCATCGCGTCGAGGTAATGTGGCTTTCCATAGGGTGCCAATCCCATCACTTTGTACTCATCACCATAATTTGGAAATCCCAAAAACTGGGTGATTGCAGTATAGAAAGCCCCTAGAGAATGCGGAAAGAATATGTGATCAAAGACTTCCAATGCATTCCCTTTGCCAAATCCCCATGCGCCGCTGGCAAAGTCGCCAAATCCATCAACGGATACGACGCTCGCCTCGTCAAATTTAGAGGCATAGAAAGCCGATGCCAGGTGAGCCCGATGATGTTCAACATAATGAATTCGGCCAGAGAAATGCTGATCTGGGAATAACCTTCTTAGATGAAGCTTAAGATCGCTACGTTCTTTTTTGTTTTTCCATCGTTTCCACAAAAATGCAGGATTAGAGTTTGATGTTAATGCATAGAGGATCTTCCTCATCCGATGGGCCTTTGGATTTGTATTGATACAAATGTCGGTAATCTCCTGAAAGGAGATCCCACTGTCCTGAAGACACCATTTAATTGATTCACTAGGAAAACCTGCACAATGCTTAATTCTTCGGAATCGCTCCTCTTCTACGGCGCCAAGAACATGTCCATCTTTTATTATTGCAGCAGCGGAATCAGCATGGAATGCATTAATACCAAGAATGACTGTCATTGAGATAAAAAACGTTTTTGTGGGATCTACTGGTGGAAACGTTAAAGCTGAATAGTGGTTTTATTGGACTATTACAAGCTAGATAATTTTAAGCCATATGATCAAAATACACAACCCCTTTCCTTGTGGGACTCGTTCAAGATGAGAAGGGATGTCAGGGACACAATTAACGTAAATGGTGACATTGTCGTTTGATCAAATCATTAATCTGTCTTTGAAATATGGTTCTTGATATTTCTGGTGACGCATTTTCTGCCACCCAAAATGTGGCCCCTTTGGACAACGTCTCACGTCTGTCTCTGTTCAAGCAAATATTTCTAATAACCATGGCAAATTCATCGGCTGTTTTATTAACCAGTTCACCAGTTACCCCCGGTTTGACATAGTCCTCAGGTCCTCCACAACGCGTGCTGACAATCGGCACACCACATGCCATGGCCTCCAACGCCGCAATACAAAGCCCTTCCTGATGGGAGGGAATGGTGAAGAGATCGAACGTTTGTAAGAGGTGAGCTAGCTCTATCGCAGTCATGTGTCCATAGGATTGTACATACTTTTCCAAGCCTAACTCTTGAATGATCGGCGTGAGTTGATCTGCTTGGCGGTCACCGACTAGGACCAGTTCAACAGGATGCCCCTCTTGCAGGAGTAGCTTGGTCGCGTTGAGCAGAAGCCTAATATTCTTTCTGGGATCGCAATATCTTCCGGAAAATCCTATTCGCCAAGGAATGGTTTTATTCTGATCAACAAAAAATAAACTGGTATCAATTGGCATATACATAACTCCAGTTAGCTCCTTTTTTGATAGTCTGGTTAACTCCTTGGCCGTGTAGTTGCTTAAAGAAAGAATATCTGCATACGGGGATGAAAGGATTTGTTGTTCTATCCGTCTGAGGCAGGGTGTGTTGATGAATGCATCTAGCAAACGGCGCAGAATGCTAAAGCGTCGGATGCGATCGATTCGATCAGCTTCCCAGGGGGTTGCGATCCAAGCTAGAAATGGCTTCTTAAGTTGGAGATAGGGCCAGGCTGAGAGGGCATTGCCGGAGACCGTAAGGTGAAGTTGGCAATTACCCACCAAATCTTCCCACGTACTGGTTGGTAAATAATGTGTGAATTCAAGTTCAGGCAACCAGGTGCCGATTCCGTAACCTTCATACTTTTCGAAGGCTAACTTTGTTATCGCTCCTGGACGTTTACCATGGATTAGCTTGTAGATTGGCACGGAAAGTCTCGGGTAGTTCCGCCAGGGTGCATACCAAGCAATCACAGGTGTGATATTACACTCTTCCAAAAGGGTGCATACCCAACGGGTCATTGTCGGGACGCCACCATCAATAGGCTCAATTGTGCTGACCAAAGCTCGTAGAGATCGTTTTTCGAGTGAAATCATTCTTACAAGTTAGCTTTTAAACAAAAAGAGAAGTATTACTGTCTACCCAGTTGATTAAATCTTTGATTCCGGTATAAACATCTATTTCAGGTGCCCAACCCAGCATCTCTTTGGCCTTTCTGATGTCACAGACAAAAACAGGTTGATCTCCAGGACGAGATTCAGCAAACTTTGGCTGAATTTCAACGTTCAACTCATTTTCTAAAAGACCAATCAGATTCCTCAAGCAGAGTGTATTCTCGTTCCCTCCTCCAATGTTAAAGGCCTGTCCGCTGATGCTGTTTCTATTTTCCCAGGCCAGCTGGTAAGCCGAGGAGAGATCTTTGACATTCAACACGTCTCTCAGTTGCCAGCCATCTCCATAGAGTGTGATGGGTTTTCCCAACCTTGCTGCGATTGTAAACCAGGCCACCCAGCCTTGATCTTCGATTCCAAATTGTCTTGGACCATAGATGCATGACTGCCTAAAACTACAAGTTTTTAAACCATATATACGTGCATAATCAATCGTGTATTGATCTGCAATTCCTTTAGAGCAACCATAAGGTGAATGAAAGTCTAGCGGCTGTAGCTCGCTAACGCCATGGATGAGATCTTGAAACTGATATCCATTTTCGGTTAACAAAACAGGAGTATCTTCCATGCCTCCATAAACTTTATTTGTTGAAGAGTATAGCACAAATGTATCTGGTGAAAACAATCGAACCGCCTCTAAAATATTAAATGATCCTAGGGCGTTGATCTCAAAATCCTCCCTGGGATTAAGATAGGAAGTAGTCACGGCAACTTGTGCGGCTAAATGCAGCAACATATCAGGCTTAACAGTCTGAATTACGGCACTAGTCTGCTCAAAATCTCTGATGTCTATTTGATAGAAATCCACAGAACATTGATCCTTTAGCCATCCCAAATTCTTCTCGGTACCTTTGCGTGAAAGGTTGTCGATGATGGAAACATCCCAGCCTGATTTAGAAAAAGCTATAGCAGTGTTTACACCAATAAAGCCAGCACCGCCAGAGATCAAGATTGATGGCATCGATGACTACCGAGTTTCAAGCAAAGCAATTCAGCTTAAGCCATTGAGAGCCCGAGCAAGTCAATGAGGGACAGTAATCAAGAATCCAATTGCCTGATCGATAAGACGACGATCAATTAGTTATCAATTCCAGAAGAAACCTTGCCTTCAATACGCGTGTGAGTATACAAATATAATAGACTCTCAGCGATAAAACGATGGAATGCATAAATAATGCCCTCCTTACCGTCAAGAAAGCCTCGTCTAAGAATAAGACACATAAAGAATGCCGCGAATGGAGCCAAGAAAGTATGTTTTCTCAGTAAGTCCTGCAAGGGGAGATCGGTTGATTGTTTAGATCTCAACATTCCTGCCTCAGTTTGTTGATAACGCTGTTGATTTCTGAGCCAAACTTCGATTGGCTTCCGATCATCATGAAAGATCCTATTTCTTAGTTGAGCAACACTACCATTAATAATAACTCTATGACCATGCCCAATATTAATATATTCTGCAGCCGTTCTTTTATATAAGCAAGTCCTCGGTGGCAAAAGACCAGAACGAATAGGTTTACCGTTAATACAATAAAAAAATGGTATGCTAAAACCATTAATCGAAACATCGCCAAGATTAGGTCTTAATATCTTTTGACAAATTTCTTCAGATAGCTTTGCTGAAACAATATAGTCAGCATCCAAACTCAATACCCATTCTGAGCTTAGATTTCGTAGTCCAAAATTACATTGATTGGCAAAGCTATCAAACTGACGATAAACTACTCTAGCGTTACTATATTGACCAATAATCGCTAGTGTCCGGTCCGAGCTACCACTGTCAACAATCAATACTTCGGGAACCCACCACAAAGCAGAAAGTACACGCTCGATATTCTCTTCCTCATTAAATGTAATCAACAAAACAGAGAGTCTGTTTGATAACTCCAGATTGAGACCTGTTGCAATACTCATGGTTTGAATGTATAGGTAGAATAATAGTGACGTATATCAATAATTAGCTTAGGAACTGCAAGGATTGCACCAGAGGACAATCCTAGAATAATTAACACAAACGGATCACTATACAGCTGAGAAGCAGAAAGAAAGGTGATAACATTAGCGAGAGTAAATAATGCTAATCCGGATAAAATATCTGCTCCGTAACTTATTAACTGACGGGAGATAAGAAAGATTTTAAAGTAGAGTATCAGAACTTGGAAAATCACAAAAGAGAATACAATCATCCCAAGAGCACCTAATTCCACGATTAATCGCCCACCTCCTCCCTCCGATATATATCCTAAACTTTGAATATTTAGCCTCTGTCCTCCTATCCCAGTCGTCCCAGCATTACTGCCAACTCCTAATCCATATCCAAGAGGACCTGCCACCTCAAGACCTCGTAAAAGGGCACCAATTCCTTGTACACGAAGGCGGTCCTGAGATTCTTCTACAGTGAGAGTTGTAGAACGGTCCAAAAAAGGTTCCAAAGACGATTGAATCTCTGGATTAAAGATTAAACCATAAGAACTTAAACACAACGCTACTACGCAGACAAGGCTGCCAATTGTTTTACTAAAACGACTGCCCTTTACGGTTAAAGCATAATATAAAAGGTACAAAGCTACGAAGATGATAACCAGACCCAAAGCTTTGCGCCTTCCGGTGGTTATCGTTAAGAACCCGAGACTAAAACTGAGGACAAAATAGAGAACTTGTTTAATATTCTTGGTTTCAGACATACCAAGAATGAAAGCAAAACATGCGCCAGTAGCAAGATGCCAGCCTGCTATTTCGCTCGTTCTCCAAAGCCCAGAATAGCCATAACCTGTACCTGTGATTTCTATACCTGGTCCAACCTCTTTAAGAAAATGACTTTCAAATCCAGTGAGACTAAGAAGAATGCTAGAGGCCATAATGGAACATAGTGCAACGTAAAAAATTAATACCCATCTCAGAAATCTTAGGTCTGATGATATACGATACCCGATCCAAATGGAGATTAGAGGAACTACATAGAAAAGCAAACCAACAACAGTCAATCTAATATCATTAAATCTTGCAAATGAATTCAGTGACTGAAGAAACAAAAGATAGAAAAAAGCTGGAATCAATGAAATGACGATAGGATTGGGCCAACAGATCAGTTCAAGATCCCAGTTCCGATATTTTGATCGAAGAATAAAAAAAGTAAGAACAAAGAAGAATAAGGATATTGCTCCAAAGTAAGAGGAGTCAACAGCAGAACTCTTCCTGATTGGATCTTGAAGAAATCCCGCTAAAATTGTGAATAGAAAAGCACCCTTCCAGTTATATTCACTTACAACCAAAAGAAAAGCTGTAAACAATAACAGAAGTAGGAATATCATCGATTATCCTTTATTGAGGTGACTCCGGTAGAAATTCATCAGTTTATGACCAATGGATGGCCAAGAAAACTGGTCTTCAGCTAATTTACGTGCAGCTAACCTCATGTTCATTGGAGCTCCTCTTAAAGCGATGTTCAATACTGAGGTAAGTCTATCAGAACCCCCACCATAAACTAATCCTGCGTGATTAGATTCTACAATTTCTGATATCCCTACTTCCCGGCTCAAAATGACGGGAACACCATAGGAGAGGGCTTCAACTGCCGAAATGCCAAAGTTTTCACTCTTGGAAGGTAGAACAAACCAGTCGGAACTTCGAAGCAATAGATCTTTTTCCTCCCCATCTAGATGTCCCAACCAGTTTATCTGTTCAGCAATGCCGTATTGTTCGGCAAGATGCTTAAGATGTTGCACATAGGTGTCTTCACCAGTGCCTGCAATCAAAAGACTCCATGAGAAGGGCTTCGTTTCAAGCTTCAATTTCCTTAGACAACCCAGAAGTACATCAAGTTGCTTCTTGGGATGTATTCTTGAAAGAAATAAGAAACGAATCATCTCATTAGAAGAGACTTCTTTGTCAAGAGATATGTTTGGCAGGTTAACCCCTAAGTCAAGTTTCAAAATTCTGGGATGATTACAAACTTGTCTTACATCCTCCATCTCGGATATGCTAGTGACGTGGATTGCTAATGATCTTTCTAGATTGCTCTTCTCAATCAATGAAAGCATGAGAATCTTTTTAAAACGACTTTGTGATAGACTCCAAATATTTAATTGACCAATGGTTCGCACAATATAAGGAATACCTCTTATGCGAGCAATGAGCATCGAAGATGTTGATGTGTATGAAAAAACTGCATGAATGTGCACCAAATCAAAATCAGCTATATTCTTAATCAGCCACCATGAAAGTCGAGGAGAGAAAAGATATTCATCGATAACTTTTGAACCACAAGATATGCTTGGAAAAATCAGTATAGGAATCCCATCTATATGAAACCAGCGGTTAATTGGATGCTCTGATTCTAGGTAGGAACCATAATCGGATGTGGTAATGATCGATGCGTTTACTGACTCTCGTTTCAAGGCCTTTACCATGTTAAGAATGGCCGTACTTGGACCACCCCGTTTTCTGCTTATTGAGGGGATAATATGTAGTACTCTCATGCCGGAATAAATTTAACCATTAATTCGTTTCATCGCAGTTTCAACACTCTGGGCGACATGTTCCAATGAGTACTCTTCATGAATAAGTCTTTGTGCATTCATACCCATTGATTCTGCAAGCTCGGGATTTTCGGCAATGTAAACTAACTGTTCCGCAAGTCTATCTCTGTCGCCACAGGGATATTGAAATCCAGTAAAGCCATCTTTAACCAAATCAGGTGCGCATCCAACGTTGGATGAAACTATAGCAGGCAAACCACATGCCATGGCTTCATTAATGACTAAACCCCAAGTTTCACCCTCATCAGAGGGCAAAATAATGCAATCTGAAATAGCATAAGCCTCGGGAATGGCTGTCTGATTCAGAAAGCCAGTGAACGAAACCGATAAATTGTGCCTCGAGCAAAAGTTTATACATTCATCCCCCAGTGGTCCAGTACCGACCATCAATAAGTGAATCTTCGCTAAAGACCGTTGGCAAGCACTCTTGAAGGCATCTAGAAGATCAAACGGTCGTTTTTTCTTTTGGAGCTTTCCGGCATAGATAAAGCAAAATGCGTCAGTTGGGATGTCCCAATGACTTCTGAGTTCATCCCTCCTTAATCGTGCGGCGTTTGCTTTCATCCGAAAAAAACTATTATCAACTACATGAGGTGATCTAATAATGCGCGCATTATCCATCCCTAAGTCAATACAAAACTGTCGATTATGGGTGCCTACAGCGAGGCAAACGTCAATCCAAGAAAAAAAGGTTCTATATATGAACTGGACGAGAAAGTTGCGAGGCCTAAGAGAATTGGAATCCATTCTGAGAATAATTGGTATGTTGCTTAACTTTAATGCCACAAATAATTGAACCATTCCCCAAAAATGCCAGCCCGTCATCAAAACTGCGTCGGGCTTTCCATTGCTGCAAAGGGCTTTCACCTCACGCATAGGTTTATTCACTTTGACACCCATAAAGCCATCAATCAAACCCTTTCCCGCCGAGCTTTTGACAACGCTGTATTCATGTCCAGTGAGTAAAGGTATATCCCAAGTAAAGTCCTGCCCAAAGCCGAGTGACTGTGAATGAGAGTCCGGCAACGTAAGATAGACCACGTGAGTCTTAAACTGTTTGATCCGAGAGAGCAATCGAAATATAGGAGAGTAGTATTGAATCGGATGACTAGAGACGACAAGAAGATTAAAATCGCTGTTCTTGATTGTTCCCTTTCCAGATTGATAAAGTGCCAATGCCCACAACAGACCAGTTATTTCGGCGCACAAAGTTAATGGAATCCAGGTCGGATTCTTTAAATGGTGGCGGGTACGAATAGTTTTTGTAACTTCAGATAATGACTTGTAAAATCCTTTTTTGAGCGAGTACTTACACAAACAGAAATAGTAACGTCCTACGGCATGATCAGGCTTTAATGTGGTTAGATGATTCCCATAGGTTCTAGTCCCACCGCGTTCGACTTTCAGGTGATGGATTAATGCCTTTGGCGCATAGAATATATCCTTATGATGACTTGTCCAGCGATGGGCAAACTCGGCCTCAAAATGATAGGCTACTCTAACAAAATTAGTATCAAATCCTCCCAATCTTATTGCCTCTTTTCGAGGTATGGAGACATTTCCTCCCATGAAGGTGGTTATTTTCCCGGGCTCTAAATGATTAAAGAGAAATGGTTGATTAGAACTGTCAGCTTTGCCATGATGCCAAGGTTGTAACACTCTTCCAGCAATAATGGCTGAGGGGTGCGCTTTTGCCGATTCTATGTGTGCTTCGACAAGACAATCATCAGGAATGATGTCATCATCTAAAAATAAAACCCTCTCCGATTCCGCTCTGCGCAATGCAATATTCATGGCACGTGTAATTGATTTGTACTGAACTCGTATCCAGCGAATCTTCTTCTCAGCATCCCAATCTTGAAGTTGCGAAAACACATTATAGCTATGATTATCACTCTGATCAATCAGGATAATTTCACTAGCCGGCGGCTTGAGTGCAAGTAATGATTGAACCGTATTTATTAATACGTCTTCCCTGCCAAGTGTAGGTATTGCAATACTGATCATCATGCTAGTCTCAACATCTTGAGTCGAGCACGCATATGTAAGGGATTATGTCTTATGGTTTGTTCTAAATACTTCTTGGCCAGATCTGGATTCTTCTTAACCAGGCATGCGGCAATAAAATACGATCCTTTTCCGAGATCTTTTCTCCTCTTTTTTTGGCGTTGACACTGATCCGAAAAGGCAGCTGCTCTTGCCAGGCAAAGGGTCTCAGAATGGCCTGTTTTACGGGCTTGGCTTGCTTGCAGAATGATTTTGTGTAGCGTTTCCTGTTCCCGTTTTCGGGATCCACTGATAGAGCCAGGAAACAAGCAATTCTCATAGAGTATTTTCGAGACCAGAATATGTTCACCAACCTCAATAAGCCTACTCCAAAGATCAACATCCTGCGCATAATAAAATTCACGTCGATATCCACCTACTTTTAAGTAATCACTCTTTCTGAACATTACTGATCCATGAATTACGCCCGTTAATGTATTCGAAAGATCCGAAGCTTCAGGAGTGCTAATAAAAACAGTCTCTCTTTCTTGGGTGATAAATCTCACATGACTTGAAATCATTGTAGCGTTTTGATTGGCAGCAAGGGCAGATGCCTGTGTAACCAGTCTCGCTTTTGTTGAATAGTCGTAGGCATCCTGTCGCGCAATAAAGTCACCCCGAGCTAATTGACAGGCTTCTATGAGAGCCTGAGTAAGACCTCTTGGTTTGCGATCTAATATCCTAATCCTTGGATCAGTCTGTTCAACGCGTCTTAAGACAGCTAAAGTGTCATCTGTTGAACCATCATTGACAATAAGAAATTCAAAATCAACACCTTCTTGCTCCTGTATTGACGAAATAGTATCAAGGACTTTATCACCAACGTCTCGCACACTCATGACAACAGAAACTAAAGGTAAGTCCATTAAAAAACGTGGCATAATTTACTTTAGCATGTCCCGCAACTTAGAGGCCCATGATCCCGTCTTCTCCCAGCCTAGAAATCTTCCAGATAAACTATAAAGGACGAAGTCTAACCTGAACTTTCTGAATTTTCCGGCCGCCTCTCTAGCAAGGAAAAACATTTCTTTGGACTCTTTTTCAAGACCAGCTTCTCCACACTGCCTGGCTAAAAGGAAGCATTCTCTTGAAAAGGTTTTCATTTCTTGTTGACATATATTAATGCCAACTTCTCTGGCATAAACATATAATAATGTTTTAGAGACCACCCTGGCTGAGATCTTTTTTTTATCTGTTGAGCCACCATAACTCAAGTGGTCACCAGCTATATTTATTCTTCTAATGGAAACACCTACTGGTGTCCATTTAAGAATCGTCTTTAGTCGACCCGCTCTGGCATCAAATTCCCAATCTTCTTCGTTGATTAAGTCCTTCCACGCACCAATGTGATCTATGGTTGTTCTCTTGTATAGTGGTGAACTAGTTGTCCACCAGCGCTCATTCAAAAGCTTTGGAAATAAGTATTCTAGTTCTTGACCCGTTGCTCTGATAGGGCCAGTGACAAGTGGCGGAGTTCTGGAATAATCTGCTTGGTAACTAATTCCATAGGCAATACCTACTTCTGGACACTTCTGAAGAGCGTCAACTTGAATTTTAAATTTATCAGGCAGTAATAAATCATCGCTATCTAGATATTGTATAAATTCTCCAGTCGACATGGTAGTCCCCAATTGTCGAGCGACCCCTGGTCCTGAGTTTTCTTGCTTAAAGGCACGAATCGTGTCAGGCCATTTCTTTACCAAGCCATCGACAACGTCCACCGTGTTATCTGATGAACCATCATCAACAATAATTATTTCTATATCTTCATATGTTTGGAGAAGAATACTAATGACTGCTTCTTTTAATCTACGTGCTCGATTAAAGACCGGAATAATCACGGAAACACGTCCCCTATGCATCGATAGCGCCTCCAAAGTTCTTTTCTCTAAGTGAAGCGATTCTTTCATCCAAACCAAGATCCTCAAGTTGTCTGATTCTTAAAATGTTGGGATTATCGCTTTTGTTTTTAAGGGGTTGGCTCTTGTGCCAAAGATGGATGATTGGTTGATATCCCCAAATCCAGCGATTGAGAACAGAGCATCTTCTCCAAAAATCAATATCTTCACCTCCCCAGCCGACAAACTCTTCATCCATTCCTCCAATTTGAATGTATGCCTTTCGGGTAATAGCCATGCTACCACCGGCCTCTAGATTTTGAACAATGTAGTCAGGTGCATGATCTGAAACTCGTTCAAATGAATTAAGAATTCGTTCTGTATGTAACTGACTGAGGTAAAATATAAATCTCTTTGTGTTGACTGCTTCATATCCGCTTTTGATGATGCGATAGATCCCACTGCAATAATCTATCGGAACCAGCATGTCATTATCATGCAGCAAGATAATTTCACCTCTTGCATGCATTACACCATGATTAAAAGCTGCAGATCTATTATACACATCAGAGTTTGTCCTTGTCGAAAGAAATATATGCCTTACCCATGACGGTAAGTACCTTTTGATTAGGGGCTCTCTATCCTGTTCGACCACAAGACATTCTAGTTGAATTTCTTCCTGCCCAGCAATGGAAGCCAAAGTGGAGAGTAAAAGCGGCAATCGGTCCATACCACGATGACCGATAATCACTGAAACTTGTTTCTTGCCATCGATTGGTCTATCGCTTTTCAGCTGAAATTCAGAATTAGCCATAGATATCGCCAACAGCCTTCTTCCCAAACAAGGGATGATCTGGGGAGCATGCAATTTAGATGTAAACGGCCACAAGCATACATAGCCCTGATAGCCTGGTCCACCTGCCAGGCGTTCATTCCTATTCCTAAGCCTCAGGCACCCCTGATAACCGCCCCTGAAGCAAAGCTCATAGCGGATTAAATCTTTGAGAAGAACACCAATGAACTCACGCATCTGCTTCCAGTGACTTGGCATATCTGAGAAGATTATCTTGATTTGTAGGGCCATAGAGTGAGTGAGGCCACTCACTTCCCGCATCAAAACAATAAGCGTCTCTTTTTAGGAGAGCCCTTTGTTTTTCCCTCAATGTCTCAACAAAACCACTTTGGATCCGTTTACGTGTGTTATTTAATGAAAACCCTTGGTTTCTAGCAATTACTCTTTTATTAGACGACATAATCTTTTTGAAGGTGTCTTCCCACTGATGAATACTTGTCTCAGCCGAGTATCTATTTACGGCCATTTGTTGACCAGTAACTGATATCCTAACGCGTAGTTCTGGATCACAAAGTCTTTTTAGTTGATTTGCAGCCATCATGCAGGAAGAGACTGGGTATAACAATGCCGTATCACCGTTGATGAGTGCCTTTTCAGATGCGTGACCAACATATTTAGAGCTTACAACTGCTAACCCGGCAGACATTGCTTCCCAGGCTACAATTGGCCCTGTTTCCCATTCGGAGGTGATTAACAGGATGTTATGTTCTGAGTAGAGGTTGTCTAGTTGTTGTTTGTTCAAAAAACCAAGGATACGAGCTTTCCCTTTTCCAATCCAGAAGGCCAATCTTTGTTCCAATTCCTGACGTGATGGTCCGTCACCAGCAATCGATAACATATAGTCTATCCCCATTGTGTCAAGACAGTTGAGAATACCATACAGATCAGAGACGCGCTTTTGAGAATCATCCAATCTTCCCACCCAGGCTATTCGTAGCGAATTCAGATCTCCATGTAATTGGCGAGAATAAGCAGGCTTGACCCCATAAGGAGAATAAAAAATACGTTCTGGTTCGATAAGACTTAATTCCTTAACGATTCTTTCGCTTAGTCTATTCGTAGTAATGACGCCATCTATAAGATTATGATATCTCCCAATGTCCCCAAGATAGTCTCCTTCGATAGCATGAAGAGTCATTGCCAGTCTCGTATCCCCAAGGCGTGAGGATACCCTTTTATATGCTTCATAAACATCCCCAATATTTACTCCTACAATTAGATCTGCAGGTCGTCTCAATAAGAGCTTTGCCAAAGATCTAATTCTGCCTTCGGAACTACCTGACTGATTTGAGAAATGAACGGCATGAATACCATTGTAATGCTGATTATACAAAATACCGTTATGAAACCTATTATTGGGAATCGCAACATCAACAATGTGACCACGATTCCTTAATCCAAGAGTAGTTAAATATAGCCAATCCTGGACACCTCCAAGCAGATACGCAGATGGTGCAACAAACAGTAACTTCATAGATGATTCAGACTCGATCTGGAAAACAAATGCCATTCACAAATGTCAATCCATCGGAATTTGTATGTGATCGGAGATCGCTTAGATCAGTAGGCTCAACAAAAGAGTTTATCTGTTTAATAAAAATGCCTGAATCATAATTGCATGTCCTCCATTTTCTGAAGAAACTATCATGATTCATAGATGAATACTTAGGCCCCCACATTGTTGATGACTGGGTATCAAAAGACGTCCTTGTTGGCTGATGATCCAAATGCTGAATATATTGACAGCCAAGATTATCTATCGAAACTCCATTTAATGCACACCGTGCTGTGTAATCCATATCCTCAAAGCCAATGCCTTTGAATTCTTCATCAAACCAACCCACGTTGCTCAAAACGCATTTAGTAATAAAAAAATGTGACCAAGACCCATTGATTAAAGTAATACTCCTCCCCCAAACCCTTTTCTCAATCCAGAGCCTTAACCATGGATAGATCCTTAAATCATCATTCAAGACCAATGTTGTTTCTGCCGAACCTTGACTAAGAAGCTCATTCCATAGACGTGTTAATCCCACAGGTTGATCATGTAAAATAAAGGTACATCCATCCAGGTGGTTATTGCAAAGCTCAGTCTGCAGTCGCTGCAAGTATTCGCTTTGGATAGTCTGGTCATGAAAACCATTAACAGCTGTGAGGATATTGATGTCAGGAAATATCTTTCTTAAGGAATAGTATAGTGGTTTAAAAAACTGTTCATAACGATCAACATATGTCGTGACGGCAATTTGCAAATGTTGACTTAACTCAGCATCTCTTGTTATTATTCTATTGGGAATACGTCGTAGTGTTCGTCCTTTAAGCCGTTCTATAAGCCTAAAAACTCTGTAGTTAAAGTTGCCAGAGATGTGCTTATCCATATTACTTCGATTCTAGATGCTGGATGATTGAAAAAAGCTGTTGAAATCTCTCCTTGGGACGAATATACTCATCAACACAAACCTGACAATTCTCTTTCATAACTGCATGTGATCTTCGAATCATGTGTATAGCATCAAGAAACTCACTCAGGTTACTAACCAAGATACCGCAATTATACTTCTCTAAAAAATTAAAGCTCTGTTGCCTTGAAGCAATGACTGGTACACCCATGGCAAGAAACATGCATAATCTGTTCGAACTTATACCCATATGCTGAAACTGTGGTGCAGGATTAGAATATATACTTAGTCCGATATCAAATCCTCTTGCTTTTTTCCAGGCTTCATTCCAACTAAGTCTATTTCTCTGGATATATATTCGATCACTATATGCAAGTTTCTCCAAAAGAAACAAGGATAAATCTGACACCCCAAGTGGTTGTATAACAGCAAAGATGTCTTGAATCTGTTGAATTGAATCAAGCAGCCAGTCTGCACCAGCAGTAAGATTAAATCCGCCTGAAGACCCAATGACAAAACTATCTCGTGGCAGACCCCAACCAGCTTTGATTGATCCTATGTCTTCATCACTCACTGGTTTATGAACAAAACAACCTGGATATACGATGACTTTGTTACTTGATTTCAACTTGGCATATTCCCTTAGCAAATCAATTCGATGAACATCGTTAACGATGCTAAAATTTGCTTGTCGAATTGACCACTGACACAAATCTTTCCAACGGTTTGACCGATCACCTCTGTAACTGCCTGATTTAATCTCGTCTACTAAAGCCACAGACTTCTTTCTATATATGAAGCTTAGCAATCCAACGATCGCCAAAGGATCTTCGCTCGTCCCTGAGATAATCTCATAACCGAGCCATCGAAATGACAGAACGTTCTTTATGATCCAAATCCATGTATAACTTACGGAGAAGACCCGAACATGATCACCATAAAGAGTCTCAGTCTCATTCATATTTGGTGTAAAGATATCAATCTGATATCCCAGATCGGTATAGGCACGTATGATCGCATGATTTGGTGGAGAATAAAGTAGCTCTGGAATTAACAAGAAATGTGCAACCGATCTGGGCTTTCTGCGAAGAAAACTGTTAATCATCAGACATTTTTTTTGCAGAAAATTTTTCATAGACTTATTGATGCACGCCTACTCTCTTTAGAATTCGGATTAACATATTTTGGTTGAGTTTATTAAGTTGAGCCACGACGTGTTTGTTTTCCTCCACCAGTTCATGCACAATCTTTCGAACTTCTTCATACTGACCATTCCGTGCAAAAACATAGGCTAATTCTTCTTTGACATGATCCTTTAATGATACAGTCTTAACTTCAGGATAGTAGCGCATGACCGCCAGCGTCTCATCAAGAACTTGACTCTCACCCAATGCGGCAAGACGAAACCAAAGATCAAAATCCATTAACAGTTTGAGACTTTCATCGACACCTCCACTGCGATTCCATATTTTTGATGTCCAAAAACATGATTGCTGCATTATATAATCACCCTTGCTCCATCGGATGAGATTTCTTACTTCCATCAACATAGCATTAATTCGTTTCAAAAATCTGCAGTCTTTCGTAACTATATCACCATTGCCCACGACGATATCGAGAGAAGGTCTCGATTTAAACACGTCAAACACCCGAGAAAAGGCAGATGGCAAATAGTAATCATCTGAATTTATCCAGGCAAATACATCTCCAGTTGCCAACTTAAAACCTTTGTTTATAGCGTCTGATTGTCCGCTATCCTCGCCCTTGCAATAGTGCTGAATCCAATGTTGATACTCTTCAATAATTAAAGATGTTGCATCATGACTGCCGCCGTCCATCACAATAATTTCAAAATTCGTATAATCCTGATTAATAATGGATAAAAGAGTGTGCTCAAGTGTATCAGCTTGATTTAGGGTTGGAATGACAATTGAAAACTTGAGATCTTGGTGAAGATCTTTGTCTGAGGTTTGCTCGATCTTCTTTAATGGAGAAGGCCATCCATATAAAATACTGCTCATCTTAGCCTCTTCCTCTCTTTAAAGCTGTCTTAAAATAGATGAGGGTTAGCATAAATGAAATTGCCCTAGTGCGGCCCGAAGAAAACTTGTGTTCATGAATGATTCTTTCGCAAATCTTTCTTTCCATAACATCATCAATTGTGCGAGAATTATCCAGAATAAATTCTTTAATTCTAATATCCTTATACCACTCAGAGCTAAGGTCATAACTCTGATATTTCAATCTCTGCATTGTAGGTACCCAGTAGAGTGGCATCGCACGAGTTGTCATCCGATTTTTAAAAAACCCTTTCTCCTCAGGAAAATGTAGTAAGCGAGGAAAGTTTTTCTTAATTGCTAAGCGATGCCAATTAGAACCCAATTTCCAAGCATCAGTTAGACCCCAAATCTCCCTTAACCAATTTGTATTGTGAAAAGGTGATCTCCAAGAACCTGTAGCATTGTACATACTAATTCCGTTCGCATAAAAGTTTGGTACTCTCTGCTCCAAATAATAGCGAGCTCCTCCCGATAAAAAATCCCCCTTAGCTAGCTTCGCGTTTCTTCGTGCCCTTTTTCGAATGCCGTTTTGGTCGACTTGATGTCGAAGTTCGTCACACAAACTTTGATTCTCAGAGTCTAAAAAAGTCCGATGTCGTAATAACTTCCAATTCCAAAATCTTTCTTGGCTGTACCTTGGAAATCCTTCGTTCAACAACGCTAGCAATCCCTTATCAAAATAATAGTTTCGTGCAAACTCACCTAGGGTACCAACAAAAAATGTCTGATCTTTCTTGACACCAGCAATCTTTGGGTAGAGGTAGGTATGCCAATGGCAGGCAGGTTTTGAACCATTTGTAATTCTCGCGATCTCTTCACCACTGTCGAGTAACTCACCTAATGATAGCTCAACTCTTGTATGCTGCAAGCAAAACTCATGGACGATCATTTGTGCAACTTGCATATCTGAGTTTCCTTCCCTACCTACAGTGACAACCTGTGGATAGATCCCCTGACCCAGTAATGAGCTTAAGATCACCCGTGAGTCAAAACCTCCTGAGAGTGAGAGGATCGGATTCCTGCCTGCCCAACGCGCAGTCTCAGCGTTAAATATTTTTATTGCCTGCAGTGGATCTGCATCAGCTTGCTTAAGACTATCAAGGAAGTTTGTTGATCTTAAGGTAAGCCCATCGGAATATGTTAAAAGCGATCCGCCCGGGACCTTCTTGATCATTTTGTGAAGAGTCCTATTTTCACACAGATTTTCCTGTTCACACAAATCTCCGAGTGACTCCCAATCCCAAATCCAGTCCAGATTTAATTCACGAATAATATCAATGACGCACTTTCCATGGGCGAATTGCTTGCCATCATAAAAATAAAAATATTGTATGGCACCAATCATTGAGGTGATTATTCCTGTTTCCCCTTGATACGTATAGACGATAGTATATTCACCTCCAAAATCTAAACAGGAAGAAAGCCTATTGGATTTAATTCTTTCTATGATTAAACTTGCTTCTACATCGCAATATCCATGTATATCTAATCTAACATCTCTTTCATTTGGTGTTTGCAAACGCACGTCCAACTTTGATGAATACATTCTTATCATATCACAGTTCCTTTCCTCCTGGTATTCTCAAGTAAAACATGTCTGGACTCCTTGTGAAAGCTTTGTCTATTAGAATCTTGTTTTGCTTGTATCTTCAGGGCTTTCTAATCTTGATGAGCACCTTAACCTAGGGTGAATATTGATTGACTTTTGGCAAAAAGCATATACGTTTTTTTAGTATGCAGGCTTACTTGATCAAATTTCTTTCATCTTCTAGATTTTGATGTGAAAACTCTGTAGGGAGTGATTACTTCCTCAAAATAGACTATTCGTGTCTTTAACAGAGTCTGCATGATGCATCTTCGTAATAGTAGTGCAAGACACTATCCTATAGATTGTGTAATCTATCTAGTTTATTTATTTCGAGCTAATGTCCATGATTGATAGTATTAACTCCATAAAAAGCCAGCCCAAAAGATAATCCTTCTAAATTTGCCTGATTCACTGTAGCGGATACGATAATCATCGTTTATGATTGTAGAAAAATAAGAATTAACTATACAAGTATCCACATGGATAGGTCTTAGGAGTTAATAAACGGTCAAAAAAGATAAAATACCAGACTATCAGGTCACTATCGATGCCTATCGAAAGGTCCCAAAACAACTGTTCACAATCTAGATTTTAGAGTAAATAAAACTAATATGTTTAGACAGCTGGGATTAGCTTGGAAAAGCATAAAATAGGACTAATCTGCTGCTTGACAATGTTTACTCGGCAATGACACCAGCCTTTTTCAGAAGGCTCTTCACGGTGTCAGTAGGTTGAGCGCCGTTAGCAAGGCGAGCCTTAATATTCTCCATATTCAGTTTGCTAACTTTTGTGGAAGGATTATAAAATCCTAATTCTTCTAGGGGTTTGCCATCACGTCGGCTTGTGCTGTTGACAGCAACAAGCCTGAAGCTACTTTGATTCTTTTTGCCAAAGCGCTTTAATCTGAGCTTGATCATCGGTTGAAAAACAGTCAGGTTACATCATACACCAACAGCACCCATGAGCCTCTCCACCATGGTGGGATTATCGGTTGTTGCCGTGGTCATGTTGACAACTTTTGTAAAGGTTCAACCTGTCATAAATCGAAGAAACCTTTCTTCTTTTTTGGTTCTTTCCTGCGAGCAACTTTCTCTGATTGACCCGTGCCCGCACCAGCGCCTGGATTGCCAAAGGGTCCGTTTGCCATCATGGGATGACCTTGGAACTTTGAAAAATCACCCTTCACAATTCCTTGCATCATCCCGCGCATCCGCTCAAAGTCTGTAATCATCTTGTCAACTTCAGCAAGGCTATAACCAGACCCGGCAGCAATTCGCTTCCTTCTTTGGGGACTTTTTGCGAGTAATTTCGGGTCGGTACGCTCTTGTTTATTCATGGAATCAATCATTGCCTGAATCTTCTTTAATTGACTTTCTCCACTCTTTAGTGTTTTCTCATCAATCTTGTTCATTCCTGGCAACAGTTTAATTAAACCTCCGAGGGAACCCATCCGTTTGATTAGTTTCATCTGCTGTAAAAAGTCCGTAAAGTCAAAGGAAGCCTCCTGAAACTTTTGTTGCATACGCACAACATCACCAATTTCCACCTCTTTTTGTGCCTTGTCCACCAAGGTTAAAATGTCACCCATTCCCAATATCCTGCTTGCGATTCGATCGGGATAGAATGGTTCTAGAGCCTCAACCTTTTCCCCAGTGCCAATAAATTTGATTGGCTTTCCGCTGATCTTCTTTATTGACAGTGCGGCTCCACCTCTTGAGTCACCATCAAGTTTGGTTAGTATTGCACCCGTAAGTCCTACCTTTTCATTAAAAACCTTTGTGAGATCAGCGGCCTCTTGGCCGATCATGGAATCTACGACAAGCAACACTTCATCTGGTTGAATCGATTCTTTTATCATCACAACTTCATCCATAAGCTCTTTATCAATATATAGTCGTCCGGCTGTATCTACGATTGCAACGTCACAATTGCTTGCTCGCGCCTTGTTAATTCCATCTCTTGCGATCTCCAATGATGAGGATCCGGAATTTCCTTCGAAAACCGCCACATCAATTTGTTTGCCCAGAGTTTTGAGTTGTTCTTTCGCAGCAGGTCTGAAGGTATCTGCTGCAATCATTAAAATATTCTTTCCGGTGTCTTTTAGATAACGTGCAAGTTTTGCAGTCGCGGTTGTTTTTCCAGCACCCTGTAGACCAACGAGCATTAAGACAGTCGTCTCTCCATCTCTTTCTGTTAACTTTGCATTCTCATCACCCAAGATATGAACCAACTTCTTGTGAACGACATCGATAAACTTCTGATCAGGGGTGATTCCGCGGACAACTTCTGTTCCACATGCATCCTGTTTGATTTCTTGAAGAAATTCACTGACAACAGTTAAGTTGACATCGGCTTCAAGTAAAGCCCTACGGACTGACTTTAGGGCTGGCTCAATATTTGACTCCGTAATTTTATCTTGCCCACGCAATGATTTTAACGCGTCTTCAAACTTGCCGGCGAGATCTTCAAACATAAAAGCAATACAATGCTGTCGCTATTGACTATTGTACCACCCATCGCCCCTGGTTGTAGAGGAAAATGTATGTCTTTTCAAACTTGTGTCGTGGTGTATTTTCAATCACGACACCTCGTTTATCAGTGCTCTTGTCGCTGTAGAGGAGCGTAGCCATACCCTCAATTCTTCCTTCTTCCCGACGTGTGATTCTAAGATCCTTGACTTGGACATCTATGGCTTGTTTAATTCCTTTCATCCTGTTTTCGTTTACTTCTGCGCTTAATCTGATCTTTGCTTCAGGAGTGGCAACTGTGGAAACTTGTGTTGGAATGACAAGACTAATCAATGCTTCCTGTTTGATTTTTAACCATTGAGACAAAATAGTTGAGAGTTCCTGCTCGCTTGGCGCCCCAGATTGAATTCTTGGCCCTTTATTACTTAAGGCTTTGGCTTGTCTTGATGGTTCCAACTGATTTCTTCTTGGCAATATCTGACCGGTTTTGCTTTCCATACCTTCAGGAGGCTTGTTAGTTTTTGTCCCCTGTTGCTGTGCAAACAGACCCACTGCGATTGTGCTTAGCGTTACAACCAACCCGCCGGCAATCCACCTCTTACTGAGATGGCGATGGATCCCCGCATGGGGTTTTGTGTTGTCCAACAAGGTGTTTTTTCCAGCTGAATCATCATCAGAACTGACTTGAGTGACCCGTTGTCTTGACGCGGATTTGTCCAAAAACCACTGGCCAACCTCAAGTGGTGCCAGTCTGCTTTTGGGTTGCTGGCGTCTTCGTTCAGCATCTTTGTCCTGGTCCTCAATAAAGCCTGTAACGTCTCTGTCGCTAAAGTAGGCTTCCAGATCTGCGGTTGCTTCCACATCACGGTATCCCTCTAAGACATCTCGAATTAACCATTCTCGACAAGATTGACACAATTCCGCCAAAGCAGCCTCCTTGTCCTGACCTGGATCATCCGAGACCCCATCCTCACCAATACCCTTTTCGTTGATAGCTATTTTGCCCAGCAACAATGAAATGTATTCAATCATTTCATCCAGCTCGGAAGACTGAAGCCGTCTCATGATCGCTAACGCCTCAACGAGTCTTTCTGGTTTCCTTCTGGCAAAGCCAGAGGCGACAAGTGAGATCCCTAGAAGAAAGCATGCCGTATGAGATCCCTGGTTACACCACTCTTGGTAGAGATCAATTTGTTCCTGTACCGTTAAAAAGTATCGGATCTGTCTAAAAAAAGATTGGAATGCGGTGTTATCTATATATAAGTTGCTATCTGAATCTAATCCGCCACGTTTGCTCACAAAGTCGTGCAGGTATTTTATGCCATTCTCTCTCGTGGGTTCACCCATGTCCCGGCTGACGAGATCTAATATCCTGAACGGAACAATGTCTTCTAACTCCTGGTCTATCTTTCGTTCTATACTGATACAGCCGATTTGATGTTTTACGACCTCTAACCCCTTTTCCAAAACTCTGGCACAAGAGTCAAAATATCTTTTCGATTTAAGCTCATTATTGTATTCCAGTGTTGCATATCCGATGATTTTCCTGGTATCATTATCTGGTTCCTCTTGTGGAGATGACTTTCTCTGAGCTTGTGTGAGAAATCCGTATGCAATTGACAAGCATTCCTCGTAATGACCTGCCTCCAACAGCAGTAACAACCCCGCGTTCTCATCACCGTTCTCAAGAGTTATGTCAAAGTCTGTCTGACTATTTAGATTGTCATTCCGATAGTTCGATTCGAGTTTTTTCCTTTTATCAACGTCTATTATGCTTTGGCACGAGTTATTTAACAGCCTGACTCTTCTCTGAAGAGTATCTTTGCCAAACCCTGAATATTCACAGTGCTCAAGTTTTCGTTCCAGCATCATTAAAACATCACGAGCACTCGAGCCAGGATTCACCCCTAGAATCTCGAAATTGTCAAGTGGAAGTTTCACGCTAGAACCAAATCCGTTCAATTCTACTGAATCATGGCCATCACCACAATTTTTTCAGTTTGAGCCTGGATTTGGACCGTCCCATCCTAAAGTGGTTTCCATCCAGCCGTCATAGCCATGTCAGCCCCGATCGACCAAGCGTCCCTGTCTTTCCAAGCTGACGTGCTCTCATCCGAAACTCCATCTCGCGACTGGGATTCTTTGGGTGAGCATGCTCAACGCTCAGCCGCGTTGCAGGCCTCCAATCGCGCCCCCATTCTGACACGCGATCTGGGTTTTGTCCTTTATCAAGACATGGTTTTGGGTAGACGTTTTGAGGATAAGTGCGCAGAAATGTATTACAGAGGAAAAATGTTTGGTTTTGTTCATTTATACAACGGCCAGGAGGCTGTGTCCTCAGGAGTCATCAAAGCCACACAGTTGAAACATGATTGGTACTGCAGTACCTACCGCGACCATGTGCATGCCCTTAGCTGCGGTGTGCCGGCGAAGGAAGTGATGAGCGAACTTTTTGGTAAATCCACCGGCTGTAGCAAAGGGAGGGGTGGTTCCATGCATCTTTTTTCACGGGAACATCACTTGCTCGGAGGGTATGCTTTCATCGGCGAGGGTATCCCTGTAGCCCTAGGAGCTGCATTCGCTAGTCGCTACCGTCGTGATGCCTTGGGGCAAAGTGACAGCGATGCCGTAACAGCCGCCTTTTTCGGAGATGGGACTTGCAACGTGGGCCAATTCTTTGAATGTTTGAACATGGCTCAACTATGGAAACTTCCCATCCTTTTTGTGGTAGAAAATAATAAGTGGGCCATTGGTATGGACCATAACCGAGCCACCAGCGATCCTGAAATCTGGCGCAAAGCCTCCGCTTTCGGGATGCACGGTGAGGAGGTTGATGGCATGGACGTTTTAGCGGTCTATGCCGCTGCCCAGCGTGCCATCGAGCGAGCAAGACGTGGAGAAGGTCCGACCCTGTTGGAGTGCCTGACGTATCGTTTCCGCGGTCATTCTCTGGCCGACCCAGATGAACTCCGTTCCGCTGCTGAGAAAGAGTTCTGGGCAGAACGAGATCCCATCAAACTGTTAGGGAATCAACTTGTTAGTTCAGGTTTGGCCACCAAGGAAGAACTGACGTCGATTGAGAAGGGTGTTGAGGACGAAATTCGTGATGCTGTGGAGTTTGCTCTTCAGGCTCCTGAACCCAATGGCAGTGAGCTGACAGATTATGTGTGGGCTTAGACGGATCAGCGATTTTCAATCTGATATTTTCTAGTGTGAGCTTTCAGTTTCCGTAGGGCCTTAAGCTCTATTTGACGTACCCTTTCTCGGGATACATCCATCATTCTACCAATCTCTGAAAGGGTATAGGGTCGCTCGTCTTCCAGGCCAAATCGTTGAATGATGACTGCTTTTTCTTGTTCGGACAACTGAGCAAGCCACTGGCCTAGTTGTTCTTTATAAATACTCTGCTCTAACTTTTCTAGTGGCTCTTCATGTTTGCTGTCTGCAATAAGATCTACCAAGCTATTCTTTCCATCGCTAGCTAAGGTTGGCTCATCAAGGCTGGAGACAGTTAATGATTGTTTAAGAATGGCGTCAAGTTCATCGATTGAAAAACCCATTTCTTCAGCGATTTCCATTCGACTTGGAATGGCACCAGTTTTATGGGATAAGGTCTGCGTGGCCTTCTTTATATTTGCTAGCCTCTCACTGAGATGTAATGGAAGGCGTATGGATCGTGATTGAACAGCAATCGCTCGAGTCATGCTTTGACGAATCCACCAGAAGGCATATGTCGAAAACTTGTATCCGCGTGTTGGATCAAACTTTTCAACAGCCCGTTCTAACCCAATTGAACCTTCTTGAATCAGATCAAGCAACTCCATCCCTTTTCCTTGGTATTTTTTTGCGATACTGACGACAAGCCTTAGATTTGCTTTGATCATTCGCTCTTTTGCACTCTTTCCAGCTTCGATTGCTTTGATCTCCTCGTCGCACAGTTCGTCTTGACCTGTTTCCATAATCGCAATCATTTTCTGGATCTTATTGCCCAGTTCAATTTCTTCTGCGGCTGTTAATAAAGCCTCCCTGCCGATTGACTTCAAAAACCATGAGATAGAATCCACCCGACCTGCCTTCTCCGGTTGTTCAGCACTGAAGCCGTTGCTTCTCATCATTTCAATACCTGGTCCTTTATTATCCATCAAATTTCTTATTCTACATCATCCTTAATTCTATCTTCATTATCTTATGTCTGTAGATGGAGACAAACTTTATTGCTGTTCTCCTCAGCAGAATTGCATCTCCTGGATTTTCATCAACCTTGACACTTCTTATAGCTGCTCTTGATGCCTCCATCTCAACGGTGTTGTTTCTTTTCTTTTGACTATCTGGATCTTGATGTTTTTCTTAACGTCACGACCTTCTACCGGTTGGCGGGTTATCGAGTTGTTAACTCTCGTCAACTTGCCAGTTGCAACCTGGCCATCCTTCTCCGTGGCAGGCCACCACGCGTTTTCCCGGAGTTCTTGGGCACGTTGCATTTCTATGACTACGTTTGTGAGCATTCATTCGATCCTCGTGACTATTTTCCCAACGCGTCTGCAATCTTTGTCGTCTCTTTGGTTGCTCCAGAAGAAGCCAGATCTGATGTGCGGCTGATCTACGGCTATATTCCAGTGCTGCCTGAACTTTGGCAATTCAGCTTGCCCTTTTCTCGCTCCAAAAATCTTCCTCTTCACATATCAAACTATAAGCCACTTCTCAATGACTTGTATCAGGATCAACTCGTCCAGCTGATTCGTACTGGTAAAGTTAAAGTTTATGGATCGAGGTGGGATCGCATCCAGCTTCGGGCCCGACCGCTTAGCTATCTTGCTGCCAATTGTGTTCTTGCCTCCAGCCAGGTCTGTTTTGGTCTGATGTATCCGTACCAACGGGGACAATCCCTCTCTGGACGAATGTGGCAAGCACCTCTGCAAGGGTGCATTGTTCTTTCTGAGGCCGCCACAAACCTTTTTCATTGTCCAGGAGTGATTGAGCTTGAGGAGTACACCGAATCTTCCATTCCTGCTTCCACCTCATCCGCTGAATTGGCCACGATCTCAGCTACATTCTGGCGACATCAGACGCATGAGCTTGCTACTGCTCTTGGCCTGACTCTAAGGGCATCCAGACTACGCCAGGAAGTCATCAGAGTGAGACTTTTATTGGTGGCGCAACATCTTGAGTTTATTTGGAGCTACTACATTCAATCCACCTATGTCCGTTACAAGCGTCGCCTGATCGTTGTGATCAAACAAATCAGCAGGATGGTTCTGCCCTGATCTCTACGCACGGTTCATGAACCGCTGAACTCTTTCAACCAGTCGGCGTTTACGACTTGCTCGAGGAATTTCAGCGTTAATCCTTTGGATGACTTCTCTCCCCATCGGCGTTAGTCTCACACGGCTTGTCAGTCCCTGGCCATCGACTTCTCTTCTCAGAATACCTAGCTTAATCATCCAGATGAAGGAATCCTCGGCTTTGTCTGGACTGAGAGAGTGAAAAAGAAATCGATCCTGATCAGCGAGCTGACAGAGTTCGTTGGAACTGATCGCGACGGTATCAAGTTCCTTGTAAAACGCTTTTTTGAACGGCAGACAGCTCATGGATCTCACTGCCCGGCTGATTGCTCTCTCGGCCTGAGATCCACTGACCTCGTTGCTCACGTTTTTCTCGGCGTTGTCGTTAGTTTAAGCCACAAGAAAACCCTTGCCTCTACAAGAGGCAAGGGTTGGAGAACATGCTGATCAGGATCAATCCAGATCTGGCATCGCCAAGGTCGGCTCAGCCTGACGATCAATGCCTTTTTCAAAGCCAGCTGCGGCAGCCCTTGCCCGACCTGCGTGCCAGAGATGGCCCACTAGGAAGAAGAAGGCAAGAACAAACTGGGTGGCTGCAAGCCACTGCCTGATGTTGACGTAGTTCACCGAGTTGGGCTCGGTGATGATTCCGCCAACAGAGTTGATCGAGGCGTTCGGCGCATGGGTCATGTATTCAGCTGCTCGCCTGACTTGCCAGGGCTGAATGTCATTCTGCAGCTTGTCCAGACTCAGGCCGTTGGGACCCCTCAGGGGTTCCAGCCAGGGACCGCGGAAATCCCAGAAACGCATCGTTTCGCCACCAAAGATGATTTCACCGGTGGGTGAACGCATCAGGTACTTGCCTAGACCCGTCGGACCCATGGCAGAGCCAATGTTGGCTCCCAACCGCTGGTCACGGACCAGAAATGTGAAGCTTTGAGCCTGGGAGGACTCTGCGTTGGTGGGGCCGTAGAACTCGGAAGGATAGGCGGTGTTGTTAAACCAAATGTAAGCCGAAGCAATGAAGCTCATCAGGCTGAGAGCTCCAAGGCTGTAGCTCAGGTAGGCCTCGCCGTTCCAGATGAAGGCACGACGCACCCAACCAAACGGTTTGGTGATGACGTGCCAGATGCCACCGAAGATGCAGATGAGACCAATCCAGATGTGACCACCAATGATGTCTTCCATCGAGTTGACACCGATGATCCAGCCCTCGCCTCCGAAGGGAGCCCTGAACAGATAGCCAAAAATGACACCCGGGCTGAGGGTTGGATTGGTGATCAACCGCACATCACCACCGCCGGGTGCCCAGGTGTCGTAAACGCCACCGAAGAACATTGCTTTGAAAACAAGCAACAGGGCACCAACGCCAAGGAGAATCAGGTGGTAACCGATGATGTTGGTCATCTGGTTCTTATCCCGCCAATCCTGGGAGAAGAATGCAGAATAGTTTTCCAGAATTTCTGGACCACGAAGCGCGTGGTAGAGCCCGCCAAGGCCAAGGACGGCGGAACTGATCAGGTGGAGAACGCCGACCACAAAGAACGGATAGAGATCGGTGACCTCTCCGCCGGGGCCGACGCCGTAGCCGAGGGTGGCGACGTGGGGGAACAGGATCAAGCCCTGTTCATACATGGGCTTGTCGAACGTGAAGTGACTCACTTCGAAAAGCATCATGGCGCCAGCCCAGAAGACCATGAGACCGGCGTGAGCCACATGGGCTCCCAGTAGGCGACCCGAGAGGTTGATCAGGCGGGCATTTCCTGCCCACCAGGCATAGCCTGTCGAATCAATGTCTTTGCCTCCAACGGAGACTAGACCAGGATTAAAGGGCGTTTCCACGTGGTAGAACCTCTTCAGGGAAGACGAATTTTTCATGGGGTTGATCGGCTGGAGCCATCCAAGCCCTCAAACCCTCATTCAGCAGAATGTTCTTGGTGTAGAAGGTTTCAAACTCCGGATCCTCAGCGGCACGGATTTCCTGCGACACGAAGTCGTAGGCCCGCAGGTTGAGGGCCAGGCCGATGATGCCGATGCTGCTGGTCCACAGACCCATCACAGGCACGAACAACATGAAGAAGTGCAGCCAGCGCTTGTTGGAGAATGCAATCCCGAAGATCTGGCTCCAGAAACGGTTGGCCGTCACCATGGAGTAGGTCTCCTCTTCCTGGGTGGGCTCAAAAGCCCGGAAGGTGTTGGCCTGCTCACTATCTTCAAACAGGGTGTTTTCCACCGTGGCGCCGTGAATGGCACACAACAGGGCACCGCCCAGAATCCCTGCCACTCCCATCATGTGGAACGGGTTGAGCGTCCAGTTGTGGAAGCCCTGCAGGAAGAGCAGGAAGCGGAAAATCGCCGCCACCCCGAAGGAGGGTGCGAAAAACCAGCTGCTCTGACCTAGGGGATACATCAGGAACACGCTCACAAACACTGCAATCGGCCCGGAGAAGGCGATGGCGTTGTAGGGGCGGATCCCCACCAGACGGGCAATCTCAAACTGCCGCAGCATGAAGCCAATCAGGGCAAAGGCGCCGTGCAGGGCCACGAAGGGCCACAGGCCTCCCAGTTGGCACCAACGCACAAAGTCGCCCTGGGCCTCGGGACCCCAGAGCAGGAGCAGGCTGTGCCCCATGGCATCAGCGGGGGTGCTGACGGCGGCGGTAATGAAATTGCAACCTTCCAGATAGGAGCTGGCAATGCCGTGGGTGTACCAGGAGGTCACGAAGGTGGTGCCGGTCAGCCAACCGCCCAAGGCCAGATAGGCACAGGGGAACAGCAACAGACCAGACCACCCAACAAAAACGAAGCGGTCACGCTTGAGCCAGTCATCGAGGACGTCGAACCATCCCCGGGCTGCTGGCGCGCGTCCTACAGCGATCGTCATGGGAAG
>JBKDSY010000178.1:0-59893 GCA_046340755.1 Cyanobacteriota bacterium
CACTTGCCAGCCATCGCGGATCAGCTGGTCAAAGATGCCGAATTCGTAGCGGATCCCGTAGCCGGTGGCAGGAATTTCCAGGCTGGCCAAGGATTCCAGGAAGCAGGCCGCCAGTCTCCACAGACCACCATTGCCCAGGCCGGGCTCCTACTCCACCTCAAGAATTTCGTCAATGTTGTTGATGCCGAAGCGCCGCAGGGCGGCCTCTGCCTCCCGCTGAATGCCGAGCATCAGCAGGTTGTTGCTCAGCTGGGGACCGATCAGGAACTCAGCGGACAAATAGGCCACCACCCGTGTGGGCGTGGCCGCGATGGCCTCGTTGCCCGCCAGATAGCGCGTCTTCAGCCGATCCCGCACCGCGTAGCTCAACGCCATGTAGAGGTCGTGACGGCTTGCCGTGGGGGCCAGCTTGCCGAGGGTGTAGAAGAGGTGCTCGGTCATGCCGTCGAACACGTCTTCGGCCATGAGGCCGCTGCGGTCGGGATCGGCGTAGCAGCCGGGGGTGGGAAGACGCAGATTGCGGGGCTGTTGGATCGTCATATTTGGCGTCTTCTGACGATGTCTCCGAGGCATTACGGAATGACCGTAGCGGCAGCCGCCCCCTCCAGCCCGCGGGATGGTGGGGCGGACACCTGCTTCCCCCCGGAGCACCGGGCTCTCCCTAGCATCCACCCGCAGTTTCGTGCTGGTTCTGGCGCCCTTGGATCCATCCGGTGACGCCCTTTGGCGCTTTGCGGGGCATCCCGTGCACACCCTGCGGCGAGCGCCGGACACGCCGGAGGGGCCTGCCCTCCTGCTTGTGCATGGCTTTGGGGCCTCCACCGACCACTGGCGCCACAACCTGCCAGCTCTGGCTGGACGCCACGAGGTGCACGCCATTGATCTGCTCGGCTTCGGTCGCAGCGCCAAGCCCACGGGCCTGCCCTACGGCGGCGCCCTGTGGCGCGATCAGTTGGTGGCCTATGTGCGGGAGCGGATCGGGCGGCCCACCGTTCTGGTTGGCAATTCCCTGGGGGGGTATGCGGCCCTGGCGGCCGGCGCCGCCTTGAGTTCCGTCTCCGATCCCGCTACCGAGACCCCTCTGGCGGCAGGTGTGGTGCTTCTCAATGCCGCGGGCCCCGTCAGCGAGGATCAGGTCGAGCCCCGTGGCTGGGGCGCCACCGCCCGACGCACCTTCGGCCGGGCCATCCTCACCAGCCCCGTGGTGCAGCGGTTGCTGTTTGAAAACCTGCGCCGGCCCGCGACGGTGCGGCGCACTCTGGAGCGGGTCTACATCGATCGCACCAATGTCGACGACGCCCTGGTGGAGTCGATCCTGCGACCCTCTCGGGATCCCGGCGCCTTCGGGGTGTTTCGCACGGTCTTCGACATCCCCAGTGGGGAGCCGCTGGATGCCCTCTTCTCCCGTCTCGAGGCTCCCCTGTTGCTCCTCTGGGGCTTGCGGGATCCTTGGATCAATGCCGCTGGTCGCCGCGCCAGCTTTGCCCGCCACGCGCCACCCCACACCAGTGAGGTGGCCTTTGAGGCCGGCCATTGCCCCCACGACGAGATCCCAGAGCTGGTGAATGCCGCCCTGATGGAGTGGCTCCAGACCCTCACCCCCCCGATCCCCTGCACACCATGACCCTCATCCAGGAGGCCATCCCCTATCCCCACTGGCTTTTCACCCATCCCACCTGTGGAGATGCCCTGCGGCTGGTGCCCGAGCGGGGTGGGCTGGTGACGGGCTGGCGCAGCGGAGGCAGGGAGTGGCTCTACCTGGACGAGGAGCGGTTTGCTGATCCGGCTCTCTCGGTGCGGGGAGGGATCCCGGTGCTCTTTCCCATCTGCGGGAACCTTCCCGGGGATCGCCTGCCCCTTCCCCAAGGCGACACCGTCTTGCGCCAGCACGGTTTCGCCCGGGATCGTCCCTGGACCCTGGAGCCCCTCGCCGACGGCCAAGGGGTGGCCCTCACCCTGGTGGACGACGACGCCACCCGGGAGGCCTACCCGTTTGCTTTCCGCCTGCGGCTGGAGGTGCGGCTGGCCCCGGGCAGCCTCGCCATCACCGCCCGCGTCACCCACACCGGTGCCCCAGGGGCTCCCCCCATGCCCTTCAGCCTTGGCTTCCATCCCTACTTTCAAGTGAGCGCCCCCGGGGCCGTGGAGCTGGTGGGTTTGGCGGAGCGCTGTTTCGACCACCTCAGCCAAACGGAAACGGCCACGGCCGCCATGGTGTCGCGGTTGGGGGTCGGGGTGGATTGCCTCGCCAGGCCCAGCGGTGAGCAGGTCACCCTGCGCGACCCCGCCGCTGGCACCAGCCTCACCTTGGAGATCACCCCACCCCTGGATCGGGTTGTGGTGTGGACCGATCCGCCGCGCCCGATGGTTTGCCTGGAGCCCTGGAGTGGTCCGCGCGGGGCTCTCCTCACGGGGGATGGGCGCCTGGAGCTGGCTCCGGGGGAGACCCGGGAGCTCCGTTGCCGTTATCGGGTGACGGCCCCCTGAGCCACCCCGGGCAAGCGGCCTGGAGCCAGCTGGCCCTTGGGATCGAATTCCCGTTTCACGGCCTCGATCAGGGCCTTCGCAGGGGCATCCCGCCAAGCCCACAGGTGGGCCTCAGCCGGTTGGCGCAGCACCGTCAGGTGCCCCCCCAGGCTCTCGCAGTGGTCCCGCAGGCCCTGGATCCTCTCCGCCGCCAGAGGGATCACGCTCCAGGCCATCCCCAGACCGCTGCCCGCGCCGAGTTCCACGTTCAGCCCCTCGGCTGTGGCCGCCTCCAGCAGCAGGGGCACCGCACGGGGATTCACGCCGATCCGCAGGAGCCAGGCAGGCACCGCCTTGGTTGGGTCACCTCCGCGCCCTTCCTGGAGCAAAGCCTCCACCTCCAGAGCTTGGAGCCGCTGGCTGGGCAGGGGGGTCAGGGCCGCCACCGCCTTGAGCTGCTCCTGGAGGCACTGGGCCTCCACGCTCGCCAGGACAATCAGCAGGGTGGCCGTGGGGCTCAGGCCAGCCTCGCCGGCCAGGGAAGCGCTCCACCAGTCGACCCGCTCCGGCGTGAGGGTGGAGCCCAGCAGGGCACCGCTCAGGTGGGCCAACGACTCCAGCTCGCCCTGAACCAGCAGGCCGGCCCTGTGGGGAGGCAGGGGCATGGTGCGCAGCGACAGCTCCGTGATCAGGGCCAGAGACCCCCAGCTGCCTGTCAGCAGGCGCATCAGGTCGTAACCGGCCACGTTTTTCACCACCCGTCCTCCGGCCCGGGCCGCCGTGCCATCCGAACGCAGCAGCGACACACCGATCAGTTGATCCCTCAGGCCGAGGTAGCGCTGGCGATAGCCGCCAGCCAGGCCCCGGGCCACCAGGCCGCCGATGCTGCCGCCCCCCCGCGGGCCAACGGGGTCCGCCAGGGGGTGGGTGCCCCAGGGGAGATCCACCGCCAGCCACTGCCCATGGGTTGCCAGCTCTCGCTGCACCTCCGCCAGGGGTGTGCCCGCCTCCACGGAGATGGTGAAGTCGCCCGGGTTGTGCTCCAGGATCCGTTGCAGGCGGGCGACACTCAGGGGCGGGCAGGGTTGCCGTGGGGTCGGGCCCCAGTCGAGCCGGCTGGCCAGGCCGGCAGGTTGCCAAGGGAGGCCCTCCCGGTGCAGCTGGCGCACCAGGTCTGGCAGCTCGTCGCGGGAGGGTTGCTTCACGGCACGATGGTGCCATGGCAGAGCACCACCTGAAGATCGTCGTGCTCGACGACGATCCCACTGGATCCCAGACCCTCCATGGGTGTCCCCTGTTGCTCCGTTGGGACGCCTCCACCCTGGCGGTGGGCCTGCGTCAGGCGTCACCCTTCCTCTTTCTCCTGTCCAACACCCGGGCGCTGGCGCCCGCGGACGCAGCCCAGAGGGTGCGGGAGATCTGCCGTTCCTTGGCCCCAGCCCTGGACGCCGCCCGGGCCGAGGGGCTCATCGACGGCGCCCTGGTGGTGAGTCGCGGGGATTCCACCCTGCGGGGGCATTTCCCGCTGGAGGTGGAGACCCTGGCGGAGGAGCTGGGCCCCGTGGATGCCACATTTCTGGTGCCCGCCTTCCTGGAAGGGGGCCGGACGACGATGGATGGGGTGCATCGGCTCCACGGCCAGCCGGTGCATGAGACCCCCTTTGCCCGGGACGGACTCTTCGCCTACCACACCAGCGTGTTGCGGGATTGGGTGGAGGAGAAGAGCGGTGGCCGCCATCCCGCCAGCCAGGTGGAGCAGGTGGGCTGGCGGGAACTAGAGGCGGCGGCCTCCCAGGAGGGGGGACGCCTCGCGCTGCGCCAGCGGCTGGAGGCCCTCGAGGACAATCGCCTGGTGGTGGTGGATGCGGCGCAGCCCACCCATCTGGCGCTCCTGGGTGACCTGGTGCGAGAGCTCACCACATCCCGGCCCCCCGCCGAGGGCGGCAGGCCGCGGCGCTTTCTCTTCCAATCCGCCGCCAGCCTGCTCAATGGCCTGGCTCCCCTGCCGCCCCAGCCCCTCGCTCCCGAGGCGTTGGCGGGCCTGCGCCGCCGCGGGGCCTCGGCGCTCCCCCTGCCAGGACTGGTGGTGGTGGGCTCCCATGTGCCCTTGGCCGATGCCCAGCTGGAGCAGCTCCTGGCCCAGGAGGGCTGCGAGGGGGTCGAGGTGCCCGTGGCCAGGGTGCAACGCGTGCTGGAGGGCCCCCTGCCCGACCGGCTGCTCACCTCCCTGGAGCAGGGCTGGATCGAGGCGCTTGAGGATCTGATGGCTCGGGGGCGCACCCCTGTGCTCCACACCAGTCGGGGGGAGTTGCGCTGCCGCGATGGGGCCGAGCGCCGGGCCCTGGGTCTTGCCCTGGCCCGCTCCATGGCCCGGGTGGCGGCGGCGCTGGCCCCCCGGCTGGGCTACCTGATCAGCAAGGGGGGCATCACCACCCAGACCTTGCTGACCGATGGGTTGGGTTGGGATTGGGTGGCGTTGCGGGGCCAGGTGCTGCCAGGCCTTTCCCTGGTGGTCGCGCCCGACGCGCTGGCCGACCAGTCTCAGGGGCCAAGCGTCCAGGGGCTAGGCGGCCTGCCCGTGCTCACCTTTCCCGGCAACCTTGGCGATGCTGGCACCCTGGTGGCTGCCTGGCGGCTGATGGAGCGGGGGTGATTCAGGCCAGGCTGGCGGACCGGGCGAGAAGCTCCATCGGGTGGGCCACCGGCAGGGGACGGCTGGCCTCGTTGAAATGACGCCGCAGCTGGAGCGTGCAGCCGATGTTGGCGCTGACGGCCAGGTCGGCCCCGGTGGCAGCGAGATCGTCGGTTTTGAGGCGGCCCAGGGCCTCGGCCTCCTCGGGTTGCACCAGGTTGTAGATGCCGGCACTGCCGCAGCACACGCCCGCTTCGCTGGCCTCCCGCAGGCGCACATGGGGAATGCGGCGCAGGAGCGCCCGGGGTGCTTCTCCCAGCCCCTGGCCATGGAGCATGTGGCAGGCATCGTGATACACCACGGTCAGCGGATGGTCCGCCGTGGCGATGGTGCCGTCGGGGTGGGTGAGGGGCTGGAGCTGACGCTGGAAATCGTTGCTCAGGCCGACCCGCTCCAGAAACTCCTGTATGTCGGCGACCTGAGCGGCGAAGGCCCCGGGGGCGCCAGCGCCATCCTCGTCGCCTTCGCCCAACAATCGGCCGTAGGCCTTGAGGGTGTGCCCGCAGCCGGAGGCTGTCACCAGAACCGCATCGAGGGGCTCTGGTCCAGCGGGTCCGTTGGGCCCCACCACGGCCTCGAAGCTGGCCATCAGGTCACGGGCGAGCTGACGGGTCTGCCCTTCCTCCCCCTGGTGATGGGTGACGGCGCCGCAACAGCCCTGGTCGGCCGGGATGACCACTTCAATGCCATTGGCCCGGAGCACCTCGATCGCCGCCAGGGTCACCGCCGGATCAAACAGCCGTTGCACGCAGCCCAACAGCAGCCCCACCCGGTAGCGCCGCTCCCCCCGGGCGGGCAGCACCACGGGCAGATCGTCGCGGAAGGCTTCCGGCCGCAGGGGAGGTAGCAGCTGCTCCATGGCGGCGATCTGGGGGCCCAAACGGCCAGGCAGGTCCAGGCGCCGCGCCAGGGCCTGCAGGGGGGTGCCCGCATAGGCCCGCAGGGGCAGCAGAAGGGCCCGCAGCCGTTTGGGGTAGGGAAGCAGGGCGAAGAGCACCTGGCGCCAGGCCCGCTGAACCGGAGTGCGCAGGTCTGGGGCGTTCAGTTGGGGGCGGGTGGCCTCCAACAGGGTGTCGTAGCGCACCCCTGAGGGGCAGGCAGTGACGCAGGCGAAGCAACCCAGGCAACTGTCGAAATGGGAGGCCACCGTGGCGTCGAGCTCCAGCTCACCTGCAGCCAGGGCCTTGAGAGTGTGGATGCGGCCCCGGGGAGAATCCATCTCCGTGCCCAGGACGCGGTAGCTGGCACAGGTCGGCAGGCAGAAGCCGCAGTGCACGCAGGGATCTGCGGTGGGGAGGGTGCTCATGGCCGGCCAGGTTGTTGCGGGTGTGGGACGTGGGGCAGGGGCTCTCCGGCCAGGAAGCGGGCGACCAGCTGCAGGTGGATCGTGACGCAGGGCACCATGTCGATGTAGCGGAAGAGGCCGCAACGGCCGATGAAGGTTTTATCGGTTTCCTGATCGGCCAGGGCCCGGTAGCGCTCATAGAGGGCCAGGCTCTGGCGGTTGCGCACGGGGTAGTAGCACTCATTGTTGTTCTCGCTCGCATCGCAGGGAATTTCCCGCGTGATCGTGTGCAGCCCATCGGCGCGCCGGCCGGAGTTGGGAATCAAATCCCACTGGGTGCAACGGGTGTAGATGTCAGTGTCGGTGTAATTGATCACAGTGGCGCTTTGATCCCCTGCCGCCTGATCCGACTCAAAGCGAATCGAGCGGTAGGGAAGACGGCCAAAGCGAAACTGGAAAAACTCGTCGATCGGCAGGCTGAGAAACACGTGGTCGTAGTGGCTGTCGTGCTCCCTTCCATAGGCCTCCCCCAGGGTGATTTCGATTCCGGGATGGTCAAGAATGCGAGCAAACATGGTCGTGAATCCATCCTTGGGCATCGCCTGGAAGCTGTCGGTGAAGTAGCGGTCGTCGCGGTTGCAACGCACCGGCAGCCTGGCGCCTACCGCGGCCTCCAGTTCCGTGGGGCAAACCCCCCACATCTTGCGGGTGTAGGGACGAAAGAAGAGATCCGCCAACGTCGGACCCACGTTGGCCAGGAACACCTCATCGGTGTTGTTGGGCTGCAGGGGGCACACCTGGGAGGCCAACAGGGCCTGGGCCTCGTCGTCCGTGGCCAGGGAGACGTTGAACACGTCTTCCAGGGTGGTGCGGTTCACTGGAAGAGGGGTGGTGCGGCCATCGGCCAGCAGGGCCCGCACCCGATGCTCATAGGGCAGCCACTCCGTGAAGCGGCTCAACCAGCGAATGGCCACCGACTCCCGCTCCCCATGGAGGAGGTGAGGCCCATAGAGGTGAATGCGTTCGCCGTGACTGTTGACGGCATCGTGGGCATTGCCGCCGATATGGGGTCGCCGATCGATGACGTGGACGGCGTGGCCGGCGTCGGCGCACTCCCGTGCCACGACAGCCCCGGCAAAGCCCGCCCCAACCACGAGCACCCGCAGGTTGGTCAACGATTTCCGGGCAAAAACGTCCGAATCCTAGGGGCCGGATCCCACGGCCGCCTCCTCAGGATTCCGCGGCGTTGGCCTGGGGCCGAAGCCACAGAAGGGGGATGCCGGAGCCGACCAGGGCGAAGGCGAGCAGGCAGTCGCCGGGATGGGTCCCCAGTTCCCCCCCCAGAAAGGCCAGGGACACGGCGGCCACCAACAGGGGCGTCAGGGGGTAGCCCCAGGCCCGGAAGGGCCGCGGCAGCTCCGGTTGGCGCCAGCGCAGCCAGAACAGGGCGGCCACCCCGGTCAACGGGAGACACACATACAAGACAGCCCCCAGGCTCAACAGCCGCTGAAACGAGCCGCCAAGCACCAGCAGAGCCCCCATTCCGCCCGTGAGCAGCACGGCTGCCGAGGGAGTTCCCCCCCCGTTCACCGTTGCGACCCATGGAGGAAAGAGACCCTCCCGGCCGAGGCCGTAAAGGATGCGGGCAGCGGCCATCACCACGGTGTTGATCAGCCCCAGCAGGGCCAGGAGCGCCACGGCGGTGATCAGTCGACCGCCCAGGGGCCCCATCAGCCGCAGGGCCGCTTCCGCCGCGGGCAGGGGGGAGCGGGCCAGATCCTCCAGGGGGAGTACATGCAACAGGGCAGCATTGATCAGCAGGTAGAGGGCCAGCACGAGCCCCACGCCACCGATCAACGACCGCGGCAAATCGCGGGCCGGATCGCTGAATTCCTCGGCGAAATACACCGGACTCACCCAGCCGTCATAGGTGGTGATCACGGCCTGCAGGGCCAGAACGGAGGGCCAGATCAGCTCGGGCCAGGGAACCGTCGCGCCGGGCCAGGGGGGGCTGGAAGGCCCCATCGTTGAGGCGGCGCCGGCGGGCAGCGGCAGCACGAAGCAGGCCGCCACCAGGCCGAGAAACACCACGGTTTTCACCAAGCTGAGCAGGTCTTGGCTGGCGCTGGCCACCCGCAGGCCAAGGAGCTGGAGACCCACGAACACCGCCAGGCTCAGGAGGGCGAGGACCTTGGCCGTGACCTCGGGGGGGCTCCCATGGGCGGGCAGCAGATCGCTGGCCACCTCCCCCACCGTGGTGGCCTCCCAGGCCAGGCCGATGCAATGGGCGAGCCAGTCGGTCCAGCCCACCAGCCATCCGGCTTGGCGCCCGAAGGCCGCGCCGGCAAACACGCACCAGCCGCCGGCCCGGGGCAGGCTGGTGGCCAACTCGGACACGCACAGGGCCCCCAGCAAGGCGAGCAGGCCTCCCAGAACCCAAGCGCCCATCAACCACAGGGGGTTGGGGAGTTGGGCCGCCACAAGCCCCGGTGTGCGCAGGATTCCCGCCCCGATGGTGGCGCCGATGGCCCCGGCCAGCCCAAAGCCCACGCCGAGGATGCTCAACAGATGCCCGGGCTCATCCGGAACCTCTGCCGATCCCCCAGGATTCTTCCCCACGGCCCGGCTCCTGGCTCCGATTCCCTTCAGCCGCCGAAGTGGCGCACCACGGCCTCGGCAAAGCCGGAACAGCTCACGGGCTCCACGGGGGGCTCCATCAAGCGGGCCAGGTCGTAGGTGACCTCCCTGTTGGCAATCGCCGCGCTCAAACCAGCCGTGATCAGGTCGGCAGCTTCTTGCCAGCCCAGATACTCAAGCATCATCACGCCGGAGAGAATCACCGATCCCGGATTGATGCGGTCGAGGCCCGCGTGCTTGGGGGCCGTGCCGTGGGTGGCCTCAAAGATGGCAGCCGTGTCGCCGATGTTGGCCCCGGGGGCCATCCCCAGGCCTCCCACCACGGCGGCAGCGGCATCACTGACGTAATCCCCATTGAGGTTGAGGGTGGCGAGCACGGAGTATTCCTGGGGCCGCGTCTGGATTTGTTGGAAAATACTGTCGGCGATGCGGTCATCCACCATCACCATCTGTTTCCAGCGCCCCTCGCCATGGCTCTCGCCGATGGCGTCGAGCACCCCCTTCACCTCGTTGCAGATGGCCGCTTGCTTTTCCGGGGTGAGGGCGTCGTATCCCGGCTCGATCAGGCGGGCATTTCCCTCCAGGCTGAGGCCCGGATCCCGGGCCAGATTGTCGAGAATCCAGCTCTCCCGCTCGGTGATGCAGACATCACGGAATTCGCTGGTGGCCAGCTCGTATCCCCAATCGCGGAAGGCTCCTTCCGTGAATTTCATGATGTTGCCCTTGTGCACCAGGGTGACGTGGCGCTTGTCGCCCTCCAGGCGCAGGGCGTGCTGGATGGCCTTACGGATGTGCCGCTGGCTGCCGAATTTGCTCACCGGCTTGATGCCGATGCCGGATCCCTCGGGAATGCGCCGGTTGCCAAGCTTTCCATTCGCGGGGATCACCACGGTGTTGAGGTGCTCGATCAGGTCCCGGCCCACGGGATCATCCGCTGCCCACTCGATTCCCATGTAGATGTCTTCCGTGTTTTCCCGGTAGACGATCACATCCAGGTCTTGCGGACGCTTGTGGGGGCTCGGGGTGCCCTCGTAGTAACGGCAGGGCCTCACGCAGCAATAGAGGTCAAAGATCTGCCGCAGAGCCACGTTGAGGGAGCGGATCCCCCCGCCGATGGGGGTTGTCAGGGGGCCCTTGATGGCCACGCCGTAGGTGCGGATGGCCGTGAGGGTGTCTTCGGGCAGGTATTGGTAGGTGCCATAGAGCTCGCAGGCTTCATCGCCGGCGTACACCTTGAACCAGGCCACCCGGCGTTGCCCGCCGTAGGCCTTGGCAATGGCCGCGTCCAGCACCCGTTGGGTGGCCGGCCAGATGTCGACGCCGGTGCCATCGCCGCGGATGAAGGGGATGATCGGATCATCCGGAACGATCGGCTGGCCCGCTTCAAAACGAATGGCCGTGCCGCTGCTGGGGGGGGTGAGCTTCTCGTAGGGGGCCATGGCGGCTTCGGGCAATCGGGGTGAGGCTAGGCCTGCATGGTGGGGGAGGAAAGTTTGCCCGGATCAGCGCCCAGGCCCCCTTGTGTGCTCCGGCTTCGTGGGCGTGCGCCCATCATTTCGGGCGAAATCGGCCCAGGTTCAGCAGGATGGAAGCATGAACGCATCCGAACAGGCGCGGAGTGTGGACCTGGCCCAGGCCATTGCCTCGGTGGTGAGCCTCTTCCGCCAGTCCTTCCCCGATGCCCGCGCCAACCTCGCCCCCTGGCGGGATGACCCGATCACGCGACGCTTCGCCGAGCAGGAAAGTGTGGACCTGTCGTTCCATTTCCCTGGCTGGTCTCCCCGCTTGGAATGCCGCTCCCTGTTGGTTCAGTTGCGCCTGGAGCATCCACCTCGCGGGGCCGAGGGCGGTCGGCCGCGGCTGTTGGGGGTGCTGCTGCGCGGGCTGACCTACGAATCGGAGCGCTGGCGCCTGGCCACCGTGGGGGACTGGGGTCCATCGGGAACCCATCTCCCCTCGCCGGCCGTGGTGGCCGATCTCCAGGCCCTCTGCCGCGAGTTGTTCGCCCTCTTCGATGGGCGGAGCGGGGATGCGGAGCGGGCGGCCTGAGTCCGTAATCCTTCGCAACCTTCCGGGACCGATGCCGGAGAGGCCACTACGGTTACCGGACGCCTTTTTCCTTGCTGATCCGATGCCTGTCGCCCTGGCCTCCCAATTGCGTGAGGGGACGAAGAAAGCGCACACCATGGCCGAAAACACCGGCTTTGTGAGTTGTTTTCTCAAGGGTGTGGTTGACAAGGCCAGCTACCGCACCCTGGTGGCCGACCTGTGGCATGTCTATAGCGCCATGGAAGCGGAAATCGCCCAGCTGGCCAGCCATCCCGTCGTTGGACCGATCGCCTTCCCCCAGCTCAACCGCCGGGAAGCCCTGGAGCAGGATCTGGCCTTTTATTACGGCCCCGACTGGCGCCAGCAGGCCAAGGCCACCCCTGGAGCCCAGGCCTATGTGGCCCGCATTCGCCAGGTGGCGCGGGAGGAGCCGGAGTTGCTGGTGGGCCATCACTACACCCGATACATCGGCGACCTCTCCGGAGGCCAGGTGTTGAAAACCATCGCCCGCAAGGCGATGAACCTTGGCGAGCACGACGGCCTGCGCTTTTACGAATTCGCCTCCATCGACGACGAAAAGGCTTTCAAGGCCAACTACCGCGAGATCCTCGATCAACTGCCCATTGATCAGGCCACGGCGGATCGCATCGTGGCGGAGGCCAACCAGGCCTTCCACTGCAACATGAAGATGTTCCAGGAATTGGAGGGCAACCTGGTGGCCGCCATCGGGAAGGTGCTCTTTGGCTTCCTCACCCGCCGTCAGCGCACTGGCAGCACGGAAGCCGTGGTGGCCTGAGGTTTCCCTCGCCGCCTCTGAGCCAGACTCAGGCGGTTTGCGCCACGCCAGCCGGCGTCTTTCCCCCTGAGCGTTCCGCGCCTGAGCCCCATTCGCTTTCTGGTGCCTGGCACCACGGGCAAGTTCCGCTGTGGCGGCCTGCTGGTGGAGCTCCAGACCGCCGACCTGGTGGGAGACCTTCGTTCTGCCGAGTTGGTGACCTATCGCCAGCGGGAAGCCGACCATCCGTTCCTGGAGGATTTGCTGCGAGGGGAGTCCGGCCCGGGCTCGGCCCTCTGGGTGGTGAGCTGGGGCTTTGACGTCCCCAAGCTGCTACGGCGGTTGCGGGGGCGTCCGGTGGCTTATCACGCCCACAGCAGTGGCTACGGTTTTTCCCTGGCGCCTGGGGTGCCCGTCCTGGCCGTGAGTCGCAACACCCTGGGCTACTGGGGCGACCGGGCCCCCCGCCAGCCCCTGTTTCTCCTGCCTAACGCCCTGCAGCCGAAGTGGATCGAGCGGGGAGACCGCCCTTCGGCGTTCCGACCGTCACGGGAGGGGGAGGCGGGCTTGCCGCGGCCCATCGATGTGCTTGTGCAGGAACGGAAGTGCAGCACCTATGTGCTCCAGGAGCTGGTGCCCGCCCTGCGCCGCGCTGGGCTGCGGGTGGAGGTGCAGAGCGGCTGGGTGGACGACCTGGTGGACCTCTTCAACAGCGCCACGGTGTTTCTCTACGACTCCGCGGATTACTGGCGCGGGCGGGGCGTGAGCGAGGGGTTTGGGCTGCCGCCGCTGGAAGCGCTGGCCTGCGGTTGCATCGTGTTCAGCAGCCTCAACCATGCCCTGGCTGACATCCTGGATCCGGGGTTGTTGGGCCATCAGATCGGATGCGGCACCTTGGCGGTTGATGTGGAACGGATCCAGGCCGCCGTGCGCCATCCCGCCGTCTGGCAGGCCGACCCCGATCGCCTGGCCATGGTGTTGCGGGAATGCTCGGAGCCGCTGTTGCTGGAGCGCTGGCGCCATGCCCTGGAGGCGATCGACCAGCACTGGCACCGCTGCCTGGAAGGCAGCGAAACCCCTTTGCGGGCCCTCCCTGCCTGGCGCCTGCGCTGGGCGGGGAGGGTAGGGCGCTTACAGGGGTGGCTCTCGCGGAGAGCGGGGACGTAAGCGCTCACATAGGGTGACGAAAAGCGTTTTCCAGCAGAGCGTTGGCCATCAATCATATGCCACTCGTTCAGAGTAAAACGTTCGATCAGTTGTTGCGATTGCTGAGATATTTGCCGCCAGAGCGATCTCGGGCCTTGGTGCTTTTGATGCCCCTCTCAATAATTCCTGGCCTGGCTGATCTGCTGACGGTTTGGGTTGTTAGTCGTCTTTTTGGCGCTTTGGTTGGCAGCAAATTGCAGGATCATCTTCCAGGGGTGAAGGTGTTTGGCGGTGACTCGTTTAATCAGAGCTTGTGGCTGATTCTGCTGCTGATTACCTTCGCCTGGGTGGCCGCCATCTCAAAGTTGGTGTTGCAGTTCTTTCAGCAGCGGCTAACGGCGCGCATCTGGGTTGATTTCTCCAACCAGATACATTCCCGAGTGTTGGCTCAAGATTATGAATACCATCTCTCCAAGAGCACGGCAAAGTTGTCTGCGATGGTTTTGAGCCACATCAAGAAAATTTCCAATTCCGTTGTTAATCCTCTGTTGAGGATGGTTGGAAGTATATTTTCAATCATTATGTTGTCCTTTGGAATATTATATTTAGGACGGTCTCTGGCCGCAGTTCTTATTCTTGTTTTAATTGCCGCATATCTAATTATCTCTCTATTGATTACGCCGTATCTGCGCCATGCCTCACGACAAAAAATGAGACTTGAATCTCGAACAGCCCATATCCTGTTGGAGTCATTGGGCTCGATTCGTGACATCCGCCTCAGTAATGCTGAACAGTATTTTCAAAAATCTTTTTTGGAGGCTGGAGAGGAGGCCAAGCGTTACACCTGGGCCTCTGAGTTATTGCCCATCATCCCCCGAATCCTGATTGAACCGTTTGGGATCACCATCATCTTCGCGGTGGGGGCCGTGCCCGCCTTGCTCAGTGGTGATCGAGACAAGGTGCTTCAAATCATCCCCTTTCTGGCCACCTTGGCCGTGGCGGCTTTGCGCCTGACTCCGCCGCTCCAGGATTTCTTCGCGGCCCTCACCCAGCTGCGCAGCGGTCTACCCGTTGTAGAAAGCATTTTGGCGCTTCTGGACTTGCCCAGCTCTCGACCCACCCTGGCCAGTCCGGGCGTGCCCACCCCCGAGGGGATTTTCCCAACTCGTTCGATCCGGTTACAAAACGTTTGGTATCGCTATCCAAGCAGCGAAGAGTGGGTGCTGGAAGATGTCAACCTCTCGATTCCTGTCGGGTCGCGAATCGCCCTGGTGGGCACCACTGGTGGAGGCAAAACCACCGCTGCCCATCTGCTGCTTGGCTTGCTTGAACCCCAGCGGGGATGTTTGCAGCTGGATGGCATTCCTGTCAGCGACCTGGACCTTCCAGCCTGGCAGGCCAGCTGCGCTCAGGTGCCGCAATTCATCAATCTATTGGATGCCAGTATCCTCGAGAATGTGGCCTTTGGCCAAGCGGAAGAGTCCATCAATCAAGCCGAGGTCTGGGAGGCACTGGATGCCGCGCAGCTGGATGAATTTGTCAGTGAACTTCCCTATGGATTGTTGACGCCGATCGGTGAGAATGGACTCCAGCTCTCTGGAGGGCAGCGGCAACGCCTGGCCTTGGCACGAGCATTCTACCGCCGTGCCCGTTTCCTTCTGTTGGATGAAGCCACCAGTGCCCTGGACAACAGAACTGAGAATGAGGTGATCGAAGCCCTTGAATTGGTGGGACGCCGTTGCACCACCGTGGTGATCGCCCATCGCCTGAGCACGGTGCAGCGTTGCGATCGCATCTACGAATTCCATCGAGGCCGAATCAAGGCCTATGGCACTTTCGATGAGTTGCGTCGTCTCTCGGAGAGCTTTCGCGATCTAGCCTCCTTGGAAGCTCGTTCCGCCAGTTGATCGATCTGGCTGCCCTGGGTTCTTCCAGAGGCGGCTGTTGACAGGCTGGACAGATCCCCTCCCTCTCCTCAACAGCCCCAGCCCTTGATGTCCCCCTCTCCCCTGACCCTGATCGCCGGTCCTTGTGTGATTGAGAGCCCTGAACTGGTGCTGGAAGTGGCGTCCCACCTGCACGCCATGGCGACACCCTTGGGCATTGAGGTGATCTTCAAGGCCAGTTTTGACAAGGCCAATCGCAGTTCCGGCGGGGCCTTCCGCGGTCCGGGGATGGAGGAAGGCCTTGCCGTGCTTGCCGAGGTGAAGCGCCGCTTTGGCCTGCGGTTGCTCACCGACATCCACGAAAGCCATCAGGCACAGGCGGTGGCGACGGTGGTGGATGTGCTTCAGATCCCCGCCTTTCTTTGTCGGCAGACGGATCTGCTCTTGGCGGCGGCGGAGGCCGTGCGGGGCACCGACAAGGTGATCAATGTTAAAAAAGGCCAGTTCCTCGCCCCTTGGGACATGGCCCAGGTGGTGGCCAAAATGCGCCAGGCCGGCGTGGATCAGCTCTGGCTCACCGAACGCGGCACCTGCTTTGGTTACAACACCCTGGTGGTGGATTACCGCGGTTTGCCCCAGCTGAAGGCGCTGGGTTGCCCGGTGATTTTTGACGCCACCCACTCGGTGCAGCAGCCCGGAGGTCGTGGCACCAGCACCGGCGGGCAACGGGAGTTTGTGGCTCCCCTGGCCCGGGCCGCGGTCGCGGTGGGGGTGGATGGCTTGTTCATGGAGGTGCACCCCGATCCCGATCGGGCCCAGAGCGACGGACCCAACATGGTGCCCTTGCATCGTCTGGAACCCCTGCTGAAGCAGCTGTTGGCCATTCGTGCTCCGCTCCTGGAGCAGGACGAAGCCGTCAGCCATCTCTGAGGATTTCCCATGTTGGGCAGGCTTCACCGACGCTGGCGCCACCTCAGCGCCTCCTGGCGTTGCGGGCAACAGCTGCGGACCCTCCGATTGCTGGTATTGGATGTGGATGGGGTGCTCACCGATGGTGGGTTGTGGACCACCGAGAGCGGCGAGGTGCTCAAGCGTTTTGACGTGCGTGACGGCCTCGGCCTTCATCTCCTGTTGCGGGCCGGCGTGGAGGTGGCCTGGCTCAGTGGGGGCAAGAGCGGCGCCACCGAGCAGCGGGCCCGTTATCTCGGCATTCCCCATGTGTTGACCGGTGTGCGGGACAAACCCGCCGCCCTGGCCGCCCTGCAGGCGCAGCTGGGTGTGGGCAAGGAGCAATGCGCTTTTGTTGGCGACGATCTCAATGACCTGGCGGTGAAGCCTGCCATTGGGTTGCTGGTTTGCACCGCGGATGCGACACCTCCCCTCCGCCGCCAGGCGGACTGGGTGCTTGATCGCAATGGCGGGCAGGGGGCGGTGCGTCGCTTCGCGGAGGAGATTCTGCGCGCCCGGGGGGAGTGGGCAGCGCTGGCGGAGCGGGGGTGGCGGGATCGCAATGATTGAGTCTCTGCGCCCACTCCGATTCCGCCTGGGCGAACGGTGGCGTCGGAGCCTGAGGGTGGCCGGACGCCTCGGGATTCTGGAGCGATTGGGTCAACTTGATCGGGACCAGTGGCAGGCGTTGGCGGCCTATCGGGGACTGGTGCACCAGGCCTTTGCCGCTCGCCCCTTGGCGCCGCAGGTGAGCAGTGATCTTTGGGAGCGGGGGGGCTTCCACTCCTCCGCCAATCGCCAGGCGTTCTTCAGCCCGGCCCAGCGGGAGCTGGAGCCGTCATCGCATCACTATGGCCACGATGTGCAACTCAAGCGTCATGCCGGGCTGCCTTTGATCGGCCCGCCCCTGCCCTGGCTCCTGGAGCACGGCCTCAAGGTGAGCGCCACCGCCACCTTTGACCCTCCACGCCCGTGGACGCGAGGCTATCTCTGCATGGGTCCCCGACGGGCTGGTTGGTTGCGGGAGCGCTTCGGGCTTCCCGCGGTGCCGATCGGCCCCTGGATCCGCTACGCGGCCCCCCTGCTCGCGAATGAGGAGATCGGCCGGCTCCGCGCCTCCCATGGCCCCGCGCTGTTGGTGGTGCTGGCCCACAGTTGGGATCAGGTGGAGCGGCGCATGAATCATGACGATTGCGTCTCGGCGGTCGCCGCAACGGCCCGGGCAGCGGGCTATCGCACGGTGATCTGGCTGCGCCACTGGAAAGACCCGCTGCCGCAGGGCTTGCCTCCCGAATGGATCGTGGCCTGCAATGGGCACCGTTCCAATCCTTGGTTTCTGGATGCCATGCGCACCTTGCTGGAGCTCAGTGATGGGCTGGTGAGCAATGCCTTCGGCACCCATCTGGGTTATGCGGTGGCCTTAAACAAGCGGCTCCACTGGATCTCCGTGGGCGTGGAGCAAGACCTTTCCGCGCTGGCGGGGCCGAAGGCGGCGGAGGAGCGGGAGGAGTGGCGGGAGCGGGAACGCCTGAGCGCCCAACTGGGCAACCTGCTGGCCGCCGGATTCAACTCCAGTGGCCCCTCGGGCAGCCCTGATCTGGAGCTGCATCAGCTCCTGGATCCCTACTGGGGATTCGATTCTGTTTATTCATCCCGAGACCTGCAACGCTTGCTGATGGGCGGCCTGTCGATGGACGAACACTGAATGCCTGCCGATCCCAAGCTCTGACTCGCTTCAGGAGCTCCTGCCACGATCGGTGCGATCGGTTGCTGGTGAGGATTTAGGGGCTCTGTTCGATCTGGGCCGTGAGCAGGGCCATGCGCCGCCCCCGCAGCCATCGATGCAGCCACTCCAGCGGGCGGCGGCGGTAGTTGGGGTTGGTCTGCCACAGGGGAGCCAGCCCCAGCCAGTACACTCGCTCACCGGTCATCGCGCGCACGCCATAGAGGGCAGAGGTCAGGCCGCAGACGCGGATCTCCAGCCCCGGTTGGGCCTCCCCCAGCAGGCGGATCAACACCTCCAGGGGCAGGCTGGAGCGCAGGGGCGGCGCCAGCCAGGGCTCCGTGACCGGGCCGAAGCTGCCGCCGGGGGGTGCCTTCGGATGGTCGATCAGCAACATCCGGTCGCGCGCGGGATCGAAGCCCTCGCCCCTCAGCCCCGCGCACCAGAGGCGCAACACCTCCAGCGGAATCCTTTCCCCGGGAAACTGGTGGGCCAGGTTGGGTACGGAGCAGAGCCACAGTGGGCGCCCGGGAATGGCGTTCGCCAGGCAATGCCCGCGCTCCGCCGCGCCGCGCTCCCGCAGGGCCTCCACCAGGGTGGAGAAGAGTTCCTGGCGGCCCCGCAACGGCACCGGCTCCGAGGGCACAGGCGGCCGATGCCAGCGAGGCTGGCGACCGCTGAGCACGTAGCGCACCGTGCGGCCTGGCTCGCGGATGGGCCGTCCCAGCAGGCTTGGCACGACAGCCCGCAGTTCCCGCGCGCAGCGGTAGTACACCCCCAGACCATCACCACACACCACCAGCTGGCCGATGCCCAGGCGCTCCACTACCTCCCGTTGGCCCCCCAGCCATTGATTGTTGAGAACGGCCACCTCCCATCGCTCGGGCGGTAGGGCGTCGGGTGTGGTGACCAGCTGGATCGACGCAAACTCCGGGTATTGGCGCCGCAGGATGGCCAGCCAGCGCTCCAGATCGCCATGGAGGGCAGCCAGCACGGGGGGCTGCTTGCGCAGCACGCCGGTGAAGAACAGGGCGATCGGCGGTGCCTCCACCTCCGGCGGCAGGATGGAGCGCACCACCGCCAATTGGTGCACCAGGTGGATCAGGCCCCCGGTGAGCACAAGGATCTGGGGCGGGCGAGGGCCGGAAGTCAAGTGGGCGGGCCGGGCAAGGGTTGGATCGGCGCCAGGCGCGGATCCAGGATCTTGGGCCCCATGCCGGGGAACTTCACCGCCAGGGAGATCTTCTCCCCCGATCCGAAGAGGTGGGTGACCGTGCCCACTCCGAAACTGCTGTGGCTGAGCTGATCGCCCACGGCCCAGCTGTGGGGTGCGGAGCGTCGCCGCATGGCATTGGTGGGGGCCCCAGCCGCCCCTCCCGCCGCCACCTGTCGGCTTTCGGGCCGATCCACCCGGGTGAGGCGATCCAGGCGCTGCTCCCGCCGCAGGGCCGCGCCCCCACTGCGGGGCACATCTCCCTGGAGCAGCTCCGGAGGCAGCTCCGAGAGAAACACCGAGGGAACCGCCGGCTCCCGCATGCCCCCCCAGAGGCGCCGCTCGCAGGCATGGGAGAGGAAGAGGCGCTCCCGGGCGCGGGTGAGGCCCACGTAGCACAGGCGGCGCTCCTCCTCCAGGGCGGCAGGATCGTCGAGGGAGCGATAGCTGGGGAACAAGCCTTGCTCCATCCCCACCAGGAACACCACGGGAAACTCCAGACCCTTGCTGGCGTGCAGGGTCATCAACACCACCTTTTCGGCGGCGGTGTCCTTGTCGTCGGCATCGCTGGCCAGGGCGGCGCTGGCCAGGAAGCCCTCCAGGGATCCCTCCTCATTTTCCTCCTGGTATTGGAGAGCGGCGTTGACGAGTTCGTTCAGGTTGCGGCGCCGATCCTCCGCCTCATCGGTGGCTTCGGCGATCAGTTCCGCTAGATAGCCGCTCTGCTCCATCACCCGCTGCACCAGCTCGGCTGGCGGGCTGCCCTCCAACCGCTCCCGCAGATCGCGCACCAACTCGCCGAACTGGAGCAATCCCTTGGCGGACCGTCCCGCCAGGGAGCGCACGGCCTCCGCGTCACTCACCACCTCCCAGAGGGGGACGCCCAACTGGTTGGCCGCGTCGCTCAAGCGCTCGATGGTGGTCTTGCCGATGCCCCGCCGGGGCACATTCAGCACCCGCAGCAGGCTGACACTGTCGGCGGGGTTCACCAGCAGGCGCAGGTAGGCGACGATGTCCTTGATCTCCCGCCGGTCGTAGAAGCGGAGCCCTCCCACCACCAGGTAAGGGATGCCCCAGCGCACCAGGGCCTCTTCCATCGCCCGGGATTGGGCGTTGGTGCGGTAGAGAACGGCCAGATCGCCCCAGGCCAGCTCCGGGTTGGCGGCCGTGAGCATCCGCATCCGATGCACCACGGCCTCCGCCTCGGCGATCTCGTCATCGCAGCGGGTGAGACTGATGGGTTCCCCCTCCCCTCGGGTTGGACGCAACACCTTGTCGATGCGCTCGCTGTTGTGGGCGATCAGGGCGTTGGCGGCCTGCAGGATCGTGGCGGTGGAGCGGTAGTTGTCCTCCAGCTTGACCATCGTTCGGGTGGCGTCATCGCTGGCGCCGTCGCCGAAGTCGGCCTGAAACCCCATCAGGATCTTGAAGTCGGCGGCGCGGAAGCTGTAGATGCTCTGATCCGCGTCCCCCACCACAAACACCGAACGGTCGCTCCAGTCGCTGATCTCCCCTGGATCCTGGCCGTTGGCCACCAGGAGCTTGAGCAGCTCGTATTGGGTGCGATTGGTGTCTTGATACTCATCCACCAACACATGGCGGAAGCGGCGATGCCAGTAGTGGCGGATCTCCCCGTTTTGCCGCAGCAGTTCCACCGGCAGCAGGAGGAGATCATCAAAATCAAGGGCGTTGTTGGCCGCCAGGGCGCGGCGGTAGTGGCGGTAGGCCTCCGCCACCTTCCGATCCCGCTGGCCCTCGGCTTGGGCCTCCAATCGATCCGGGAGCAAACCTTGGTTTTTGGCGTTGCTGATGGCCCAACGCACCTTTTTGGGCTCAAAGCGCTTGGGGTCAAGACCCAGCTCCTGGGTGACGATCTCCTTGACCAGGCTTTGGGCGTCGTTCTCGTCGTAGATGGTGAACTGACGGGTCCAGCTCAGCCCTTCCGGATCCTTGTATTTGTCAATGTCGAAGCGCAACAGGCGAGCGAAGAGGGCATGGAAGGTGCCAATCCAGAGATCCTTGATCACTTCGCGGTAAACGCGGCTGCGCAACTGCTTCTGCTCCACCAGGGGCAGGGTGCTCCAAGGCTGGCCGAATTGGCGCTGGGCCAGGGCTTGGGCGAGCAGGAGCTCCAGCCGCTCCTTCATTTCCCGGGAGGCCTTGTTGGTGAAGGTCACCGCCAGCAGGGTGGCCGGGTCGACGCCATGGTGGCCGATCAGGTGGGCGATGCGGTGGGTCAGGGCGCGGGTTTTGCCGCTGCCTGCCCCCGCCACGACCAGCAGGGGCCCGGTGGCGTGATCCACGGCACGGCGCTGGGCGTCGTTGAGACCGTTCAGAAAGCTCATGGCTGGATGGTATCCAGCCGCCGCCACCTCGGCTTGACAGGCTCATGCCCGCGCGCCAGGCCTACATTGGGGCGTTTGACCCCATGGCTTGCTGACTTTGGACGCCGCGAGCACCTTTCGTCCGATACCGATCTTCATTGGCTTCGACCCCAGGGAGCGGGCAGCCACCAACGTGTTGATCGACAGTCTTTATGCCCACAGCAGCCGCCCCCTGGCGATCACGCCGATTGTCACCTCCCAGCTCACTGGGGTGTTTCAACGGGAGCGAGATCCCAAGCAGAGCACCGCCTTCTCCTTCACGCGCTTTCTTGTCCCCTGGCTGATGGGGTACCAGGGCTGGGCCATCTTCATGGATTGCGACATGCTCTGCCGGCGCGACATCGGCGAACTCTGGGATCTCCGGGATGAGCGCTATGCCGTGCTCTGCGTGAAGCACAACCACGTGCCGAACGAAACGGAGAAGTTTCTTCGTGAGGTGCAGAGCGCCTACCCGAAAAAGAATTGGAGTTCCCTCATGCTCCTCAACTGCGCTCGCTGCACCGCCCTCACTCCCGAGTATGTGAACACCGCCCCTGGCCTGGAGCTGCATCGTTTCCACTGGCTGGAGGGGGATCACCAGATCGGTGACTTGCCAGAGGGTTGGAATCACCTGGTGGATGTGCAACCAGCGCCCTCGGCGGCCGCGGCGGATGGTGGTCCGAGCCTGTTGCACTGGACCCTGGGGGGGCCCTGGTTTCGGGAGCAGCGCACCATGGGGGGGTCGCTGGCGGCGGAGTGGTTCAGTGCCCGGGATGACGCCCTGCGCCTGTGGGACTGAGCATCGTCACGGTGTGCATGAATCGGCGGGAGCACCTGCTGGTCACGGCCCCCCGGGTGGCGGCCTGGCCCCACCACGGGGAACATTTGATCGTGGATTGGAGCAGCGAGGTGCCGCTGCGTAGGGAGGATCTGCCGACGGATCCGCGGCTGCGGCTGCTGCGGGTGGAGGGGGAAGGCCGCTGGAATTTATGTCGGGCGTACAACTTCGCCCTGGCTCGGGCCCGGGGCTCCCTGGTGCTCAAGCTCGACGCCGATGCCTGGCCCACGGATGCCTTTGATCCCAGGGATCCATCGCTGAGGTGGGCACCCGGGGAGGAGAGCGGGGGGGTGTGTGCTTTTGGCAGTGGACCGGCGGGGCGCAAGGGTCAGTTTCTGCTGGATCACGCCCTGTTTGACGCGGTGGGGGGGTTCAACGAGCTGCTGGTGGGCTACGGCTTTGATGACAAGGACCTGCTGGCCCGACTGGGGCATTGGAGTGGGCAGGGGGCCCGGTGGATTCCCGAGGAGTGGATTGGGGTGATCCACCACTCCGATGCGGAACGGGCCGAGCAACGGGCGGGGGGAGCTGGCCTGGCGGCAAGCCAGGGTCTGGCGGCCATGCGTGCCACGCGCCTTGCCAATCGCCTGGTGGCGGCCCATTGTCCTTGGGGGCCCCGTTCTCCCCGTTCCGCTTACCGCGAGGAGGACCCCGGCGTGTGGCGCTTGGACGCCCAATCCCTCCCGGAACCCCCCGCAGGGGTGGCGGCGGAGCTGGAGCATGCGCGACGCATGACCTTCTGGGGCCATTTCCTGGCCATCCCCGAGGTGTTTCTGGAGGTGCTCCCCTACAGCCTGTTCCCGCCGGCCCGGGGGGGGCGCTGGGAGGTGCGTTGGTGGCACCGTCTCTGGTGGCACACCGGCCGCCGGCTGCTGGAGCTGCCGGTGTGGCTGCTGGTGGGTGGTCGCGGCTTGCTGGTGGCTGGCGGCCGGCCACCCGCCGGCCAGCGGTGATCCACATCACGCTGGCCTCCAATGCGATTCATCTGGAGGCCGCCCGTCGCCTTCAAGAGGGTCTGCTGCCCGCCCGGAATGGACTGGCTCTCCTCCTTTGGGAACCGGGCCGCTTCCAGCTGGCCCCAGCGGACCGCCGCCGCTGGCCCGTGCGCCTGCCGGCGCGGCCCGTGAGCTACGTGCTCCTGGCTCCCTGGGCCCTCCTCGGGCTGGTGGGGGAGCTCCGTTTGGCTCACCGCCGCGACGCGGGCGCGGGCTTGCGGTTGCTGCTCGCACGGACCCGCCGACTCACCCTGCTGGATGAGGGGCTTGATCAATACAGGGCACAACCCAAGGCCGTGGATCCCCTGGCCTTCCCGGCCGGAACGGAGTGTTGGCTGTTTTCGGATGCGCCCTCCTGGCGGGCCCCCTGGTGTGGTCGCTTCCGCTGTCGGGAGTTAGGTCCGCTCTTCACCCCACCCCACCCCGGCTCCACAGGGGTGGGGTGGGGGGCGAGCAGGGGTCTCCCCCAACCCGCCACGCTGATCATTGATTCCCCCGGCGTGGAGCAAGTGGAGGCATGGAGCCACCAGTTGCCCAAGCCCTGGTGTCTGGTGCCTCACCCGGTGGCGGCCAAACGGTCGTGGCGCCTTCCCCTCTCGGGCGATGACCGCTGTCTCCCCCCCTTCCCGGAGACGGTGTTGCCCCACTGGCGGGGCACGGTGGTGGTGGGGGAAAGCCTGATGCTGTTGGCGGCCTTGCGGCTGCGAGCTCCAGGGACTCGCCTCGTGTTGGCCCTGCCACCAGGGGCGGATGCCCACCTGCGCACGCTGGTGGCGGCGGAGGCGGCCCGCGACCCCCTGGTCAGCCTGGTGGAGCCCCTTGGGTAGGGAGGCGGGGATCAGGACCCGGTCAGGCCAGCTCCCGCAACACCGTCAGCACCTCGGCGGCGGTGTGCTCCCAACGGAAGCCGCTGGCCCGCTCCCCCCCCGCCCGGCCCAGATCTTGGGCCAGGTGTCTCTCCCGCCCCAACCGGGCCATCGCCGCGGCAATGGCCTCCGGCGCCCGGGGGGCAACCAGCAAGGCCGCATCCCCCACCACCTCTGGCAAAGCGCCGGCCTGGGCGGCAATGACGGGGGCCTCGCAGGCCATGGCCTCCAGTGCGGGCAGGCCGAAGCCCTCCCAGAGACTCACCAGCAGGAGGGCCCGGCAGCGGTTGAGCAGCTGGAGCCGTTCCTCATCGCTCACCCAGGGGAGCCAGTCGCAGCGCGAGCCGATGCCCAGCTCGGCGGCGAGGGCTTGAAGGCGGGGGGTGTATCGAGCGTCTGGGGGACCCACGAGCTTGAGCCGCACCTCTCGGTCGGGATCCCTCAACCGTGCAAAGGCTCGAAGCACGGTGGCCAAATTCTTGTGGGGATCGTGGCGGCCCAACACCAGAAAAAAGGGCTCCCGCTCCAAGCGCAGCGGCCGCAGGCGCCCCGGATCAAAACCCAGCCGAATCGGCACCAGTCGGCGTGTCGGCACCCCCAGCCGGCGATGCACCTCCCGGGCGGTGGCCTCCGAGTTGCAGAGAACGCAAACGGCCCGGTGCAGCACCAGGGGCACGTAGGCCAGGTGATAGGCCAACAGGGGGCTGGGTTGGGGGTGGCGAAGGGGCAGCAGATCATGGGCGAGCACCACGGAGCGCACCCCCCGAAGCAGTGGAGCCTCGGGCAAGGGGGAGAGGAGGAGGGGCGCTCCCGTTGCCTTCAGCAGGCGCGGCAAGTGGTTTTGGGTCCAGAGCAGGCGGGCCAGATGGCCCCGTCGGCCGTGCTCCGGTGACAGGTTGGCCGGAATGGCCAAGCTGCCGGGACGATCTCCACCCAGGGGGTCGAGCAGGGGCACCCGCTCGGGATCCAGGGCCGCCACCAGGTCGCGGGCCACCACCCCGATGCCGGTGGGTCGCTCGCCCAGGTAGCTGCCGTTGAACAGAGCCCAGGGTGTGCTCATGGCCCCTGATTGCCGTTGCCCGGCTGAAAGCCTCTCCAAGCCTCCAGTGCGCCCGCCAGCACGGCCTGACCGCGGGCCGGCTGCCAGGGAAAGCGGGCAGTCGCCATGGCCAGCAGCCGCAAGCTCCGCAGCCACAGCACCCAGGCGGGGCAGTGCCGTTGCAGGAAACGGAGATAGCTCACCGTGGAGAGCCGCCAGCGGCGGGGAGAGGGGCTGGCGCTCCCCTGCCCGCGGCGGTGAATGACGCGGGGCTGGGGCAACCAGAGCACGGGGGCGCCTTGGCGTCCCAGACGGAGGCAGAGATCCATGTCTTCGTAATACAGCGGAAAGGCTGGATCAAACCGGGCGGGGGGGGAGTGGGCGCTGGGCTGGAGTGCCAGGCTGCAGCCGCTCAGCCAATCCAGTCGCCGTGCCGTTGTGGAGCCATCGGCTTCGGGGGCCAGCCGGCGGGAACGGAACCGCAGGCCGGGGGAGAACCATCCGCCGCTCGCCTCCAAGTCCCCATGGCCATCCACCACGGCGGTGCCCACCAGGCTTCGGGCATCCATCCGGGCCAGGGCCTCCCCCAGGCGCCGCAGCTCATCCCCCCGGGGGAGGCCCGTGTCTGGATTGAGCAGCCACACCCACCCCTGCCACCCCTCGGCGGCCAACCAGCCCAGGGCCCGATTGCATCCCGCGCCGAAGCCCTCCCCCTCTTCTCCCCTCAGGAGGCACAAGGAAACGGCTGGCTCCCCACTCCGATCCCGCAGGAGGGCCTCCCGCTGCACGGGAGCCGAGTCCGGGCTGTTGTCCACCACCACCCACAGGCACGGCGGACCCTGCTGGCTCGCCAAATCCGCCGCCAGCCCGGGGAGCACCTGGCCGCTGTGGTGGGCCACCGTGACAACGGCCAGGGTGGAGGAGGGCGGTGCGGGGCCGCGAGCGATGGCGGGGGATGGAACGTGCGTCAACTTGGGATCGATCCCCCAACCCTTGCTTCAGCATGCTCGCGGATCCGGGTGTGCCGGAGCTGGCCCCCGCGGCGATAATCTCCGGCCATAGGGGGGGTGTCATGCGATGTGTGGTGGCAGTGCCGGCGCGCCTGGATTCCGCTCGGTTGCCGGGCAAGGTGATGGCGGAGATCGGTGGTCGCCCGATGCTGCGGCGGGTGCTGGAGCGGTGCGCCCTGGCCCAACGGCCAGCAGCCGTGGTGCTGTGCGCCGACAGCCCCTCCTTGGTGGATGCCGCCGAACGCTGGGGCTTCTCAGCCCTGCTCACCTCCCCGGATTGCGCCTCGGGCAGCGAGCGCCTGGCCACGGCGCTGGAGGCGATCGTGGCCCTGGCCGATGGGGATGGCGGTGCTGACCTCTCCACGACGGTGATTTTGAACGTGCAAGGCGATCAGCCTTTCATCGATCCCGCTGTGATTGATGCCATGGCGGCTGAATTTGAGCACCGCAGCCCCACTCCCGAGGTGCTGACCCCCATCTACCGCCTCGGCGCGGAAACCGTGCACAACCCCAACGTTGTGAAAACCCTGGTGAGCGCGGATGGACGCGCCCTCTACTTCTCCCGCTCCGCCATCCCCCATGTGCGGGGCGTCGAACCTGATCAATGGCATGCCCACGCCCCCTTTTGGGGCCATGTGGGTCTCTATGGCTATCGGGCGGATGTGTTGGCGCGGTGGCTCTCCCTGCCGCACTCACCCCTTGAGCAGATCGAGAGGTTGGAGCAGCTCAGGCTGCTGGAGGCCGGCATAGGCATCGGCACCTTTGAAGTGGCTGGGGATTTCCTCTCGGTGGACACGGCGGAACAATTGGAGCAGGCCCGGGTCTTGGCAGCCGGTGGGGGCTGGGCGTCCTGATACTCTCCCACCCTTAAGCTCCGTTGGCCATGGCTCCAAGAACGTTGGTGAGCCGCATTGATGCCATGGTGATCTGTGCCTCGCCGAAGGCCTCGTGCCGCAGTGTGGCCGACTTTGCCTGGGCAGTGCGCCAACATAAGCGATTGCGGGTGCCGATGCGCACGCGGTTGATTGTGTTTCGCAATCCGTTGCGCCGCCTGATCAGCGCCTATCTCAATAAATATGTGGAGCACAGCCGTTATCGAGAGGAATCCCTGGCCCTCTGCCAGGCTGCCCGGCTTGATTGCTTTTCAGATTTTCTTGAAGAACTGGATCGCCATGGATTTCGCTGTATTGATCAAGTGCACTTCAAACCACAGCGCACTCGCTATCGCTGGTGGTCCTTTGATCGCATTTTTGATGCCGACAACCTCGAAGGATTCCGCCTGTTCGTCAACACGCTCTGCGGCGCGGATCAGGAGATGCCCTTTCGCGTCGGTGCCAATCGTCCCCAGGCCGTGCCGCGGGACGCGTTGGCGGGCCTAGAGGGCTCCCCTTCGCCCCTGGGGTCCCAGGTGCCCCCCTGGGCGCTCCAGCGGGAGGAGTTGCGGCGGCTCATGGAGAACGCCCCGGCCCCTCCCTATGCCAGTTTTTTCACCCCTTCCCTGGAGGCCATCGCCCGCCGCGTGTACGCGGTGGATTTCCGTTTCCTTGAGCAGGCCCGTCGCAAGGGCCTGCTGGATGAGCCCCTGTTTGAGGCGCTGACACGTCTGTGAAGGGAAGGCTGGAAGCGGCAGCCAGGTTTGGCCTCACGCCAGGCCCGCCCGCACCAGGTCGTGCAGCCGCAGCAGTCCGATCATGCGAGCATCCTCTGCCACCACGGGCAACACGCCGATGGCCTTGCGCCGGTTGCGTTCCATGGTCTCCAGGGCCTGGATGGCCAGGATGTCGCCGCCAATGGTGATCGGATCGGCCGTCATCAGGTCGCCGGCCGTGAGCCGGTTCCAATTCTGGGGAGGATGGCTCTGCAGGGCCCGCCGCAGATCCCCATCGGTGATCAGCCCCCAAAGTTGCTGACTGTCCTCGGCCCGGGCCACCCAGCAGGCGCCGACGCCATCGGTCGTGAGATGACCAATCACATCCGGCAAGGGAGTGGTGGCGGTGAGGGGCGCCAGTTGCGCCACGGGCACCATCAGATCGGCGGCGGTGAGCGTGAGCTGCTTGCCCAGGGAACCCGCCGGGTGGTTGAGAGCAAAATCCTGGGGAGAAATCCCGCGCCGCTCCATCCACACGGCTGCCAGGGCGTCGCCGATGGCCATGGCGACCGCCGTGCTGGCGGTGGGCGCCAGGTTGAGGGGGCAGACCTCCCGATCCACCGACCCGTCCAACACCACCTCGCAACCTCGACCCAAGCTGGAATCAACCCGGCCGACAAGGGCGATGATGGCCGTGCCTCGGCGGCGCAGGTGGGGCAGGATCTCCAGGAGTTCCTGGGTTTCGCCGCTGTTGGAGAGCAGCAGGGCAACGTCATCCGGAGCCACCACTCCCAGATCCCCGTGGAGGGCATCCAGGGGACTGAGGTAGATGGCCATCAGGCCAATGGAAGCGAAGGTGGCGGCGATCTTGCGGGCGACGATGCCGCTCTTTCCAACGCCGGTGATCACCAGCTTCGCCCGGCGTTCCGCGCATCCGTCCAGAAGGTTCAGCGCCTCCTCTACCTGTTGACCGTCCAGACGAGTCGCCGCGGCGGCGATGGCGGCGGCTTCTTCCATCAGGCAGCGGGTGAGGGAAGACAACAGAACAAAGACTGTGGATTATCGCAGCCAGGGACCCTCTAGGTTGCTCTCTCCTTGTTGGGCGGGCGTGATGGGTGCGGACCTTCCTCTCCTGCCACTGCTCGCCAGGGCCTTTCCGGTCGAGTCCCCCTTCCGTGTGGATCAAGTCACGGCCGCCCCTGCCCTGATGGCCGCCCTCGCCACGGCTCAGGTGGTGCTGGCCGCTGGCCTGCACCTCTGCGCCCGTCGCGCCTGGCAGCGCCTGTGGTGGATGGGTGTCGGGAGCTTTTTGATCCTGACCTTGGTGTTGTTCACCCTGGCCACATGGGGCACCAGTGATACCACCAAGCTCAACCACCTGTTCGCGGTGGATCGCGCGGGCGGAACCATCGGCGAGCCCTTGTGGTGGCTGATCGGACCCGCCGTGGTGCACCTCCCCTATCGCATGGCCTTGGTCCATGGCCTGGTGGCCAGTGCCTACTCGGGAGCCGTGATGGTGCTTGCCCGCCGTTGGCACGTGCCGGCGTGGGCAGGGTGGTGGGCCCTGTTCCTGACCTGCAGTCCGTTCTTGCGCAGTTTTCTGCAGAACGGCATCACCCGCCAGGCCCTTTCCACGCTCCTGTTGCTCCCCCTGTTTCTTCGGCTGTCAGGACTGTTGGCCGTGCGTCGGCCGCTCGTGCTCCTCGGTGCAGCGGGGGCAGCCCTGAGCCACACCACCTTCCCCTTTTCCCTTGCCATGGCCCTTTCCCCACTGCTGGTGGGCTCGGGCTCCTGGCGTTGGCTGTCTTCGTTGCGACGCCGTTGGCTTTGGTTGCTGCTGCCACCGGTTGTGGTGGTGTTGGTGGTGGTCTTTCCAGTCGCCGTGCAGAAGTTGGCTCTCTATGCCTCGGTGGGCAGGTTTTTCAGCAGCTATTCCCTTTTGCCCGAGGTGCGTCACCTCCAGGTGGCCATGGCCCTGGGGGTGGCGGGAGCCTGTTGGCAGCATCGGCTAGGGCCAGGACGGCTGCTCCGGTGCCCCCTCTCCCGCCTGCTGGTTCTCTTCGCAGGAACCTATGTGCTGCTGCAGCAGGCGGTGGCGAGGGAATGGATGGCCTCGGTCGCCTTTCGGTTGAGTGATGGGGTGGCCTTCTTTCTGTTGATCCTTTACTTGGCCTGGTTGGTGCACTACAAAAGTCTTGGTTGGCTTTGGCCGCCGCTGCTGGTGACCCTCCACAGCTGGCTGTTCGTCCGCATCCTGCCCTCGGGCGAATTGGCTTGCGGGCAGGATGATGCATTCTTCTGCATTCCAGACCGATGGCCTTGGCAGGTGCGGTATTGAATTGGCGGCGTGATCAGAAAATGGAATAGATGAATGGCGCCACCACAGTGCCATGGGTGAGCACAAGCAAAGCACCCATCAGGACAATGGTGATGATCAATGGCGCCAGCCAAAACTTCTTGCGCACTTTCAAGAAATCCCAGATGTCCTTGGCGAGATCAACGAGGGCTTCCATGGTGAAGGGAGAATCGGGCGAGCGGTGTTGATGAAGCGAGGGGTCAGAAGATCTTGCGCATGTCGGTTCTGGAATGGGCTGGCTTTTCCCGGTAGCTGGGATCATCACCACGCCGGCGTCGCAGCGGATCATGCCCCAGCATCCGCATCACCAGGGCAATCGGCTGGAGCACCAGCAGGAACACTGCCCCGAGGATGAGGTGGCTGTTGATCCATCCCAGGCCGTGACCCAGGGCCATCCAGCCCCGATAGGGCCAGCTCAGGGCGCGGGGCCAGGCGATTCCAAGGATCAGGGCGGGGCCTCCGATCCAAAGAGTCCAGATCCGGAACGGATGGCCGTGGAGCGCTGGCAGCACCCAGCCCAGGAGAACCGGAACGACAATGCCGATCAGAAGGCCAAACTCCCTGAGCTGACGCTGGCTGGGGGCGGAGGGGGAAAGGGCGGGCATGGCCTGGAGGTTGGAGAAAGGGAGGGAGGAAATTCAGTCGAGCTCGAAAACGTCTTGCCAGGCATCATCTCCGCGGAGAGGCGGTTGCTCTTCCTTGAGTAACAACTGATTCTCCAGCACAAGGGCATCCATTTCGGTGCGCATGAAGCAGCGATAAGCGTCTTCGGGTGTGCAGACGATCGGTTCACCCCTGACATTGAACGAGGTGTTGACAAGTGTGGGACACCCGGTTCGGCGACGGAAGGCAGCGATCAGATCATAGAAACGTGGGTTGGTTTTGGGGCTGACAGTTTGCACCCTGGCGGAATAATCCACATGGGTGATGGCTGGCAGGGAGGAGCGCGGTACTTTGAGCTTGTCAATGCCAAACAAGTCGTGGTCAGTCGGGCTTGCTGGTAGGCGAAGCTCTTCCCGCACTGGAGCCACCAGTAGCATGTAGGGACTGCTGACCTGAAGATCAAACTGGTTGCTGAGGTCTTCCTCTAGGATTGCCGGTGCGAAAGGGCGAAAACTTTCACGGTATTTGATCTTTAAATTCATCACGCTTTGCATGTCAGCGTTGCGGGGATCCCCTAGGATGGATCGGGCCCCCAAGGCGCGTGGGCCAAATTCAAGGGCGCCGTTGAACCACCCAATGACCTTGCCTTGCTCCAGCAGTTCAGCCACCCGATCAAACAGGGGGCCATCGTCCATGCTGTGGTATGGAGCCTGAACCTTAGTGAGATAGGCCTGCACCGCTTCGTTGGAAAACCGAGGCCCTAAATAGGTGCCCCGCATGCTGTCCTGCGGTTGGGGTGTTCTGGGTTTGCCATAGTGTTGATGCCAGGCCACCAGCGCAGCTCCAAGGGCCGAGCCGGCATCACCAGAGGCCGGCTGGATCCAGATCCGCTCAAAAATCTTTTCCCGTAGCAGCTTGCCGTTGGCTACACAGTTCAGGGCCACGCCTCCGGCGAGGCAGAGATTGGTCGCGCCTGTTTCTTCCTGCAGGGTGCGGGCCAGGCGCACAACAATCTCCTCGGTGACCACTTGAATGGAGGCGGCCAGATCCATATGGAATTGGCTGAGCTGGGATTCCCCCTGGCGAGGGGGCTGGCCAAACAAGTGGTGAAAGCGGCTGCTGGTCATGCGGAAGCCGCGATGAAACTTGAAGTAGCTCAGATCGAGTCGAAAGGTGCCATCGGGCTTGATGTTGACCAGATGCTGGCGAATGGTGTCGGCGTAGCGGGGCTGGCCGTAGGGGGCCAAGCCCATCAGCTTGTATTCCCCTGAGTTGACCTTGAATCCGCAGTAGTAGGTAAAGGCTGAATAGAGCAGGCCAAGGGAGTGGGGGAAGCTGATTTCCCAGAGGGGGTTCAGCGTGGAGTCTTCGCCCATCCAGGCGGAGGTTGTGGCCCACTCCCCCACCCCATCCATGCACAGCACAGCGGCTTTCTCAAAGGGGCTCGGATAGAAGGCAGCCCCAGCATGGGAGAGGTGGTGTTCGGAAAACAGCAAGTCCGGAATCGAGTGTTTACCCAAGGAATCGCCTGATCCAGGTTGGGGGACATCACCCATCGCCTGGGCAAGTTCGCGAAGTGATTTGCGAATCTCGGTTTTAAGAAAGAGTTTTTCCTTCAGCCAAACCTGCATTGCAGCAACGAATGAACGACCTCCTCTCGGTGCCGCGCCAATGTAGGTTTCCAGTAATCTTTCAAAAGTTAGAAGGGGTTTCTCGTAGTAGACAACTGCGCCGACATCACCCAGGGTCAGCTTCTGGCTCTCCAGGCAGTAACGGGCTGCTGACAGTGGAAAACGTGCATCATGCTTCTTTCTCGTGAACCGTTCCTCTTGGGCGGCTGCCAATATGGTTTCGCCATCGATTAACGCGGCTGCGCTGTCGTGATAGTAGGCAGATATGCCGAGAATTTTCATTGAGGTTCGGCGCTAACTCATGATCCTAAAGGATCCAAGGCGGCACCAGCTTCCCCCCTGCCCACCCAGGGCGGGCACCATTCCGTCTGGGGGCCCTGGTGGGCCAGCGGGTCGCGGCCAAGATCCCTCCGTTGGCGGCGCGGTCAGCCCTGTGGTCTCACCGTCGGCCTGGCGATGGGGTGGGGTGTTCAACTTCCTCGACGCGGACCTCCGCCGGAACCCGCAGACGGCAGGCGAAGGCCATGCCGGTTGGCAGTTGAAGCGGGCCCTCTGGCCTGGACAGGGTCCTCCCCTGGAGGAGGCAGTCCTGAAGCAAGGGGAGATCGCGGGTTGGAAAGCCCATGGCGTACTGGAGCCCCTGCCCCCGCCACAGACCTTTGAAGGTGGAATGGAGGGGTTGGCTGAAGTTGAGCAGCAACGCCATGGAGAGGAGGCCGAGAAGGCCCAGTTCGAACCCCCGGCGTGATCCGTGCTCCCACCACCAGCCGAGGGCTGTCAAGGCGGGCAGGGTGAGCAGGGCCAGGTAGTACCGCAGTTCGTGGCTTTGGGGGAGACCAGGGGCCAGCAGCAGCAAGGGCGCCACCGCCAGCACGGGCCATCCAAAGCGGGATGGAGCTCCCTCGCGCCGCCATTGCCCGAGGGCTTGGACGACGGCAACGCCATAGGCCGCCATGACAGCCAGATAGGCCGGGCCGAAGCTCCCGCCGCTGCGCACGAACCCCGTCAAGGTCCGGGCGTCGACCAGCCCGCCGTACTGGGTCTGGGCCCGCGCCTGGTCGAGGCTGTAGCTGGGAACCACTCCTCGAGCGATCCAGTCGATTTCGCTTGCAGAGAGCCAATGGTTGAGAAAGGTTTGCAGGGGTCCCAGGCCGCTCGTGTAGCTGGGGCTGGCGTCGGTCGTTCGCATCTCCGGTCCGGTAAAGGGCCCGGCGGCAATGGGGAAGAACGGGTTGTGGTGGGTCAAGAGGTTGTGCAGGGGATGCAGCCCGCTGAGCAACAGGGCCAGCAGCATCACCGTCAGCGGGCCCTGCCACCAGCGGGCGGCCGGCAGCCGACGGCGCCAGCCGATCACCGCCACCGCCAGACAGGCCAGGGCGAGGGCCAACCAAACCTGGAAGAGGCCCTGATACTTGGTCAGGCTGGAGGCCAGCACCAGCGGCAGGGCGATCCAGGCCGCTCCAGCCCCCTGGCCCGATTCAGCCCAGTGCCGCAGTGATTGCAACAGCCACAGCACGGCGGCGGTGGTGAGGGCTCCCACGAAGAAATCCTGGTAAGGGGTGCGGAAGCAGAAGAGGGCGATCGGGAAGAGCAGGGCGGCGGCAAGGCTCACGAACCACGGGATCCGCAGGGTGGAACGGGCGGTCCACGCCAGGGTGACCAGGGCCAGCAGGTTGGGAACCACCATCAACCTGGGAAGTCCCAAACCCAGACCCGGGGCCAGAAGCCAACGCCAAAGAGGGGGGAACCCCTGGAAGCGATGCTCCATGAACAACGTCATTCCAAAGTTCCCCAAGCCGGGCAGACCCGTCGCGAGGGCGGCGAACGGCCCGTGGTAGGCGAGCACGTCATAGGGAAAGGCGTCGAAAAAGAGCACCGACAGCACCACCCCCCCCAGGACGGCCCAGGCAAGGGGATGGGCCAGGGGCTTGGCGGGGAACCCGTTGAGGCGCATGCTCTGGGGGAGACGAGCAGCCATCTTGCCGCCAGGGACAGACCGTTAAAGTTTCAAACCGCTTTGACGACGGCTCGCGGATGGCCAAGCCCGGCTGGGACCGCCTCGCTTACAGGTTGGTCCTCGGGGGTTTTTTGGTGTTGGCGCTCTCCTCAATCCTGGCGGGACAGACCAGCTGGGACGAAGAGACGGACTACCTGGGCATCCGGGAGCAAATCGCCCACGGCGTGCGTCTGCTGCGAGGCGAGCCCACCGACTATCGCGGGATCCATTCCAACCTGGAGTATTACGGCATTGCGGGCCTTCTGCCGGCCTGGTTGCTCTGGTTTCTGCAACGAAGCCTGATCACCGGCAGGTTCAGTCTTGATCGGGCCCTGTTCAACCCGGCGGTGGAGCACCAGCTCACGGGATTCTTTGCCATCTCCCATGCCGTGCTGATGGTGGAAATGGTGCTCCTCAGCCTGGTGATGGTGGCCATCGCCAAGCGAATGCCCCTGCGGCAACCCTGGCTGGTGGGTGCCCTGATTCTTATCACGCCCACCCTGTTGGGTCACTCCTTCACCAACACCAAGGATGTGCCGTTTGCCCTCTTCTACAGCCTCTTCACCCTTGGCCTGATCCTGCGGTCCCAGGGCCCCGTTGGCTTGCGCTGGGGCGTCCCGCCGGGACGGGGAACCTGGCTGGCCTTATTGGGAGCCACCCTCATGGTGAACCAAAAAATAGTGGCGCTCCTGCCTGTGGTGATCAGCGAGGGGATGCTGCTCATCCGGGGTCGTCTTCGCGAGCCGGAGCGGCAGGGGGAAGGGAGGACGTCGGCGGCGCGGTCCCTGGGTCGTCTGCTCCTCCTCGCCTTTTCTGCCCTTGCCCTTCCGATGGTCGCCCTCGCGGGGGGCCTTCTACTCCAGCCAGCCTCTTGGGGCCAGTCCCCCCTGGGCTTCCTCTCCGAGGCCTTCGCCACCTTTGCCGTGCACAGCTGGGGAGGCTGCATGTGGTTTGGCGGGAGCTGCGTGGGTGTTGCCGATCCGGCCTGGTCAGCCGGCCACTACATGCTTCGCTGGCTTCCGGCCAAACTCCCCCTGCTGTTGCTGATCCTGCCGCTGGTGCAGGTCATCGCCTGGGTCCGCCAGGCGCTGGGACCCCACAGGGAGCAGGGGACTGCGGCGGATGGCGCCATCCTTCTGGGGTTGCAGCTTGTGCTGATCCCGACCCTGGCGGCCCTGCGCAATTCCAACCTGTATGACGCGGATCGCCACCTGCTCTTCATGGTGCCCCCCTTGGCGGTGTTCGCTGTGATGGGTTTCGAGCGTCTGCAGACCTTGCCCACCGCCCGACCCCCCTGGCGCGGCCCCCGCGTTTGGGCCTTGGGCCTGGTCACCCTGCTGGTGGTTGGGCAGGTGCTGGATGATCTGTTGCTCCATCCCTACCAGCTGGCGTATTTCAATGAAATCGCTCGCCATCGCTTGAATCACACCAACACGGCAGTGGAATACTGGAGTGTTTCGGCCAAGGAGGCGGTGCAGCAGGCCCAGCTGCGGGGCCGCTTGCCCCTGAATCCCACCGTGGTGGATTCCCCCCTACCCACTCCCTTCTTCATCGGCTTTCGCCAACTCGGTGGGCGGATGGCGGCCAGCGCGGACACCCGTCTGGTCTTTCAGGTGCGCAGCCCCCCCGATTTTCAGCAATCTCCTCCCTCCACCTGGACGTGCACCAAGCCGGCTGAGGTGAGCCGGCGCCAGCTGCTGGCCCCTAGGCTCGTGATGTCACGGCTGTTCGTCTGCAGGGCCACTTGATGGTGGCCTTGGCGGTGTTGATGGCCTGGGCGGCCAGTTTGTTGGTCATTGTTGCGGTGGACCGCAACCTGCTGCGCCGTGGCGTTCCCACCCTGGGCGTGGTGGTGGTGTGCATGTATGGGCTCACCTACGGACTGGGTTGGCAGCTCTGGCGGCTTGACCCCAGCAGCCTCTTCGTTTATGGCAGCCGCTCCACCCTCGGCGCCCTTGAGGGCATGGGGATGCTCTTCTCCCTGGGACTGATGAGCCTGGCCCTGGGGTATGGCGGGGTTCGGCGTGTCTGGCCGCTCCGCTCGATCGGTTCCCCCATCCCTAGCCGACAGGCCCTCCTGGAGGGTTATGGCCCCCTGTTGGCGCGTCTTTGCGAGATGCTCCTGCTGCTTTCCGTGCTGGGTCTTGTCGGCATGGCCAGTCAGGGTGTTTTTCTCCGTGACCCGGAGGCCCAGCGCCAGGCCCTGCAAGCGTCTCCCCTGGCCAAGTTGTTGGTGGGCACAGGTTTGCTCTCCCGGCTGGCCCCGGTGGGGTTGGTGCTGGTGCCATTGATCTGGCCCCGTTGGCGACCTTGGCAGAGGGTGGCGGTGGGGTTGCTGCTGGCGGCGTGGGTGGCCCTCGGACTGGCATCGGGCAGCCGGGGCCAGCTGTTCAACGTGCCGCTGTATCTCTTCCTGGGAGGCCTGCTCTGGCGTCGACTTTCCTGGCGTCAGGCGTTGGTGCTGGCCTTGGTTGGTCTCCTGGCCGGTGTGGTGGTGGCGGAAGGACTGCGGGTGCGCCGGGAGGGCAATCAGAACAACCCCACCCTGAAGCGACAGTTTGAAACCTTTCAAATCGGTCGCCAGCTGCTTGGCACCAGCCATGAGTTTTATGCCCTGCTCCGTCCGGCCGATTGTGCGGCGGATCTGCTGGACGAGTTACGCCGTCAACCCCAGTTGGCCCCCTTGCTCGATGCGCCGGCGGCGTCGCTCACCGTCGCGGAGCGCTACCAAGGGGTGAGGCTCTATGACGCTTGCCGCCGTCGCCAGTTGCCCCGGCAGGGATGGGGTGGCTTTGACCGCCTCCCCGCCGGCCTGCTTCCCCGCACCCTGGTGCCCGCCGCACCCAGCCTGTTTGACGGCCAGGGCAAGGCGGAGGCCCTGTCCGCCTCCCTTCGCCTAAGACCTGGCGAGCTCTCCTACGGCACCCTCAGCCTCTTTGCGGACAGCTGGCTGCGCTTTCGCTGGCTTGGGGTGGCCCTTCTCCCGGCAGGGATCGGGGCCCTGCTGGCGTTGGGCCAGGGCTTGGTGTTGCTGCAGGTGCCGTCCCGGCCTCTGCTTGCCCTGCTCTGGCAGCTGCTGGCGTTGACCTTGATCGGCAGTTGGATCAACAACACCGTGCTGACCATGCTCTGGTACCTGGGCTGGGATCTCCCCAAGGCCGCCCTTGAGCTGGCCCTGCTGGCGCTCGTGGCCCGCCGTTGGCCGGCCCGCCCGCCGCCGGCATCCGCCTGATCCCGTGACGTGATGCCCTTGATTGTTCCCCGTTCGCGTCTTCGAGAGGTCGCCCTGGCCCGCCGGACCGTGGTGGACCAGCTGGCGGCGGTTCCGGGCGTGACCGTCCACACCCTTGAGGAGACTTATCAGCCCCCCGCCCCCTCCCGCTCGCTCCATCCGCCGGCCCCCGCCTTCACCCCCGCCATCCAATCCCGGCTGGTGCAGCACCTGGTGGACGTGGCGATGCCAGCGGGCTTCAGCAGTTGCCATGGCCTGCTGGCCTCTGCATCGGGCTGGCTTTACGAGGCGAACCCCGCCAATGCCGCCGGCCCTGATCGCCGCTCCCTCTCCACGCTGGCGGTGCTCGCCAGCCTCCTGCGCCGCCGCTGGAATGGGGCCGCCGTGCCCCCGGGCTGGTGGCGCCCGGTCCCCGTGCCGCGGTGGGAGGCCGGGCCCCTGGTGCTGCTCACCAGCCATAACAATCCCAATTACCACCACTGGCTCACGATGCCCGGCCTGGCCCCCTTGATGCTCCAACGGCGCTTCGGCCTGGAGGTGGATCCCCGCACGATCCTGGCCCTCACCGCCGTTCCTGGTCGGCCCCAGCCCCCCTACCTGCGCCCCCTTCTGGCCTTGGTGGCCCCGGAGCTGCCAGTGGTTGAGGCGGCGGCCCTCACGGCTCCCCGGCTTCGTTTTGCCCTGCAGGAGCATGGAAGTGACGTGGTGGTGAGTCCTGCCCTGCTCGACTGGTGGCGCCAGCGTTGGGGCGCCCTGGCACCACCTGGCCCATCCACCATGCGACGGTTGTTCATCTCTCGCCGGGGGGCCCGTTCCCGTCGCTGCCTCAATGAGGATGCCCTGATGGCCCGGCTGGCCCCCCTGGGTTTTGAACGGCTCCAACTGGAGGCTCTACCGGTGCGGCAACAGCTGGAGGCCTTTGCCGGCGCGGAGGTCGTGGTGGGGGTGCACGGAGCCGGCCTCACCAATGTGGTGGCTTGCCGCGAGGGCGCCACGCTGGTGGAGTTGCTGCCTGGCGACGGTCCCTTCAATCACTACTTTCTGATGGCTTCCATCCTCGGTGTGCGACACGGCCACCTGATGGGCTCGCGCTCCGATCCCGCGAGCGAGGACTTCACGGTGGTTCCGGATCAGCTGGTGGCCTTGCTGGCGAGCTGGGGGATCGGGGCGGAGCGATGACGGGCCCCATCACTGTGGTGATGCCCGTTTACGGGCGGGCTGCCCTGGTGGAGCAGGCGATTGCCAGCGTGCGGGCCCAGAGCGTCGACCATTGGCGACTCCTGATCGCCGATGACGGTTCCGAACCAGCCACCGAGGCGCTCTTGCGGCGCTTGGCCGCCGAGGATTCTCGAATCCGCCTGGTGCGGCGCCCCCGCAATCTCGGCCTCTTCGCCAACCTCAACGCCACCTTGGCTGAAGTGGACAGCCCTTGGTTCCTGATCCTCTGCAGCGACGACCTGTTGGAGCCGGAGGCCGTGGGCGTGCTGGAGACCCTGATCGCCACCCATCCCGACTGCGAGCTGGTGTTGTCCAGCTATCGCTCGATCGATGCCCTGGGGGCCTTTCGCTTCGATGTCCATGGCTGGTACACCAACCACTTCGCTCCAGTGACACGGGAGTTTCCCCCCGGTGCCTTGCTTCCTCATCTTCTGCGCTTCGGCAGCATCAACGGGAACATCACGGGCCTGCTGATTCGCACCGACCTGTTTAACCGCTCCGGGCCCTGGCGCCAGGACTGGAGCCAGGCCGCCGATTGGGAATGGTTGATCCGGGCGGCGGAGCGCACCACGGTTCTGATCCAGCGCCAACCCATCGCCCGGGTGCGGGTGCATGCCCAACAGCTCTCCAGCGCCAATCGCCTGAACCAGCGGGAGGGGGAGGAGATCGCGGCGGTGCTGCGCCTGTTGCGCCACCATCCCGCCCTCGGGGGCTGGCCCCAGCGCCATCGCTGGGCCGCCCACCATGCCCAGTTTTTGTTGTGGAATGCCCTCAAGGCCTCGTCCCGGGTGGGCTGGCGCGCCACCCTCCGGCAGCTGGCCCTGATTCACCAGAGCGTGGGGCTCGGGCGCACCACCCTCGCTTTGCTAGCCGTGCTGCCAGGCAGACTGCGCATCCGTGGCAGCGACCTCCCCTTGCCGCCCCCAGCCCCATGACACGCTGATGGTTCAGGTTGCCAGCCGCCCCCCGACGCCCCGTCTGGCCGCGCTGCTGGGCAGGGGAGAATGCTGGCTGCTCTCGCCAGCTCGCTCCGCCCTGCTCGGGCTGGGACTGTGGCTGGTGATGCTGCCCCTGGTGCGCGAACGCTGGGCGATGGCTGGCCTTGCGGTGGTGGCCTTCTGGCTGTTGCTCCAGACCGTGCGTCTGGAGGCTCCCTTGCTGGAGCGGATCCCCTTTCCGCCTCTCACGGTGCTCGTGCTGGGCATGGTGTTGCGCTGGGGGCTGGGGCCCCTGCTGATGGCGTTCACCGGGAGTGGAAAGGATCCCTTCCTCGCCGTGTGGGTTGAGCATGGGCCGCCCATCCAGCTTCTCTGGCTGACCCTCACAGCTTCCATTGTGCTGGTGGCCCAGTTGCAGCGCGAATGGATCGCCAGGGCAGCCGCTTCCCTCCCCCCCGCTCCTCTGGCGGAACGTTTCGACCAGTGGGGAGCACCCCGTCGCCGACTGGGTTGGATCGCCCTGCTTCTGGGTCTGTATATGCTCTTTTATGTGGCGTTGTCGCTGCTTTCTGGAGCCTTTGACCGCGACTTCGCCACCTATGTGGGTTGGGTGAATACCTTGTGGCGTCTGGATACGCCCGTGGCGGCCTTTTCTCGCCTGCGGGACCTCTGGCTCCTCTTGGCGCCATTGACTCTGCTGACCTTTCGGGGGGCAGGCCGATGGGTATCGGCGGCCCTGCTGCTCTTTTTTGTGCTCGTGGCCCTGCTGAGCGGGTCGAGGGGGTTGCTCTTCTATCCCCTGCTGCTCTTGCTGGCGGGATTGTGGTTGCTGCCGGTTTCCCCCAGGCTGCTCAGGCGGCTGGTGCTGATCGCCGCCGCCCTGATGGTGACCCTATCCCCCTTGATTTTTGTGGCCCGCGATAGCGCCCGCTTCCAAGGCACCAACGCCCTTGATCCAGTGGCCCGGCTGGGGGCCGTGGCGGCCACCCTGCAGGATGTGGAGCCCCTCCTGGCCAAAGCCCGTTGGGTCGGGCGCGACCTGTATGCCTGCCACGATCCCTATCTCTTCACGGCCCCCCACCGCGCCGCCGCCCCGGTGGGGGGCGCGGGGCTGACCCATCTGCTCTGGCTCTGGGTGCCCCGCCACCTGAAGCCCGATCGACCGGAGATCTTTGATGGTCCACGCATTGCCAAGGCACTCCAGGGGGTGCCCCGCGGCACCTGGGCCGATGTCTGGTTCCCCTGCCTCTCCCTCCCGGCCGATCTCTGGCGTCGCTGGGGGCCGACCGGGCTCGTGGCCGGATCGTTGGTGGTGGCCGTGGTGGTGAATGGCCTGACGGCCCTGTGGTGCAGGTGCCTCACCCTTCCCGGCAGTGGTTTTCAACTGCTGCTGCTGTTTTTCCCCAGCACCTATCTTCAGTCGTTTCCCTTCGGCACCGTGCAGGAAACCTGCTGGGCATTGTTGTGGGAATTACCCAAATATTTGCTCACCCTTTGGCTGCTCGGTGCCGTGGTCGACCGTTTGGCTGCGCCTGCCAAGGCCACCACCTGATGCGCCAGGTGCTGTTCCTGACGGAGGACCGGGAGGATTACCTCGCGGACGGCCTTCTCCATGGCCTGATTCAGTGCGCGGAACTGGCGGTGGTCGACTATCCCCGAAAAGGGGCCCTCTACACCCCGATCCCGGGATCCAGGCCCATCGGCGTGCGCGGCCATGGCTTCACGTTGTATGGGCTGTTGGAGGATCGCGCGGTGGATCGGGATGGTATTCCGCAGCGGTTGGAGCGAGGCGAGTTTGACCTGGTGGTGCTCGGGCAAGTCTGGCGGCAGTGGGGCCAATTGCTGGATTTGGCGCCCTGGCTTCAGATGGTGCCGCTGGTGCTGCTGGATGGCGATGACGACCGTCGCCTCTTCTTCCGCTCTGGCACCCGTCTGCGCCGCTATGGCTGGCAGCCCTTTCCGATCCATTCCCGTCGCTGTCTGTACCTGAAGCGTGAATGGCAGGGCCAGGGCCGATCCCTGCGACGACCGCGGCTGGCGGAAGCCTCGTTCTCCATACCCGCCACGAAGATCCACCCTGCCGATCCAGCCGCCAAGACCCGGGAGTTCGCCACCCACTGTGTTGACCCCGAAGTGGGCGCGGCATTGGACTTGCCGGCCCACTACGCGTTTACCAGCGAGGAGGCCTACTACGCCAACCTGGCGGCCTCGCGATTTGCGATCACCACCCGTCGTGGGGGATGGGACTGTCTGCGGCACTATGAAATAGCGGCTGCGGGAGCCGTGCCGTGCTTTCGACGGCTGGAGGACAAGCCCACCAGTTGCGCCCCCCATGGGCTACGGGCAGGCCTCAACTGCCTCAGTTATCGCGATTGGCCGGATCTGCGGGAGCAGGTGGCGCAGATCCCACCAGCGGCCTACGCCCGCCTGCTGCAGGGTGCCCAGACCTGGGTGAGCCAGCACACCACCATCGCCGCGGCTCGGCGGCTGCTGGGTCTGGTGGATCAGCTGTGAGGGTGGTTCGGGATGGGTGAACTTCGCCGCGGCTGGATGCACCTCGCCGGAGGTGCCGGGTTGGGGCGGGTGATCAGTTTTGCCAGCAACCTTGCCCTCTCCCGTCTGCTCGGGCCCGCCGACCTGGGGCTGTTCAATCTCGTGACCACCACCGTGCAGACGGGCGACACCCTGGTGCGCCTGGGGGGGGACTTCGCTATCAATTATGAGCTGGGCGGGGAGGTGGGCTCCCTCCAGACCCCCCGAGGCCGGGGCCTGACGGCTGCGTTCGGCCTGCAGAACATGGTGGCGACGGCTGTGATGCTCGTTGGCATGGTCCTGTGGCTGGGGCCTGGCCATGGCCTGTTCCCGGCCTCAGTTGGGGAGTCGCAGCGGCGGCTGTGGAGCGCCCTGGTGTTGTTGATGGTGGGGCTGGAGGCTTGCTGCGCGGTGCCCTGGGAGGTGCTGCTGGTGGCACGCGACACGCGTCGGTTGGCCTTGCGCCAGGGGCTGTTCATGCCCTTGCGGCTGATCCTCGCCACGGTCGGCGCGGCCCTGGGCGCCATCACGGGCGCCCTGCTGGGTTGGGGGCTGGTGGCCCTGATCCAAAGTCTCTGGTTGGCCTGCATCCTGCGGGGGATCTGGCCGCCGCCGGCAAGGCCGCTACCGGGCTGGCCAACCTGGCGTCTGTTGCTGCGGCGGGGGCTGCCTTTCTATGGCGCCAATTTGGTGTCTTCCTTGGTGTTTTTCCCCTTGCTGCTCAGCTTGGCCCAGCAAGCGGGTCTGGCAGATGTGGGCTTTTTGCGGGTTGGTCAGATCCTCCAGCAACTGTTTGCGCTCCTGCCAGGTACCCTCGTGCCGGTGCTGTTTCTGCGCCTGCGGCAGGCCGAGAATTTTGAGGCCAGGATGCGGGAAGTGGAACGGGTCTTTCGGCTGCTTTGGTTCCTGCTTCTTGTGGTGTTGCTGGGCTATGGCTTGGTGGATGGGCTGTTGATTCGGGTGTTTTTTGGTACCAGTTTTCTCCCCTCTCTCAGCCCAACACGCATGATGCTGGTGACCGCGCTGTTGGAGGTTCTGCAACAGATTCTGATCCAGCCCTTGATCAGCTCGGGCCAGTTGCGTAGGTATGCATTGCTGCTCAATGGCGGCACGTTGGGGGCGGCAGTGATTGGTTGGATCCTGGTGCCAAAACTGGGTTTGTTTGGATTTCTGATCGCGAAGTATCTCGCGGCATTCCTGCCGTTATTGCCACTGCTTTTCCTGTCCTGTCGCTCCTTCGCCGAGCCAATTAAATTGGCTATTCCCACGGGAATCAGCCTGATGTTAAGTGTGTATTTCTCCTTGGGCTGGCTGTTCGCCATGCCTCTGGTGATGGAGCGCGTTGTGTTTGGAGTGGCCATGACCCTCCTGGTTGTTGCTGCTCGACGCGATGTGCTCTTTTTTCTCCCGGCTGCTGATCGCCCCCCGACTTGATGCCGTGCGTCGTTGACAGCATGGGATGGCAGGCGGGCGCTTCAGTAGCTTGCCGACGCCTACCTCCCCCAGGGCGGCTCACCGGGTCTGGAGGCTCAACCGCGAACGGGTGACGATGAGGCTGCTCCACTTCCTTCCCGTTTACCCCCCGGCCTGGCAGTTCGGCGGACCTGTGCTGAGCGTCTCTCGCCTCTGCGAGGGCCTGGTGGAGTTGGGCGTGGAGGTGGAGGTGATCACCACCAATGCGGGCCTGCCGGAGTGGCCCGAGACCCGGCTTGGGATCCCCGAACATTGGCAGGGCGTTCGGGTTGTGCGGTATCCCGTCGACAACGTGCGCGGGGCCATCCGTTCCCGAGCCCTGCAGGAGGCCCTGCCCACCCATCTGGCCCGCGCCGACCTCCTCCACCTCAGTGCCGTTTGGCAGCCGCTAGGCCTGCCGGTGCAGCGGGCTGCCCACCGGGCCGGGGTGCCGGTGGTGCACAGTCTGCGGGGCGCCTTGGGGCCCTATGGCCTGGGCCGCGGCTGGTGGAAGAAATGGCCCTATTTCCTCCTCAGGGAGCGCCCTTTGTTGCAGAGGGCCGCAGCCCTGCACTGCACGAGCCCTCTGGAGGTGGAAGAGTTGCGGGGGCTGGGCCTGAGGCCCCGGCCCTGGATCCTGCCCAACCCCCTCGACTTGACCGCCCTGCGCCCCGACCCCGCCCTTGGGAGGGCCTTTCGGCGGCAGCACGGGTTGCCTGAGGGGGAGCCTGTGCTGCTGATCGCTGGGCGACTCCACCACAAGAAGGGACTCGACCTCCTACCCGCAGTGCTGGGCGAGTTGGCGGATCGCCCTTGGCACCTGGTGGTGATCGGCAATGACGATGATGGCAGTGGCTGGAGGCTGCGCCGCGATCTGGAACGGCGAGGGCTCAGCCCACGCTGCCTGTGGCTGTCTGCCTGCCCTGCCCCCGAGCTGTTGGCTCCTTACAACGCCGCCGACCTGCTGTTGCTGCCCAGTCGCCACGAGAACTTTGGCAACGTGGTGGTCGAAGCCCTGGCCTGCGGATGTGGGGCGATGGTCACGCCTCAGGTGGGCGTGGGGGTCGGGGAGGGCTCTGGTGTGTTGGTGGTGGATCGGCGACCCCTTGCCTGGATCAACGCCCTGGGCGACTGGCTGCGGCGGCCAAGTCGTCCGGGGGGTGCCGCATCACAACAGGTGGCGGAACGCTTTTCCAGCCGGGTCATCGCGGCGGAAGCTTTGGTGGGCTACGAGACGATTCTGCGAGCCTGGGGATCCCCTCGGCCCGACCCATCCTGAGGGCTGGTCGCCGCCTCCCCCAGTGGAGGTGTGACGGACAGGTTTGGCTCAACCGCGTTCCATCACCAGGGCTGCAAAGCGGAGACACCCTGGGTTGAGACGTCAAGCTTGATGGGGTGCCCCTCGGGGTTCCGTGATCCAGCTGGTCTGACCCCTGTCCCGTGAGGAGGCGAGTCACCCAGGGGCAGAAAGCTGTGGAGACGCCGGGAATGCCATAAGATCATCGGCCAAAACGGAGTTTTGTTTATTTCTGCACGGTGTAAATCATGGGTAGATGGCAGTCTCTTTCTGCTTTGCTCTTGCAGTGGTTGGCCATGGCTGGCGCCTTGGCCTACGCCCTGGCCCTTTATGTTGCCAACCTCCTTGCCTGGCCCGCCAATGTCTCCGTCCGTGAGTGGTGGGGCTCGGAGTTGGCGATCCGTTATTGCGTGGGTTTTGTGCGCCGTGGAGTTCTTGGCCAGATGTCCTGGCTCCTCAGTGGCTGGCTGGGTCACCAATCGGCCTACGCCCTCACCCTGTCGGTTCTTACGGCCGTCGCGGCCTTGGCGGTGGGCCTTTGGTTGGGCTGCCAGCTTGTGCGACGGTGTGGCTGGTTGTTGGGTCTACTGATCCTGGCGGTCCCGGCGGGCTGGCCTGTGCTGATGGTGCATGCCGGGTCCCTGTTCCGCAAGGATCCCTTGCAAATTCTCTTGGGACTGCTGATGTTGTGGCTTTGGCGTTGTGGGGTGAACGGGAGATCTCCCTTGGCGGCTCTGGTTCCATGGATCAGTCTGGCGGGCCTTGAAGTTTTTGCTGTTTTCAACCATGAACCCTTTGCCTTGCTGATCCTCCCCACCCTGGCCATCGCCGTGCTCTGGGAGCGACGCGATTGGCGTCGGGCTCTGCTGGCGATTTCTCCAGGAGTGCTCGCTTTTTTGCTTGCAGTTTGGCAAAAGGGAAACGCGTCCCAGGTGGCCTGTCTCCGGGATGACCTTCAGCGTTTGAGCCTACTTGGAGATAGGGAAATGCCAGGATCTTCCATCACGGAGTTGGCATTGTCACGCCCCTCCTTCTTCACCTGGGATCTCAGCCCCGCCCAGATGGGCTGGTCCGTTGTTCACGCTGTGGCGATGTCGCTCCTGGCCGTGCTGGCCTATTCCGTGCTCTTCCGCCGTGACCGACCTTCCCTGCCCGGATCGGCACCCTTGAGAGACGCTCTCAGGCTGTGGGGTCTGCAGTTTGGCGTGGCCGCTCCCCTACTGCTCGCCACCGTGGATTATGGCCGGTGTATCGCCATGATGTTCTGTGCTGGCTTGGGTCTCCTGGTGACGCAGGGCTCCAGGCTGGTGCTTCCCCTGTCGCCCCCAACCTTGCCGCCACCACCCCCCTGGTTGCCTCCCCCCACGGGCGCGGGCTTGACCTCCAGCGGGGTGGTCTCGCCGTGTTGGAGCTGATGCTTCTCCCCAGTCATTGCTGCACCTATGAGCCCAGTCAGATCCTGGCGTTCATTCCCTATGCCGCCGCCAGTCAGTGGAAATCCCTGGTGCTTCATGGGCTGGCCCTGATGTCCCCCCCCCTTGCCTGAGCCGATGCCCCCCACCGTTGCCGGAGTGGTGCTCACCTTGAATGAGGAGCAGGATCTGGCACGGGCCCTCGCTTCCCTCGCCTGGTGTGAGGAGCGGCTGGTGCTCGACAGCGGCAGTATCGACGCCACCGCGACCGTCGCCAGCCAGCTGGGTGTGCCCTTGCAAGAGCACCGCCAGCCCCCCCCCTTCCGGATCAGCGAGCAGCGCAACTGGGCCTTGGAGCGGGCCGGACTTCGCAGCGACTGGGTGCTCTTTCTCGACGCTGATGAGGAGGTGGGGCCGGAACTGGCCAGGGAGATTCGCCGTCGCGTGGCCGACCCCGAGGCCCCCGATGGCTTTGAGCTCACGCCGCGCTATTGGTTTTTGGGCCGTTGGCTGAAGCGCACCCAGGGGTACCCCAACTGGCACCCCCGCTTGGTGCGTCGGGGGGCATTGCGCTTTGAGGGGGGGGTGTGGGAGTGCTTCCCCGCCGGTGCCAAGGTGGGTCGCATCCCCTTGCCCTACGAGCATTACGCCTTCAGCAAAGGCCTGGACGACTGGATTGAGCGCCACCGCCGCTACGCCACTTGGGACGCCGAGACCATCGTGGCCTTTCGGCACCGGGGTGATGCGGAGGCTTTGGGCACCCACCGTTTTGTGGCGGCGCGGGCCCTGGCGGCACGGTTTTGGCCCCTGCGCCCCCCCCTGCGGTTTCTGCAGAAGTACGTTCTCCAGGGCGGCTGGCTGGAGGGCTGGCAGGCCTTGCTGTTTGCCTCCCTTATGGCTTGCTACGACCTGATGACCGTGGTGAAGGTGATCGAGCTGCGGCGACGGCGGCGGGGGCTGCCGCTTTGAGCGCCGATGCGGTTGCCAGGCCGCCAGCCCGGCGGGAGTTGTTGATCATCAGTGAGCACTTTGCCCCGAGCACCGGTGCCACCGCCCAGCTGATCACCGACCTGGCCCTGGGGTTGATGGCCCGGGGCCACCGCTGCCGCGTTCTCACCGCCACCGCCGGGGGGGATGAGATGGCCGGTCTGCCGGTGGTGCGGCTGGGCCTGCGTCAGGGTGGGGCTCAAGCCCCCCTGGGAGTAATGGCCAAGGCCCTCCATGGGCTGCTTTTTGTGCTCGGAGGGTTGGGGTGGTGCCTGTGGCATGGCCGTCGCGGCCAGCGGATCCTGGTGGTGTCCAATCCCCCCTTCGTCGGTCTGCTGGGGCCCATCCTGCGCGGTGTGAGGGGGATGGATTACGTGTTCCTGTTCCAGGATTTATTCCCCCGTTCCGCCGCCCTCACCGGTGTGTTGCCCGCCAGTGGGCCGATTACGGCAGTCTGGCGCTGGCTCATGGGTGAGGTGTGTCGGCGCAGCCTGGCCACCGTGGTGTTGAGCGAGGCGATGGCGGCCCGTTGGCGACAGGATGTGCGCAGGCCCCTTCCCCTCCGGGTGATCCACAACTGGGCGGTGGAGCGGGCCCTGGATCTCCCCAAGGCGCTCAATCCCCTAGCCAGCGAATGGGGGGTGAGCGAGGCCTTCACCGTGCAGTATTCCGGAAACTTCGGCCGCCTCCATGAGCTGCTCACTCTTCTGGAGGCGGCCCGTTTGCTCAAGGAGGAGCCGATCCGCTTCCTCTTCATCGGTGCTGGAGCCAAGCAAGTGCAGATCACGGCCTATCGCGAGGCTTTCGATTTGAACAATGTGATTGTCAAGCCCCTCCAACCCAGGGAGCGCCTGCCCCTCAGCCTCGGCGTGTGCGATCTGGCCGCAATTGGCCTGATTCCAGGCGCGGAAGACACCGTGGCTCCCAGCAAGTTTTATGGCATCCTGGCCAGCGGCCGGGGTGTGTTGCTCGTGGCGCAGCGCCGCTGCGACCTTGCCCAGCTGGTGCGCCAGGAAGGTTGTGGCCTGGTGGTGGAGCCAGGAGAGGTGGACGACCTTGCCCAGCACCTGCGGCAACTGGCCGGGAATCCCGCCCAGGCCATGGCCATGGGGGAGCGGGCCCGGCGCCTGTATCAGGAGCGTTTCGGCTTGGAGCGTTCCCTCGCAGCCTATGAGTCGTTGCTCCTGTGATTCTCCTGGTCACTTACGACATCCGCCGCCGGGGGGGCATCGAGCGCCTGAGCCTTCAGGTGCGTGACGCGCTCCGGCACAGTGGCCATCCCTGTCGTCTGCTTGCCACCCGTCGCCTCGGTCCCTCGAAGCTGGGGCGCCTGGCTGGCCAACTCTGGTTTTTGCTGCAGCTGGCCTGGTGGCTCCCCCGCAGCGAGATGGTGTTCAGCATGCACGCCCTGCTGCTGCGACCCATTCGGCGCCTTGGGCAGATTCCGGGGATGCGACCCTCCCGGCAACGGCTGCTCTGTTGGCTGCACGGCATCGAGGTGTGGGGCGTGAACCTTCCCCCCTTGCTTCCAGACCTGCGGGCCTGTGACGGGCTTGCCGCCAGCAGCGCCTTCACCCGCGAGCAAGTGCGCGCCCTGCTGGGAGCGAGGCCAGCCATCACGGTGATCCATCCCTGCGCCGATGCCCCCGAGGAGGATCCCCAGCCGCCGCAACCCCTGCCCCGCCTGCTCACCGTGGCGCGAATGGCTCGCCAGGAGCGTTACAAGGGCCATGACCTCATCCTTGATGCCCTGGCGCTGTTGCGGCGGCGCGGAGGCCTGCCCTCCTCCCTGCGGTGGAGGGTGGTGGGGGATGGGGATGATCGCCTTCGACTCCAGGCCCGTGCTCAGGATCTGGGGCTCCAGGGGCACATCGATTGGTTGGGGTCCCTGGAGGATGGGGCCCTGCGGCAGGAATACCGCTCCTGCAGCCTGGTGGTGATGCCCAGCGCCTTCGACATTCGGCCGGATGGCAGTGCCCAGGGGGAGGGGTTTGGGATCACCTATCTGGAGGCGGCCCTGGCGGGTCGTGCCTCCATTGCGGCGGATCAGGGTGGCCAGCGGGATCTGATCGTGGATGGCCAGACCGGCTGGCTGTTGCCTCCCAGTGCGGAGGCCTTGGCGGATCTGCTGCAGCGTCTCCAGGTGGATCCCGATCTGGTGCGTGCCTGCGGAGAGCGGGCTTTGGAGCACGCCAGACGCCGGTTTTCCCCAGAGGTGCAGCGCCGACGCCTGGCCCGTTTCGTCGAGCCTGGGTTGGCTGGTGGTGGCCCCTCCCCAGCCCCGCGGCCCCGGCTCCGTCGGTCACGCTTTAAGGCTTCGTAGCCGTTGCTGGATCGCGGCCACCAGATCCTTTGGGTGGGGCAGGGTCAGGGTGGCTGGAGGGTGTTGGCCTTCTGGAGGGGAGCGCAGCAGGGAGACGAGGGCCGCCGCCAGGTCGTCCGCCTGGCCGCTGGCGTGCACACGCCCCCAAGGCCGGCCGGCGACCAGATCAATGGCGCTTCCCACCCGGTCACTGCAGATCACGGCGCAACCGAATTGCAGGGCTTCGTTCACCACCAGTCCCCAGGTCTCCCCTTCCCGGGAGGGCAACAGCAGCACATCGGCCAGGGCGTAAAAGCGGCCCAGGTTCTGCTGGTTCTGGAAGCCCATGGCATGGTGGCGGCCGGGCAGGGTGCGTCGAAGGGCCTGTTCCAGCTCAACCCGGAGGAGGCCGTCCCCCACCACCACGAGATGCAAGCGCCGCCAAAGATCGATGCTGGCGGAATCCTGTTGGAGCCGCTCCAGGGCGGCGGGTATCAGCAGGGGGTCTTTCACGGGGCTGATCTTGCCCACAAACAGCAGCACGGGAGCATCGGGAGGAATGCCAAGCTCTGCTCGAAGGGCCGATCGCCGCGGCTGCCAATGCCGCACCTGTTGCTCGAAAAACTCCCGATCCACCGCGTATGGGGCAGTGCTGCGCCGGGCTGCATTCACCCCCAGTCGTTGGTAATGGGCTTCGGAATGGCTGCCAATGGGGAAGACATGCTCGAAGCATCCGTAGAAGCGCCGTAGGGCGAGGCTGCGCAAGGTCTGCTTCCAGGCGGAGCGTTCCAGGGCCAGATCCGTGGTCTCCGCCCGGAGCCAGAGCCGCAGGCCATGGCTCGCCAGGAGCAGGCTGGAGGCGGTGATGAACAGGGGGGAATAACTGAAGATCAACACCGCGTCGGGCCTCCACGCCGCGATCGTGCGGCTGGCCCTTCGGGCCAGGGCCAGGCCGGTGCCAGGCCGGCTAAGGGCCTCCAGCGGCTCCCGACTCAAAAAGGTGTGGGGGAAGCCCTCGGTCGGCGCGCTATCCCAGGCGAAGGCCAGGCCGAAATCCGGATCCATGCTTTTGGTGGTGCCATGGTCGCAACCGAAGAACACTTGCAGCTCGATTGTGGGATCGGCGGCCAGGCCGGTGAACACAGGCTTGAAGTACTGCACCGGATGGGTGAGAAGCACCGCCAGTCGGCGGATCGGCTGGGTCATGGTGCTGTTGCGGGGCCGGGTGGGCCGTGCGCCGTTGGGCCGAAACGGCTCCACGTGCCTCCCGTGGGAGGCCCCATTCTCTCCTCTCCCCGCCTGGGGACGGCCGGGAGAGGCCAGGCCGGCTCATGGGCGACCCAGCACCCATGAAGTCAGGCAGCACAGGTCGAGCCAAGGGGACCAGCTGGCCATGTAGCAGAGATCTTCCGCGAGTTCATCGACGGGGGCTCGCGGGCAGGGCAGGGCGCGGGACCGGCCGGGGCTCCAGCGGAGCAGTCCGGGCTTCACCCAGAAGCGCATCGCGAAGGCCGGATCCATGGCCAGGGCCCCCTCCGCCTGGGCTGACGTGAGAGGGTGGGGCCCCACCAGTGCCATCTCCCCCCGCAAGACACTCCCCAGGCCAGGGAGCCGTGCCAGCCCCGTGCGTCGCCACCAGGACGGGGGCTGGGGAGTGACCGCGATGGACACCAGGGGAAAGGGATGGGCTTCCAGCCCCAGGCGTTCATCGCGCCGCAGGTTGACCCGCCGGCCCTGGAGTCGCAGCATCAGCAGGGCCAGGAGCAGGGGGGAGACCAGCAGGGCCAGCAGCAGGCTGGCCAGAAGAAGATCCTCCAGCCTTTTGAGACGGGCGTTCTGACCTTGCCGTAACCGCCCAAACCGCTCTAGGCGGCTGGGCCAATCGGTGGGCAGCACGGCGGTGGGCAAGGAGCGCAGGTAGCGCTCGCACCATTGGTCGAGGGGAAGCACCAGGAGCCCCCGCCGTTGCCAGAGCAACAGCAGGTCCACGTCCCCGTCGCGCACCGTGGCGTTCACCCCCAGGGCCACGCCCTGCAGTCCGAGCAGGTCAGCGAGCATGGATGGCAGGGGAGCGGTGCCCACCGGGTCGCGCCATTCGATGGCTGCGGGCACGGCGCATCCCCCCCGCTCCATCACCTGGGCCACTGCCTGCCTTTGGGGGCGGCTGGCCAGCACCAGCCAGCGTTGTTGGGGTTGCCAGAGATGGCGTCCGTTTTCCAACAGACGCAACAGGGCACTGCTCAGGGCCCCACTGAGCAAGACGGGGATCAAAAAGCCCCGGCCCACCGTTGCGTCAAGGCTGAGACCAGTGATGGCATAGCCCACCACGATCGTGAGGATCACACCGGTGGCGGCCATCACGTAGCGGTTGGCCTGGTCTTGAACGGAGAGGGTGTGGCGGGTCAGGCCGCTGTAGGTGCCCAGCAGCCATTGCAGTCCCACCAGCAGGGGGATCACCAACAAGGGTCCCCGGCTGACCTGCGGCGGGAGACCAAAACGCACCAGATGCAAACCGATCCACACCAGGCAGAGCAGGCCGGCATCGGCCCCGGCCCAGGCCAGGGGGGGAGGCAGCAGGCGTGACCGTGCCATTCAGGGTGCCGGCGCCTCTAGGGCGCAGAGCTGGTCGGCCAGGGCGGCGGCGGCGGCGCGGTGACCGGCCCGGTTCCAGTGGCCGTAACCCGGGCCCGGCCGCTGGTCGACAAAGCCGTGGGCCACCAGCCCCCGGGTGTCGGTCTGCCGTTGCAGGGCGGGGGCGAGGGGCAGATAGGGAATGCCGAGGGCGGCCAGCGTCCCCGCGAGCCGACGCTCGGGTCGCATCCAGTCCAGCTGGTGGCGCTCCGCCTGGCGGCGCCGTTCGGTGGCGTCGGGCCAGAGCTGCGGTGGCGTGGTGAGACTGGTCACCACCAGGGTGGCGCCGGCTTGGCGGGCCTCTTTGTTCCAGCGTTGGAGGATGGCTTCAAGCACCCCCCAACCCGGTTCCAGATCTCCCGAATCGGGTCCGTAGAGCCGGGTGCCGTCGGTGCCCAGGGGGAAGGCGCTGCAGCCGCTGGCAGGGCATTCCGCGCCAGCGGTGGGTCGGAGTCGGTCGCGCACCTCCTTGAACAATTGCAGCAGGCGGCTGTGGGCCAGGGCCCAGGACGCGGCCTGCCCGAGGGGCGACAAACGGAAACGATGGTCGGCTCGCTGGCGGAAACTGGTGTCCACCACCAGGTCGCCGTTCCGCAGGTGGAACGTGGGGGCGGCCGCGGTGGCGCTCCCCCCCACCAGGTTGTCGCGCAGGTCATTCTCGAAATACACAGCGTGCAACACCAGCTGGGCCCTCAGGGGCCGGGCATCCCGCCGCCAGGTGAGCCAGCTCTGACCCGTGCCGTAGCCGCCGACGCCGAAATTCAGGGTTTCCGCTCCACCGGGGAAGGGGCGCAGCAGGGAGCAGGGTGCGTGGGCCGCCAGGGCTGCCGGCAGCAGACTCACCCAGGAATCCCCCTTCTCCACCTGGAGTGCCTCTGTGAAGGAATCGCCCATCACGGCGATGCGCAGGGTGTTGGCTGGAGGGGCAGGAGTCCAGTCGCGATCATGAAACCCTCGGTCATTGATGCGCACCAGGGAGCTGCCCTCCTGGGTCCAGCGCCCCTGGGCTCCGGGCCTGAGCCCATAACCCGTGAGGGAATCGGCCCGATAAAGCTGGGGGGTGCCCGGTCCCAGCACCCGAAGGGCGAGCTCCATCAGGCCCAGCGAGATGGCGGTGGATCCGGCGACCAACAGCAGGGGTGTCAACCGGGACCAGCGGGACGCGGGACGAGGTGCGGAAGTGGTCAAGGCTGATCCGCCGCGGAGGAGAGGGCTTCCAGCCCCTCCAGGCCCGACCCCGCTTCGTCGCTGGTGATTGCCACCGGTGCGGGCTCGATGGGCACGGCGCCCCGGGCACCAGTCACCAGTCGGATGGTTTTGATGAGAATCAGCAAATCGAGCAGCAGATTGGCATTGCGGAGGTAATAGAGGTCGTAGCTCAGCTTCATGCGCGAGTCGGCCACGCTGGCTCCGTAAGGGAAGCAGACCTGGGCCCAGCCGCTCAAGCCGGGGCGAATCCAATGGCGAACCCTGTAGTGGGGGATTCGCCGTTCCAGCTCCTCCTCCAATTCCGGCCGCTCGGGCCGGGGACCGATCAGGCTCATCTCCCCCAGAATCACCGCCAGCAGTTGGGGCAGCTCGTCAATGCGGAGCCGTCGCAGCCAGCGACCCACTGGCGTGATCCGGTCATCGGTGCGGGAGGCCCAGCGGGCCCCACCTGATTCGGCATCCAGGCGCATGGTGCGCAGCTTCCAGATCTTGAAGGGTTTGCCGTAGAGGCCGGTGCGTGTTTGGCCGTAGAAGACCGGTCCCCGGTCGGTGATCCAGATCAGCATCGCTGCCGCCACCATCAGCGGCAGGGTGACCAGGCCGAGCGCCCCGGCACCGACCAGGTCGATGCTGCGTTTCAGACGCCAGGTCCAGGTGTTGGGCTGCAGGCCAAACCCCTCCGCGTTGAGCAGCCAGCGATTGGAGAAGAGCTCGGGGGGCACCCGCTGCAGATGCTGTTCCGCCCAGTTCACCAAACTGCTCACCCCCGTGCCCGTGGCCCTCTCCTGGAGAAGGGTTTGCAGCAGGTCTTCCGGAAGGCCGAGATGATCACTGATGGCGATGCCCTCCATCGGCGGCAGGGTGGGGAGGTCGTTGGATCCGAACTGCCCGGGCGTTCGCCAGAGCAGCTCCAGATGGGCCGAAGGGGGATGGCAGGCCACCTCCCCTTTGAGCAAGGCCAGTTCCTCCCGCTCCCCAAGCAGCAACCAGCGGCGGCGCTCCTGGCGCAAGGTGCTGAGCACGATCTGCGCCATTCCGGAGAGCAGGGTGGTGAACCCGAGCATCGGCAGCAAGAAGCCTCGGAAGCGCGTGCGAGCATCCGCCACCTGGAACACCCAGCTGTGCCCCAACACCACCCCCAGGATCAGCAGGGGAACCAGGGCCGTCATCGCCAAGCGAAGAAGCAGAGAACCGCGACGATCCGGTTCGGGTTCGGAGTAGCGGCCCAGGAGATAGGAGGCGCTCAGCCACAGTGCGATCAGCACCGCCAGGGCGCGGTTCAGCCCCACCCAAGTGCCCTCTTCCAGCCGAATCCAGCGGGTGATGTTGTATGTGAGGGCCAGACAGAAACCATCAAACAAGGCCAAGCCCAGCATCAGCAGCCGTTGCCGCAGCCAGGGAGCTCTCAGGCCCATGGTCCGTCACACCCGATCGCCCGACTCTATGGCGGCAGCACCAGGGGGGGATCGGCCCCGGCGGCCTCTGCAAGGGAGAGGCCCAGGGGGTGTCTCCTGGAGCGCACCACCGCCCCGGCCTGACCCAGGCCCCAGGGAACCAGGGCGGCTGCGGCGCCCGATCGGCTCGCTCCATGGCGGCGGTACACCTGATACGTCCACAGGGGCATCGACCAGCGGGCGGCGGTGAGGTTGCCGCCGTGCAGCCGGTAGAAAGCCAGCAGCTCGGGAACGGTGTGGCCCCGCAGGTCGGGCTGGCGGCGGAACAGCTCCAGCCAGCAGAGGTAGTCCTCGTGGGGACAGGGCTGGAAACCAGCCACCAGCAGCTCCCGCCGCACCATCAGGGTGAGCATCGGGATCACATTCACTCGCCGCAAGGTGCCATAGCCGAAGTGGGCGGGCGGCAGCCGCCAATCGGTGAGCCCCGGTTGGCCATCCGCGAAGCGGCCGTAGCCGGTGACACTGAGGGCGGCACCAGTTTGGACGTGCAGGGCAAGCTGGCGTTCCAGCTTGCGCGGATGCCAGAGATCGTCGGCATCCAGGAACGCCACCCAGGGGGCTGTGGTGTGGCCCAGTCCATGATTGCGCGGCCACCAGGGACCGTCTGGGCCTCCGCTTGGCCGCGGCGGCGCCCGCAGGGCCCGGATCCTCGGGTCGCGGGCCGCGGCATCAGCCACCAGCTTGGCCCCCTGATCGCGGGAGCTGTCGTCGATCAAAAGCAGCTCCCAGTGGGGATGGGTCTGGGCCCCCACCGAGGTCATCAAGCCCGGAAGGAACCCTGCGGCGTCCCGGTAGGGGCAGAGGATGCTGACCCTGGAGTCCTCCGTGCTCATCGCTCAGACCTCCACCGTCTGCCAGTCGGGGCTGCGCAGATCCCCCAGGCGCCCATCCTCCTTCAGCAGCCAGCGGTCGGGGCAGAGCACGAGGCTGGTGGGATCCCGCAGGCGCGCCAGGTGGCCCGCCACGGCGGAGAAGCTGCTGTTGCTCAGCACCAGGGTGTGGGCGGAAGCGAGGCGGGCCAGGTCGGTTTCGGGGCTGCCCTCTTCCAGGCGCAGCTCCCAGCCCGCGCCGCCGAGCTGGGCGCGGCACCAGGCGGGGTCGTCACTGAAGACATGAAGCACCGGCGGGCGGCCCCCATCCGTCAGGCTGCCCCGGGCGGCAATGGCGGGGTGCCCCTGCAGTGTCGCCAGGGCACGGCGGTAATACGTCGCCTGGAGGGGGAAGAAGCCGCTGCGGGGGTGGAGGTAGTCCCCCCGTCGCGCATGCAAGGCAAAGGCCGGTGGTTCGGCTGATCCCCCCATCGGCTTGAGGGCGGCGGCGACCGCCCGCCAGGCTGCCTCGAAGGGGGGGGTGTACAAGGCAGGGTGGGTGGCGTGGGTGCGCAGGAGGCGGATGGCCTCAAGCCCCTCCAGCAGGCTCCCCTCGGCCGCGGCCTGCGCCAGGGCGGCATCGGTGAGGAGCCAGGGGGGAGCGGTGCCGGGCCCGCGGGCCGCCAGGCGAGCGCCGACCCAGTGATGCCAGGGCGTGGCCTGCACCGCATCGGGCAGGAGCTGGGCCACCAAGGGGCTCAAGCTTCGGGGGGTGAGGCCCCGCAAGCGCCGCAGGCGGGATCCCAGCAGAACGGGGTCCACCACCAGCGGCCGGCCCCAGCGTGCGGCCAGGGTGCTGGCAAGCACCGCTTGAAAGAGCTGGTTGCCCAGACCGCCCTGGAGCAACAACCGCAGCGGATCAGAGCGGAGCATCGGGCAGCCGGATGAGACGCCTGGAGCCCAGCAGCAGGTCGACCGCCGCTCGGATCCAAACGGAGAGGCTGACGCCCAACCGCTCCTCCAGCCAAAGCACCACCAGCGTTTGCCGTGGCGAGGGCCAGGGTTTGAGGGGAATCTGGTGCCTCTGGAGTCGCTCCAAATCCTGCCGCACCCGTCGGAAAGTGCGGGAGGCGTTCCGGGGGCTCACCTGGGTGGCTGCCAGGAGGAGGGGGACCCGTCGATGGTGGCCCCCTTCGATGGCGCCCATGAGCAGCACATCGGCACAGAGCCCCAGCCTTTCGTCGTAAGGCCCCAGGCGCTGATGCAGGCGACGTCTGTAAAGGAGCGATTGATGGCAGCTCACTGGTTGCTGTCGCGATGTCGCGGCCCAACGCCAGCCCGGAGGAAAGATCGCCGCCGCACATTGCACGCTATCAATGCCCTCGCGATCCGCCGCATCCAGAAGCTCGGGCAAGCCGCTGGCCTCCAGCAGCAGGTCACCAGCATTGATGAACAGCAGCCAGTCACCCGCTGCCTGCTGCCAGGCCAGGTTCATGGCCGGATAGATCCCCATGGGGGGCTGCTGATGACAGGTGGTGGGCACTCCGCAGTGGGCACCCCACCGCTTCGCCAGCTGGCCCGATCCATCCGCGGAGTCCCCGTCCACCACCACGATTTCCGCTGGCAGGGTCAGCAGGAGGTGCCGTTGCGCCTCCAAGCTGGCCAGCGTGCGGCGCAGATCTGGGGCGGCGTCGCGCACCACCAGGCAAAGACTGAGGCGGGGAGGGGATGAACTCATGCAGGCCGCCGGCGAAAGGCGCCGCCAAACACGCCAATGCCCCGCATGGCGTGCAAGGCGGGCTCCGGGTCCATCCCGCAGAGGAGGGGACGGCGGGCGGCATCAATCACGAAGCTCCACTCCAGTTGATGGTCTGGCAGCAGTTTGTGGAGCAGGGGCAGGAGCTGTTGATGGCTGAACAGCCGTTGGCTGTTGAACTCCACGCAATGGCGGGCCCGGCGGGCTACGGGCAGGCTGATCAGCAGCAGGCCGCCGGGTTGCACCAACGAAGCCGCCTGGGCCAGGGCCCGCTCGAAGCCATCGGCGGCCAAGGGGTCGCCGTAGCGCCCCAGACCCACGTGTTCGAGGGCATGGAGGGAGGAGACCAGGGCGTAGCTCCCCCTCAGAACCGAGGGGGGATCGAGGATATCCCCCTGTTGAAAGCGGATGTGGGGAAAGGCCTCCAGCGGCAGGGGACGCACGTCAAGCACATCCAGTGGCCGGCTGGCCGCCACCTGGGCGACGAAGCCATCCACGCGGGAGCCGATATCGAGATGGGAGCCCGTGGGCTGGCGCAACACGAACTGGCTGCAGAGCAGATCCTGAAGGAAGTAAAGGGAGCGGCTGCTGCCCGCCAGACTCGTGAGGTCACCGAAGATTGGTGCCCAGCGCAGGTCGGCATCGAGAGAGGAGGGCTGCTGGCGCAGCAGCGCGCGGAAGCTCCAGGCCTCGCCAAGCAGCCGGGGGAGATGACGCAGTCCCAGGAGGCGTTGGGGCTGCAAGCCCAGGTCGAGGAGCGTGAACCCCAGTCGCCGCAGGGAGGGGCTGTCGGTCAGCCGTGCCAGGCGCGAATCGTTCACACCGCCCCCTCGAAGTCCAGTGGCCAGAGCAAGGTTTGGCGCCGCCGGGGGCTGCCCAGGGCCGCCGGGATGGCCGGGGCGCGGCTGTCCATGGGGGCGAAGTTGGGCTGGGCCATCACCGTGCCCGGCTCATCCGGGGACCGCCGAAACCGCTGCCGGCTCCCCACAAAATGGCAGCCATGGCCAGTGGCGGCTGGCGACGGAGTGCGCTGCCACAGCTTGCGCAAACCGCAGTGAAGGGGCTTGAGATGGTGGATCACGTCTTCATCATCCGTCAGCGGTCCGTCATGCTGAACACCCTGAAGTCGCTGGCGGGCGACAAACCCACCCGTTGGCTGATGTCGCGCACCTTGGGATGTTGATCCCATGGACAGCGAGCGGCGGTACCCGGACGAAGCACCAGGGCCGTTGGCTGGGTGGCCAGCCATTCCGCGCAGCGGTCTGGCCAGGTGTTCGCCAACCCCAGGGACCGGACGCTGGCCGCCTGATTCAGAGGGGAATCCAGGAGTTGGAGGCTCCACACGGGATGCACCGCCTTGGTGGCCTGGGGTGTGTGCAGACGCCAGTGGGGACCGAGCCAGTCGGGAGACTGAAAACGACCGGGGCTGTGCTGGCCCAACCAGCGAACCAGGAGGGCTTCATCCCGCAGTCGCTGGTGATCCAGGGCGGAGAGGGGTTTGAGCGGATGGAACAACACCGCGGCCAGCAGGGCGATGAGCAAAGCCAGCGATAGAGCCCGCAACCTGGCGGCAGGCAGGGCCGCCAGGGCCAGGCAGAAGCCAGCGAGGTCCATCAGCAGGTAGTGATGGTGGATGTGGGAGAGGGCGTAGGACAGCCACAGCGCCGCTTGCCAGAGGCCAAACAACAGCAGTACGCGACGGCCCGCGTGCCCCTGCCGCAGCCCACTGAGCAGCAGCAGGGCTGCTCCTCCCGCCGTCAGGACCAGGCCGGGCACTCCCAGGACCCTCGGGTTATAAAGCACCGTCAACTCCTGGAAAAAACCCCTGGCCGAGAGCGGCGGATACATGGCGCGGTTCCAATCACCGAGCACCACGAATCCGCCCAGCCAGGCGGCTTGCGCCCCACCGTCCCTGAATAGATAGGGCAAAAAAGGACCCGCCACCCCCAAGGTGAATCCCGCCGCGATGGAGGCAAGGCGTCCCCGGTGAGGTTCGCTGGCCGCTGATCTGGACAGGGCCGCTAGGCCCACCGCCACCACGGGGATGACCAGATTGGGCCGCAGTCCAACTCCCAGACCGATGGCCAGGCCACCAGCCAGCGGTGCCAGAGGGTGGGGGTCGCGCCAACGGGCGGCCAGCCCCCACATCCCGACAGCCAGGCAGGCATTGGCATACACCGCCAGGTGTCCGATCGGGCCACCCGGAAGTAGGGGGGCCAGCAGCACGTAGAGCACTCCAGCCGCCACCGAGGTGTCCACCCCGGACAGGCGCCTCGGCGCGGCGGCGCGGCCAAAGCCGGTGATCGCCAGGCCGGTGGCCAGAAGCACCAGCCAGCTCACCAGCAGGTGCACCAGCAGCGAACCGCTGAGGGCCCCCGGTAGGTAGGCCAAGGGCACATGGGGCCATTTGGGGTCATAGAAGTCGATATAGAGCCATTCCCCTTGATTGAACCTCCAGGCCATCATCAAAAAGGCGTCGATGTCCCAATCGAGGCGAAGGCCCCGTTGCCATTGGCGCAGGATCAGAACGAGGGAGGCCAGACCCGCTGCCGGGAACAG
>JBKDSY010000179.1:0-26434 GCA_046340755.1 Cyanobacteriota bacterium
CAGCTGGGCTGGATCGCCCACCAACACCAGCCGCGCCCGCTCCGGCAAGGCCTCCAGAAGCGCCTCCATCAACGCCAGATCCACCATCGACACCTCATCCACCACCAGCAGATCCAGGGAGAGGGGCCGTTGGCGATGGCGGCGGAACACCCCGTCGCCTCGACTCTCCAACAGTTGATGGAGGGTGCCGCAGGGCCAGCGCCCCGCCGTGGCCATTCGCAGCCGCGCCGCAGCCTTTCCCGTGGGCGCGGCCAACTGGATCACCGCCCCCTCCAGCTCCTGACCCACCGCCTCCAGGAGATGGGCCACCGTGCTCGTCTTGCCCGTGCCGGGCCCCCCGGCCAGAACCAGCAGATCCCGCTCCAGAGCGATGCGAATCGCCTCCCGCTGCTGGGGGTCGAGGCCTGCGGCGACGGGAGGGAGCACCGGGGTGGGCGGCCTCCGGTTCGCTCGGGCCACCAGGGCGTCGATCACCCTGGCCCGCAGCGCCAGCCAGCGCCGCCAGCCCAGCCACCCGTCCTTCACCAGCCGGGGGCCAGGGGGCTCCTGGCCCAGGGGGGAGGCGGCCAGGGCGGCGCGGTGCCGGTCGGGCCAGCCCTCGGCGCGAACGCCCGGCGGGGCGGGACCACTGAGGGCCAGGGCCGGCTCGCCCCGCGCCAGGGCCAGGGTGAGCGCCTCGATCAGCTCCAGCAGCGCTGGATCAGCCCCCTGGACGCCATAGAGCCGGGGCAGAGCTTCCCCCAGGGCGGTGCTCAGAGGGGGCAGCCAGGGGGGTGGATCGCGGTGGCGGGGCGGGGTCATGGGAGGGTGCCGGGCTGCCAGTCGCGGGGCGCGGAGCCCAGGGCGTCATCCAGCGCCAGCAGGCGTTCCAGGGGGGGGCGTTCGACGAGCATGCCGGGGACCGGGCCCGGCAGGAGGTCCGCCGCCGCGGAGCCCGGCGTGCCGCGGACGAACACGTAGGCGTAGCCACCCAGATGGCGGCGCGGGTCGTAGCCAGGCAGGCGCCAGGCGAGGTAGCGGTGCAGGGCCACGAGATAGAGGTGGGCCTGCAGGGGGTAGTGGTGGCCGGTCATCAGCGCGCGCAGGGCCTCCGGGCCGTAGTCCCCGGGGCCGCAGCTCAGGCACTGGCCCCGCTCATCCCGCCGCCCGAGGCGGTTGCTCTTCCAATCCAGCACCCACCACCGCTCCTGGTCGCCCTCGGGTGCGGGAAACACCAGATCGATCGAGCCGGTGAGGAAGCCGCGGTGGCGCACGGGCAGCCGGGCGAGGGCGTCGGCGTAGGAGGCGCCGAACAACCCGCCGGGATGGCGGCGGAAGGCCTCCGCCAGGGCCTCGGCCCGGGCCTCCCGCAGGCTGAGGTCGAAGCGCAGCTCGTTCAGGCGCCGGTGGGGGGGGAGATCCGCGGGGCGGAGGGCGCCGAGGGAACCACCGAAAGGGGTGGCCAGGAGCTGCCGCACGGCCACCAGCAGGGGCTCCGCCTGGTCGTCCGGCAGGCCCGCCCGCCGCAGTTCATGGGCCGCCAGCGCCAGGCTCCGGGCGTCCGTGAGCGGGGCCCCGTAGTCGAGCTGCTCCAGCAGGCGATGGAGGCAGTCGCCGAAACCGCTGCCGGAGGGGAGCTCGGCCCACGGGCCACGGACCGGCCAGGGGGAGGGGCTGGCGTCCTGCGCGGCGAGCGGCTCAGCCGCCAGGGACCCGGCGGCATCCGCGCCCGGATCCGGATCGCCCACGTCGCGGCCCTCTTCCAAACCCTCGGCGGGGCTGGCCAGGGGGCTGCGGTCGTGGGTCCAGCTCGTGTAGCTGCTCCGCGCCCAGCCTCGCGTCAGGGGCCAGGAGGGCGTCGGCCCGGCGGCGAGAGCCTCCAGCGCCCCAGCGGGCTCGCCCCCCGCCGGCCGCTGGCCGGGGGCGGGGGGAGGCGGGGGCTCCAGAAGCCGCAACGGAAGCCGGCGTCGCGCGATCTCCTCCTCCAGGCGCTGCCGCCACCGCTCCAGGTCGGTGTCCGGCCAGGCGTCCTCCGGATCGAGGGGCGCGTCCTCGGCGAAGAGCCAGGGGGTGAGGGGAGCGCAGGGCCGCCCCTTGACCGGAGCCCAGGCCAGCACGAGCCGATGCATGGCGCGGGTGAGGGCCACATAGGCCAGCCGCTCCCGCTCGGCCTCGTCCTGGCGCCGCGCGTCGCGCTCCGCCAGCCAGCCGGTGCCCCAGTGGCGGTTGCGATGGAGATCCAGCCGCGGGGCCCCGCCGGCCGCCGGCTGCCAGCGGCGGCCCTCCCCCTGGCCGCGGCCCGCGTCCAGCCAGAGGTAGGGGCAGATCACCACCGGGTATTCCAGCCCCTTGCTGCGGTGCACCGTCACCACGGACACCGCCTGGCGCACCTTGTCGCTGTGGGTCTGCTCTGCTTCCGGGAGGGTGTCGACCTCCCGCAGGCGCCGGCGCCGCAGCCAACGGGCGGTGGCCCGGGGAGCCAGCCGATCGCGATGGAGATGCTGCTGCGTCAATTCGGCCACCTGCCCGAGGTCAGCCAGAAACCGCCCGCCGGCGGACAGGCGGGCGATGGCGTCGGCCTCCAGCACGGCCGTCAGGGGGCCGAGCAGGCCCTGGCGGGACCAGTCCAGGGCCAGCCCCTGGAGGCGGCCGGCCAGGTCGCTCCAGCGCCGGGGGGGGGCGGTGGCGATGGCGTCAGCGGTCCAGCCCAGGAGGGGAGAGGCGGCCAGGAGGCGGAGGCGGTTGGGGTCGGAGGGGTCGGCCAGGGCGTCGAGGAGCCGTTGCAGGGCCGTGGCCGCGGAGGTGGCGAAGACATCCGCCTGGCTGACCAGCCGACAGGGGATCCCCTCCTGGCGCAGGGCCTGGCGCAGGGCCTCCGCCTGGGCGTGGGTGCTGACGAGCAGGCACACGTCCGCGGGCTCCAGGGGGCGATCCACCCCGCCCTCCCGCAGAAGGGGGGGATGGAGCAGCAGGTGGCTGACGGTGCTGGCCATCTGCCCGGGCAGGCGGGCGTGCAGCTCCGAACCGGTGGGCAGGCCCTCGGGCGAGTCCCCTCCGAGCCAGAGCAGGTCCACCGGCGTCTGCCCGTCGCCCCCCCGGTTGGCCTTGGCCTCCAGCAGGGGCAGGGGCGTGAGCCGGGAGCGGACGAGGCCCCGGCCGCAGAGGCGGTTCAGGGCGTCGATGAGTTCGGGGGTGGACCGCCGGTTCTCGCGCATCGCAAAGCGCTTGTCCGCCCTGTCACGGGCGGCGAGATAGGTGTCGAGATCCCCGCCGCGAAAGCGGTAGATCGCCTGCTTCGGATCCCCCACCATCACGAGCAGATGCCGCCCCGCGCCGAAGGCCAGCCGCAGGATGCGCCACTGAATCGGATCCGTGTCCTGAAATTCATCGATCAGGGCGGCGCTGTAGCGCGCGGCCACCGCCGCCAGCAGCGGCGTGGGCTCCTTGGCGTCGGGGCCGGGATCCAGGTCGCTGAGGAGCTGGGCGTAGGAGCAGAGGCCCAGGCGCCGGCGCCGTTGCCGCAACTCCCGCCGCCCCCAGTGGCAGCCATGGAGCAGGGCCAGCTCCGCCGGTCCATCCACCAGCTCGGCCACCGCCTCCATCAGGGGCCGGTGGGGGAGGGTGATCGGGCGATCCCCCGGGTGTTCCAGGGCGCGGGCCGTCTTGCAGAACGTGCCGGGATGGAGAAAGGTGGTGAGCATCTCCCGCTCCAGCACCGCTGCGTAGCCGGGCGCGTCGCCGGCGATCAAGGCCTCGACGGCGGCGCGATTCCAGCGGGACGTTTCCTTCAGCACATAGGGCTTGTAGGCCAGGTTCGCCGCCTTCCACTCCTTCGCCTGGTCGAACAGCGCCCCCATCAGCGCCTCCCCGTCCTGCCGCCAGGCCGCCTTGAACCGCTCCCAGCGCTCCTCCCACACGCGCGGCAACGCCTCGGCGAGGTCGGTGTCGATCGTCAGGAAGGGGGGCGGCGGATCCAGCTCCAGGCCCGGATCCCCATCGAGGTCGCGCAACAGGGCGGCGAGCGTCTCGGGCGTCATCCCCTTGCGCCGCAGGCCCTGGATCAGCGAAGGGGGCAGCCGCAGCACCTGCTCCTGCCAGTAACTGTGCACCACCTGCTGGAGGAGGGTGTCTCCTTCGCGATCGAGGACGAGCTCCGGCTGCCGGCGGGCTTCGAGGGCGTGGCGCCTCAGGCTCCGCTGACAGAACCCGTGGATGGTGGTGATGTCCGCCCCAGCCAGATCTTCCAGGGCGAGCAGCAGCCGCATCTCCGCCACCGCCTCCCCTTCGGCGTCTCCGGTCCGGCGCTGGACCAGCCAGTCGGCGAGCACGGCGTCCGGCGGTTGGTGCGCTGGATCCCGCAGGCAACCGAGGGCCTCCTGCAGCCGCCGGCCGATGCGCTCCCGCAGCTCCGAGGCCGCCGCGTCGGTGAAGGTCACCACCAGCAACCGGCGCAGGGGGATGGCCCGTTCCGTCACCAGCCGAAGGGCCAGATGGGCCAGGGCGAAGGTTTTGCCCGTGCCCGCGCTCGCCTCCAGCAGGCGCAGGCCGGGATCCAGCGGGAAGGTGTTGGGGAAGTAGTCGTCCGGCGCGGCGGCGGGCGGCGGCGGGCTGGCGAGGGAGTCCTTCATCAGCGGCGCCGCTTCTCCGGCGGCGGGAGGGCGGAGAAGAGGGGCGACAGAAGGGCCGCGGCCTGCTCCACGAAGGGCAGCTCCTCCAGCAGCGAGGCCAGGGAACGCTCAGGGCCAAAGCACACCCGCATCACCTCCTGATCCCGCTCGCCACCGCCCTGGAAGGCGGAGCCCTCCCAGGCCTCCGCCGCCTTCTCGACGCCCCGGGCCATCCAAGCCCAGCCGGTTTCCGGGGGCGCCGGCCAGCAGGCCCGCCGCCAGCCCTCCCGCAGCTCCCACAGCCGCGTCAGCTCCCGGCGGGCGGCCTCCGGCTCGGGGGCGCAGAAGGTCAGCTGGCAGGTGAAGGCGTCCTTGTCGTCCCCCGAACCGCGGGCGATCAACACCCCGCGCTGCGGCGCTGCGGCGTCGCGGGCGGCCACGGCCAGCTGCAGGCGCAACCAGAGGTCCAGGCGATGCTCTGCCCGGGCCCGGGCGGGGTGGGCGAGCACCACCGCATCGCCCCGCAGGGTGACGCTTCCCTGCCAGCGCTCCCAGCGAAGCAGGGCTGTCCGCTCCTCCCCGAGGGGGTCCAGGGCCTGGAGCAGACTCCGCCAGCGCTCCTCCAGCCGCTCGGCCTCCACCACCGCTCCAAGGGCCGGCGGGAAACGCCCCTCCCCCCGGTGACGGCGCAGCCAGAGGTCGCTCTCCGCCGCGGCGGGCCGCCCCGCGCTGAGGGCCTCCCGCAGGAGGGACACCCGCTCCCTCTCCCCCAGTTCCAGGGGCTCCAGATCCTCCACCTCCTCCGCCCGGTCGCCGGGAAACAGGCCGAGGCCGCGCAGCCATGCCTTCTGGGGCGCCACCAGCCAGGAGCGCAGATCCTCGAAGGGATCCTCGTCGCCGGAGAGCTCGCCCGCAGAGAGCCCCCCGGCCAAGCCCGGCTCCGGCGGAGGGAGGCCCTGCCGCAACCGCTGACACGCCTCCAGCTGGCGGCGGTCGCAACTGGAGGGGGGCCGGTCGCCCTGCGGCAGGAAATGGGTCGGATCCAGCGGGTTGGGGTCATGCGACACCAGGAGGTCCGCGGCCTGGCCGGCGGGCAGCTCACCCGCGAGCCAGTCCAGCCAGTGCTGCACGGGGACCGCCGGGGGGCGCGTCACCCCCGTGCGTTCCTCCAGTCCGTTCCAGGTGATGAGCAGGTGGTCGCGGGCGGAGAGCAGGGCCTCGAGCAGGGCGTAGCGGTCCTGGTCGGCGGGGTCGGGATCGCCCAGCTGCCGTCCGCTTTCCATCAGGTGAAAGCCGGGACGCGGCCGCTGTCGGGGAAAGACCCCCGCGTCCAGGCCCATCAGGATGAGAACCCGGTGCGGGATGGCCCGCATGGGCTCCAGGGCGCTGATCGTGAGGGCGCCGCTGCGGTGGCCGAACCGGCCGCTCTCCCGCGTCAACCGTTCCTCCAGCACGGCGGCCACCACTGCCGGCTCCAGCGGAAGCTCACAGGAGCCGGCCACCAGGCGCCACTCCTCCAGGGCGCTCCGCAGCGGCGCCTGCTCTCCGTCGCTCGGCGACCCGTCGCGGGGGGATCCGTCGCCGCAGAGGTCGGTGAGGGCCTCTGCCAGCCGCTCCACCCAGGCCTGGCAGGGTCGCGGTTGGGCCAGGACCTCCAGCCAGTGCCGCAGCCGCACCAGCAGGTGAAGCGCCCGTCCCCCCTGGTCGAGGGGAGCGAGGGGCGGGGCGGGGGCGGTGTCCAGCGGCCAGGCGCCGTCGGTGGCCGGCAGCACCAGGCCCAGGAGGAGGCGATCGATGGCCCAGCCCAGGGTGTGCGTGGGGTCTCCCCGCCGGTCGGCGGCTCCGAGCCCCCAACGGAACCCGCAGCGCTGGAGCACCGCCGTGAGCTCTCCCGCCTCCTCGGCGCTGAGGCCGAAGCGGCGCCGCAGCGGCGCCGACTCCAAGAGCCGCTCCAGGCCGCTGGCCGTCAGCCTGTCTGCCGCCAGGGAGAGCAGATCCAGCAGGGTGCGGCCCGCGCCTCCATCCTCTTCCTGACTGCGATCGGTGAGCCGCCAGGGCAACTCCACCCCCGTGGCCTCCCGATCGCCGAACACCGTGGCCACCAGGGGAGCAAAGGTCTCCACCGCCGGGGTCATCACCAGAATGTGGCGGGGTTCGAGGGTGGGATCGGCGGCCAGGAGCTGCAGCACGCGATCGCGCACGATCTGCACCTGGCGCAGATCACCGGGACAGGCGTGGAATTCGAGGGAGTGATCGCCTGCGGCCCGCCGCAGGACGGGCTGCAGCTCGGGATCGAGCAGGTGTTCCTGCAGCTGGTGCAGCAGGGGCGGCGACGCGGGCGTTCGGGCGGCTCCCGCGCGGGTGGGCCGCAGGAAGAGGGCTTCCTCCCGCTCCTCGCTCAACTGGGCCTCGCCCGTGCCCTCCAGGAGCTGCTGAAACTCTGCCCCCAGCCGGCCGAAGCGGGCCTCCAAGGGGGGGGCTTGCCGCAGCCATTCCCCCTCCAGGGGCTGCCGCAGGGCGATGGCTTCGCTGAGCACCTGGCGCCGCTGGCCGCAACGCTGCCACAGCCCGGGGCAGGGGGTGAGCAGGTAAAGATCCACCGGCAGACAGCCGGCCAGGGCCTGGAGCAGGCGCACCTGGATCGGCGCCATGCTGCTGGGCCCGAAGAGCCGCACCCGCTCCCCCAGGTGGCGCCGCAGGAGATCCGGATCCACCTCCCCCGCGCGCAGGCGGTGGATCACCTCCTCCACCCGCAGGCCAAAGGGGGCAGCCTCCAGGCGCCGCCGCAGGCGGCGGTAGAGCCGCGGCTGCCAGCGCTGACCGGCGGGGAGGGGTTGGCCGGAGACGGCCTGGTCACGGCCGGCCTCCCAGGCGCCGAGGAGCTCCGGGCGGTAGAGGGCGTAATCATCGAAGGCATCGGCGATGGCCCGAGCCAACTGCCAGAGGGCGCCATCCACGGTGCGATCCACGGGTCGGTCTTGGAGCCAGAGGCGCAACAGGTTTCCTTCGGGCTCCGCCGCGATGGCGGGGAGGTCTTCCAACAGGGGCCACACCAGGTGGCTGGCGCGCCAGGGATCCGGCTCCTCCTCCCTGTCTGGACCCAGGCCGTCGCCGAGGGCCAGCCGCACCACGCGCCGCAGGTGGCTTCCCGGGAAGGGGAAGCGCAGGTGGGCGGCGATGCCCCCGAGGTGAAGGGCCAACACCTCCCCGAGCCACCGGCTGGTGGGCCAGGTGTTCACCATCACCTGCACCGGCTCCAGGGGGCCCGGGGGCGGGTGGCGCAGCTGGGTGGCCAGGAGCTGGGCGAGCACTTCGGCCCGATTGCCGCGGTAGATCGTCAGCAAAGGCCCGTCTCCACCGCGGCTCAGGCCATGGGGCCGCGGCCGGAGGGGACCCCGCCGGCCAGGAGGGAGGGCGCCTCCACGGCGCCGGGCACACTCAGCAGATCGCCTGATTCCGGGCAGTAGGCCGTGAGGCGTCCGCCATAGCAGGCACCGGTGTCCAACAGGAGGATGCGATCGAGGCGGCGCACATGTTCCGCCGGGGTGTGACCCACGATCACCTCGCCATAGCGGCCGTCGTAGGCCTGCCAGAAGGGCAGGCGAATGTCGAGGTCGGGCACCCAGCGCACGGGATCGAAACCGGCGTGGGTGGCCACCCAGCCATCTCCCCAGTAGGCCGTGGGCAACTGCCGCAGCCGGGCGGCCCATTGGCCGCAGCGGCGGTGACCGAGCAGGCGGTAGGTGTCACAGCCGGCCAGGCGGGAAAAGGCGTCGGCCATGCGGGGGTGGAGGGCCTGCAACAGTTTTTTCTCGTGATTTCCCATCAGCCACACCCCCCGGCCGCTGCTCACCAACTGCCAGGCCAGCTCCATGGCCTCCACGATCGAGGGCCCCCGATTGATCACATCACCGAGGAGCACGATCCGGTCGGCGGCCGGGAGGAGGGCCACCAGCCGGGCCAGGGCCTCGCCGCAGCCATGGACATCCCCGATGACCCAGTGGCGCGGGGCGGTGTGCGGGGAGGGCATGCGGCAACCGATGTCCTGGGCAGTCTTGCCTCCCGGGGGCTGACCTGTCACCCGCCCCCCGCGGCAACGGGCTGGCGCGAGCCGCTACGGTGCCCGCCAGGCCTGCCGGGGCAATGGGGGGGAGATCATGAACGAATCGCAACAAACGGAAGAAACCGGTGCCGGAATGGATCCGCGCCGCCTGCCCCGGGTGCAGCGCGTGGGCCTGTTGGTGAAGGCGCTCAACGGGGCCAAGCGCACCAATGAAGCCCTGGCCCGCTGCCGGGACGGGGAGGAGATGTTGGAGGTGTTGCTGGAGGCCTCCCAGCGGTTGGGGCTGGGCCTGACCCGGGCCGACCTGCGGGACACCCCACCGATCCGAGACTGGATCTGGTGGAAAAACAAGGAGGCGGTGTTCACGATCGGGGACGCCAAACCCCGCTATCAGCAGGATGGGGGGCAGGGCCGCCGTCCGGAGGGGGAACCGGATGGGGGGGAGGAGCAGGCGCCCCGCAAGAAGTTTCTCGGCCTCTTTTGAACGGGGAACCGCTTCCCCATCCACGGGGGGACGGGCGGAATCCAAATCCAAGTGGGGACGGGCGGAATCCAAGGGGGACGGGCGGCGTAGAGCGAAGGGGCCACCCGGCCAGCTACCGGGTCTGGGCCGCCTCGAGGCTGGCCAGGGGATCGGGGATGGCGCCGCTGGGGGCCTCGAACTGCCCGCGCAGCACGAACTCCAGGCGCAATTTCATGAAGGTGATGAAGGTTTCATCGGTGGAGACCACGGCGGCGGCGGGGCGGGGCACGGCGGCCGTGGCGGCGGAGAGCTCCGGGGCATCAAGGAAGGCGGGCCGGGTCACGAGCCAGAAATCGATGGAGCGTCCCGTTTCCTCGTAATGGCGCGCGCGCTCCCGCAGCACTTCCTCCAGCGGTTCCTCCTCGGTGAGGAAGGCTTCGCTGGCGGCGATGAAGTGGTAAGTGGTCATGGCTGACGGCTGCCGAACAGGGGCTCTGTTCTTGGATTGTGGACCAGGGCCCGCATCTCCCGCACCGCCTCGCTCAACCCCACCGCCAGGGCCCGGGCCACGATCGTGTGGCCGATGTTGAGTTCCTCCATGCCTTCGATCGCGGCGATGGGTTCGACGTTCTGGTAGGTGAGCCCATGGCCGGCATTGACCCGCAGGCCCATCTGACGGGCCAGGCCGCAGGCCGCCCGCAACCGTTCCCACTCCCGCACCTGGGCCTCCCATCCCGCCTCGGCATAGCGACCGGTGTGCAATTCCACCCAGCGGGCCCCAGTGGCACAGCTGGCATCGAGCTGGTCTTGCTCTGGATCAACAAACAGGCTGACGCCGATGCCGCCGGCCTGGAGCCGCTCCACCATGGCCCCCAGGTGGCCCACCTGGCTGACCACGTCCAATCCCCCTTCGGTGGTCACCTCCTGGCGCCGCTCCGGCACCAGGGTGACCATGTCGGGTTTGAGGCGCAGGGCGATGGCCTCCATCTCGGCGGTGGCCGCCATCTCCAGGTTGAGGCGGCTGCGCACGGTGGCCCGCAGCAGCTCCACATCGCGGTCTTGGATGTGGCGACGATCCTCCCGCAGATGCACGGTGATGCCATCGGCGCCCCCGAGTTCGGCGAGCAGGGCATAGGTCACCGGATCGGGTTCCACCGTGCGACGGGCCTGTCGCACATTGGCCACATGATCAATGTTGACCCCAAGGCTGGCCATGCGTTGCCGACTGTTTTGGCGATGGTATGCGGCCTGTCGGCCGCAGGCGCAACTGCCCGAGGCGATCGTCCGGGAGACGTGCCGCCCCCTTACGTTGAGCCTGTTCCTTCACCGGTTCGGGTGAGGTGTTGGTCGCTCGTTCCAAGGTGATGCAGCAGCAGGTGAGGTCCGACGGCGGCCCGCCCTCCACCGCGCCCGAGGGGCCACCGGTGGCCGCGCCCGAGGGGCCCCCGGGGGCCAAAGGGGTTGAGCTTGCGCCCCTGAGCCGCCGGGAAAGCGGGCTGTGCAACGGCGTGAGCCCCTGGCTGTCGCCCCTGGCCATGGTGGTCACCCAGGACGTGGCCCTCAAGGGCTTCTTCTCGGAGGTCACCGTTCTAGGTCGGGAGCACCTGCCCAGCGAGGGGCCGGTGTTGTTGGCCCCCACCCATCGCGCCCGCTGGGATGCCCTGCTGTTGCCCCACGCCGCCGGGCGCCGTGTCACCGGCCGGGATTGCCGTTTCATGGTGACGGTTGACGAGATGGCGGGCCTGCAGGGGTGGTTTCTGCACCGTCTGGGCTGCTTCCCGGTGAACCAGGGGCGGCCCACCCTGGCCAGCCTGCGGTTGGCCATTGATCTGCTCTCCAGGGGCCAACAGCTGGTGGTGTTTCCCGAGGGGCGGATCCAGCGGGTGGATGGACCGATCCATCTCCACCAGGGCCTGGCGCGCCTGTCCCAGCTGGCGGAGGGGCTCGGCGTGCCGGTGGCCGTGGTGCCCGTGGGGATCGCCTATGGCCATGCCATCCCCCAACTTGGAGATCAGGCGGCCCTGTGTTTCGGCCGGCCGCTGCGGGCGGTGGGCCAGGGGCGCGACGGGGCGCGGGACTTCACCCGGCAGGTGGCCGAGGCGATGGGGTCGGCCGAGCAAGCGGCCCGCGCCGCGGTGGGGCGGCCGATGGCGGCCCCGTAAAGTTCGCTTGACTCAGGGGTTCCAGCCTGTGAAACGGCTCATGTCTCGTGCCTGGCATCGGCAGGCGGGCTGGTGGGGTGCCCTGTTGCTCGCCGCGATGGTGCCCGCTGGCCTGGCTCCGGTGCGGGCCCAATCGGCCACCAGTTCCCCCTCCACGCCCGCCGTCAGCGCCTTTGATGTGCGCACGGTGCAGGCGCTCCTGGCGAAAGGGGATGGGGCCGCGGCCGCGGGCAATCTGGTGGAAGCCCGCCGGAATTACGACCAAGCCCGCGAAGCCAGCAAGCAACTCTTGGGATTTTATCGGGATCTGAGCGGGGCCTTCCGGGGATTGGATGCCCGGATTCCCCGGGAGATGGATGACAAGGGCCGGCAGGTGCTAGAGGCCCTGGTGCAGTCCAACCTGCGCCTTGCGGCCCTGTTCCGCCGTCAGAACCAACCGGAGGTGGCCGTTCCCCTGCTCGTGGAGGTGGTGAAAACCATGACGCCAACGTCCGACACCGGTCGGAAGGCCTACCAGCAATTGGTGGAGATTGGCTTTGTCACCACGCCCTACACGGCGGTGAGCGCCAACCCCAATTAGATTCCAGCCATCTTTACTCACCAGCCAGCCATGGTTCAACTGGACCACGTGCGCACCGCCATCCAGGCAGCCCTGCCTGATGCACGCGTGGACGTGGAGGACCTCACCGGTGGGGGGGATCACCTCCAGGTCAAAGTGGTGTCCCAAGCCTTTGCCGGCCTCTCGCGGGTGAAGCAACATCAGCTGGTGTACGGGGCCCTGCGCGGTGAGCTGGCCAGCGAAGCCATTCACGCCCTGGCCCTGCAGACCTCCACCCCGTCCTGATTGCTCCTGCCAGCGATCGTTTCCGTTTCCTTTCTTTCAACAGCCAACAATTTTCATGATGGACGCAGCACTTGAAACCCGGATCAAGGCGTTAATCGCCAGCAGCCCGGTGTTTGTGTTCATGAAGGGCAGCAAGTTGATGCCACAATGTGGATTTTCCAACAATGTGGTGCAAATTCTACACAATCTTGGAATTCCTTTTGAAACCTTTGATGTCTTGTCTGATATGGACATCCGCCAAGGAATCAAAGATTACTCAAATTGGCCCACCATCCCTCAGGTTTATGTCAAGGGTGAATTTTTGGGCGGTTCAGATATTTTGATCGAGATGTACAACAACGGCGAGCTGCGGGAAAAACTCGAAATCGCCCTGGCCTCTTGATGGCCAGGGAGCTCCACCTCAGTGGAGTTCCCGTTCCATCAGCGTGCGGGGTAGTCCGTCTGGACCCAAAAACCCTGAGGGATCCAGGATCCAGCGCTCGATCAGTTCCTCCAGCCGACGCTGGGAGTGGTGGTCGAGAACAGCGGTGCGGCGCAGGGCGTGCAGGTAGCCATCGGCGTAGAGACGCAGCTCTGATGGGCTGTGGTGCCTGTGGGCCAGCTCCTGGCAGGCATCGCAGAGCGACTGGAAGTGGCGAATGGCGTCGGGATGTTGCAGTGCGGTCATGAAGGAGGGCTGACCCTGAAACTATTTTGGCGCCTTGGCAAGGTGGTCGTGTGGGGTGGTGTGCCCGGGGAACCGCACACTCCGGGTGGGATGGGGGTTGGGTGAAGCCGATAAAAGTGTTAAAGTCTTGTTAGCTCGCGGTCTTGTTGAGACTCAAATCCAGATTCCCATGGCACAGCCAAACGATTTTGATTATGGCAGCCATGCGCGACGGATTCTCGTAGTTGATCCCCACGCAACCCTCCGCACGGTACTAGCCCAGCGGCTGCGGCAGGATGGTCACCTGACGGCGGCGGTGGGTACAGCCCAGGAAGCCTTGGATGTGTGCCAGGGCCAAGCTCCCCACCTTCTGGTGAGCGCCGAGTTGTTGGAAGAAACATCCGCCCTGCGTCTGGCCTCCCAGCTCCATTGCCCCGTGATGGTTCTCACGGCCCGATCCGGATCGGAGCCCGTGGTGTCTCTCCTGGATGCCGGCGCCGACGACGTTTTGCGCAAGCCGTTCGGTCTGGAGGAGCTGGCCGCCCGTTGTCGCACCCTGTTGCGGCGCAGTGGCTCGGGGCTGCAGGAACGGGTCTGCGTCGGCCCCCTGGAGGTGCACCTGTTGTTGCGCCAGGTCACCCTGCGGGATCAACCCGTGGAGTTGAGCCCGAGGGAATTCGCCCTGTTGTGCGCCCTGCTCATGCCCCCCGGTGTGGTGCGCTCCCGCCAGGAACTGCTGCGCATGGCCTGGCCCCCCTTCAGTGGCGGACCCCGATCGGTCGACACCCAGGTGCTCACCCTGCGCCGCAAGTTGGAGCAGGCCGGCCTCGGAGAGGGAGGGGGCATCGAAACCATGCGGCAGCAGGGATATCGCTTCAGCCTCGACACGCTCCCCGAATCGGAGGAAGTGGCTGGTGCCAAAACCACCGTTTTGATCTCTCCAGCCAACGGCAGCCGTCTCAGCGGCTAGGGATCGTCAGGCGCTGCCGTGAATCCATCAAGACGATCCATGGGGCCAGGCGAAGGCAATGGCTTCGCCCACCAGAAGCAGGCCGGTCATCACGGCCAACACCTGATAGGTCCAAGGTGGTGAAATGCGCGACACGCCTTCGGTGGACACCCCACTGAGGGCACTGAAGCGGGCCAGGAACTCCTCAAAGTGCTCAACCCTCTGGGGAAGCAGATAGGCCCGGGCGGACCCGGGCGTCTCCGGGCTGGCCCCTGCCTTGGAGCGCACATAAAACACGCGGCCCCCCTGGCTGGTGGCCACGGGGGTGAGGCCGGCCACCTGGCTCCAACTGAGGTGCCACCCCCGCCGCAGCCACCAGGCGCACCAGCCGGGATGGGTGACCTGGAGCTGTTCCCCATCGAGAACCACCTGTTCGCTGGTGAGGGCCACCAACAGCCCCATCCCCAGGAGCGCCCCCCCCCAGAGCCAACCCCGAAGGGTGCCGGTTGCCATCAGGGGCAGGGGAAGCACCAGGGCCGTGTAGAGGCCGAGCAGGGTGAAACGGATCAGGGGCGCCATGCCATGGACCTGGCGGCTGAAGGCGGAGGTCATCGGTCGTCCGGGGAACCGGGAAGGGGTTCGAGCACCGAGCTGGGCGCGTAGGCCCCCCCAAACACCTCCTGCTCCCGCCCTTGCCAGAATTCCCCCAGGCGCATCAGGTCGGCGTGGGCCTCCTGAAGCTGGCGCACATACTCCTCGGGGGAGAGGCTGTCCTTGCTTTCGCGCAGCTTGGCCAGGCGCAGCTGGTGCCATAGCCAAGGTTTGCCGAGTTCACCCCGGGCCGCCAGGTAGCGGGAAAGATCGTGGGAGCTGGGAAGAGGCTGGCTGCTCATCGCCTCCAGGGCAAGGAACGGGGCGTCACCCTATGGTCTGGAGGCGGTGAGCCGCGAGGGGTGTAGACCAAGGGAATGACCAGTGGCCCACCCCCGGGCTCGGAGGCCCACCTGCCCGCGGATCTTCCGGGCGATGTCCTGCCCGAGGCAGGCATGCGGGGTGACGCGGCCTATGAGCTGATCCATGGCCATCTGTTGCTCGATGGCCATGCCCAACTCAACCTCGCCACCTTTGTGGGCACCTGGCTGGAGCCCGAAGGTCAACGGTTGATGCAGGAGTGCGCGACCAAGAATCTGATCGACAAGGACGAATATCCGCAAACGGCCGATCTGGAACAGCGCTGCCTGCGGATGTTGGCCCACCTCTGGCGGGCCGACGATCCCGCGGAGGCGATCGGCGCGTCCACCACGGGCTCCAGCGAGGGGTGCATGCTCGCCGGGTTGGTGATGCGCTGGCACTGGCGCCGGCGGCGGGGAAGCGGGGGCCAGCCGAACATTGTGATGGGCGCCAACCGCCAGGTCTGTTGGGACAAATTTTGTGTGTATTTCGATGTGGAGCCGCGCTTCATGCCCCTGGCCCCGGGGCGGCTTCACCTGACGCCGGAGGAGGCGGTGGCCCGCTGCGATGAGAACACCATCGGCGTGGTGGGGGTGTTGGGCAGCGTGGTGGATGGCAGCTACGAGCCCATCGCCGCGATCGCCAGGGCCCTGGAGGCCCTGGAGGATCGCACCGGGCTCTCCATCCCCCTCCATGTGGATGCGGCCTCCGGGGGGTTTGTGGCCCCCTTCAACAACCCGGAGCTGGCCTGGGATTTCCGCTTGCCCCGGGTGCAATCGATCAATGCCAGTGGCCACAAATACGGCGGTGTTCTGCCCGGGGTGGGGTGGGTGCTCTGGCGTTCGAACGCCCTGTTGCCCGGGGAACTGCGCTTCGATGTGAACTACCTGGGGGGGGTCACCCCCACGATCGGCATGACCTTCTCCCGACCGGGGGCCCAGGTGGTGGCCCAATACTTCAACTTTCTCCATCTGGGCCGCCGGGGCTACCAGAAGCGCATGGCGGCCCTGGAGGCGATTGCCTGTCACCTGGCCGATGGCCTGGCTGCCCTGCCCGCCCTGCGGCTGGTGAGCCACCCCAGGGGCCAGTTACCGGTGTTTTGCGTGGAACTGGATCCAGCCCTCAAGGGCTGGTCTGTGTTTCACCTCTCCGACAAGTTGCAGGAGCGGGGCTGGCTGGTGCCGGCCTATGCCCTGCCAGCGGATCAGGGCGAGCGGACCGTGTTGCGCTTTGTGGTGCGAGCGGGCTTCAGCCGCCACCTGGCGGAGGAGCTGTTGGCGGATGTGGCCCGGGCCGTGGCCTGGTTCGGCAGCCTGGAGCGTCCGCTGCCGGCGGGCCCGGCGGTGGGCAACCTGTTTCACCACTGAGTCGGGATGATCACAAAGTGGAAGGCTCCGACGACGGCCGGTTGATTTCGGGCCAAAATGAGAGATCACTTCGGTCGTTGCCATGCCTGCCCAGCTGTCGCGCCCGTTCCACATCCCCCGCCTGCCCAGGAAAGGGGTGGCGGGGCTGCTCCACCGGGGTCAGGCCAGCCCCACCGCCCGCGGTGGCCTGGTGGGTCGCTGCCGGAAGGCGATGGGTGCCCTGGCCCTGGAGGAGACGACGGCGGCCCGCAAGCTTGCCTGGCAGCGGCGGGCCCTGGGGGAAGGGGTTTTGGCCACCTTGGTCACCACCCTGCTCACCTCCTCTGTGCTGGCGGCGCCAGACGTCTTTCGCCAATCCCCTGGGGTGACCTGGCGGCAAGTCACCACCCCGGCGCTGGTGGCGGGAGACCTCCCCGGGCGAAACGTGCTGTTGGATTGCCCTTGAAGCCGCCTGAAGGAGGGGCCTGTTGATCTGTTTCCTCTACCTGTTTCCTCAGACCTTGCCCTGGGCATGGCAGCGCCGGTTCAAGCGATGGGACAGGCACTGAAGTTTCTGGGTGTGGCGGAAGGCCAGGCCGAGGCTGAGCAGGGGGAGGGGAGCTGGCACTTTGGTGACATTGAGCTGATTGATCCTGAACACGCCAGTTTGTTCAATAGTGGCAGTAACTCCTGTGGTTTGAATATAGACAGTTTGACCTGCCATGGCCTCAAAGGAAATTGATTGTGGGCCATTACCAGTGAACTCCAGGGTCGTGAAGTTCACGTTATCCAGGGAAAAGCCGATCGTGCCTGAGCTGAGATAGGGAGAATCAAATCCCGTGACATCAAACGAATTGAAGCGAACGGGTTGATTGAAGGAGAATTGCAATCTCGAGATCCCACCATTGGGATCCGCGCCTCCATAGCCGCAGCGACCAATCCCATCAGACAGGCCCACCCGAGACCACACACAGAGGCCATTGTTGTTGGTGTTGACCGTGCCGTTGTTGGTTTCGCCGGTGCTGTTGGATCCACTCACCGTCAAGGTGATGCCCTCTTCCACAAAGGTTTTGATGGTGGAATTGCTGGCGGGCTCGGACGCCAGGTTGAAGAGGGCGGCGTGGGCGGAGCTGGGGATCAGAACCCAGGCCAGGCCAACCCCAAGGATGGGCCACCAAGGACGCAGCGGCTGGGAGCCCATGGCACCAATGCAAAAAACGTTTGCAATTTAACGTTTTCCTTAGAAATCCACCCGTGCATCATTGGTTATGAATCCTGATCAATCCTGCATGGATCGATAAGATGATTCGCCCCAGGGGGCATGGTTTGTTCACAATGAACAAAAGTCTGCAAGGTTGAATAAAAAACCCCAGCCTGGTGGTGCAGGCTGGGGGATGAAGCAAGCCAACAAGGGGGTTCGCTGCGGCAAACCTCACGCTGAAAACGGGTCTCGGTTGCGCCCGTGCAGCTTGGGCTCAGCGGCTGGTGAGCGCAGCGGCGCGGTGGATCCGGTTGGAGAGGCGGCGGCACTTCTTGGTCATGCCCAGGGCAGCTCCAACGGAGAGCAGCGGCAGGGGGCCGGGCACTTCCTGCTGCACGTTGATGTCGCCGAGACGGAAGAGGCCCGTATCAGAGCCTGGTTGAAGGGTAGCGGAGGTCTGAACGAAGATGGTTTGGTTCGGGATGAGGGCCTGGAAGGTGACAGGAACGTCGCCGGTGGAGTTGAAGCTGAAGCTGGTGAAGTTGACGTTGTCCAGGGAGAAAGCAACTGTGCCCTGGCTGATGCTGGCGCCTTCGAAGGCGCTCACATTGAAGGAGTTGAAGGAAATCGGTTGATTGAAGGACAGCTGAAACGCGGAAACTTTGATGCCCACGGGAGTGTTGCCGTAGCCACAGCGTCCAGCCGAGCTGTTGGCCAAGGTCCAGGCACAAAGGCCCTGTGAGGTTGAGTTAACCGTGTTGGGGCTGTCGCCTGTGCTGTTGGAATTGCTGACAGTTAAAGTCATGCCACTATCAATAAACGTCTTGATAGATTCATTTCCCAGCGGCGGGGTGGCGAGGTTGAAGACGGCAGCCTGACCTGCAGCAGGAAACTGAAGCATGGCCACGCCAGCCCCAGCAATCATCCAGGGGATGTAACGCGTTGGACGCATGGAGAACAATCATTCGTGTTGGCCAAGGCATGGTACCGATGAAAATGATGATCCATGCCCGCCATGATCACTAAATGATCATTTCACCACATCAACTTCAATCAAGCCGCAGTTGCCAAGCTCTGATCGCCCGCGATTCCTTCCAATCCGCTGAAGACGTGGTTGAACGGGCAGGCGTCAGAGCCTGGGATGCTCTGCGGAAGCTCACTTCCTTGCGGAGAGTTTGCGAAATTTTCTGGTCATGTTGAGGGCCGCGCCAACGCCAAGAAGCGGCAGGGGACCGGGAACCTCCGTGACATTGAGCGATCCGAGACGATAGATGCCCGTGTCGGAGCCCGGTAGGAGAACGGCCGAGGTTTGAACGTAGATGGTCTGGTTGGGGGTGAGGGCCTGGAAGGCAACAGGAATCGTGCCGTCGTTGTTGAAATTGAAGCTGGTGAAGTTGACGTTATCCAGGGAGAAGCCAATCGTGCCCTGGCTGATGCCGCTGGTCTCGAATTGACTCACATCAAAGGAGTTGAAGACAATCGGCTTGTCGAAGGAGATCTCAAACGCACTGATTCCGTCACCAGTGGTTGCGCCGTAGCCACAACGGCCCGCCCCGCCGCCCACCAGAGTCCAGGCGCACAGACCGGTTGGGTTTGTGTTGAGCGTGCCAGGAGCAGTGCCAGTGCTATTGGCATTGTCAATGGTGAGGGTCATGCCACTGTCAATAAAGGTTTTGACGGTGGCGTTGACGGAGGTGGGAGAGGTCAGGGTGAACACGGCCGCCTGACCGGCGGAAGGGAACTGAAGCATGGCGACGCCAGCCCCAGCGATGAGCACAGGAATGAGACGCGTTGGACTCATGGGATAATCGCTCGTGACGACATTTACATCTTAGATCGCAGCCTGGGGCCCGTATGTTTGGCCAATTTTTTCTTAAGCATGATCTTCACCAGCTGCGCCAGGGCTCTGGAGTAAAAAGAGCGACCGAATACAGATGCTTCACACTTTCTTCAAGCGTTTGCTCAGGTTGTCCCCAGCCCCACCCGGCTCGCCAGGGCGATGGTCCCCAGGCTGTCGCCCGCAGGCACCTAGAGCCCTCCACCCTGCTCCCGCTGGCTGGGAGGAACCGGTGGCCGAGCCGCCGGATTGGTGAAGAAATAACCGTCGCGGGCCTCTCCTGAATAGGTGGCGTAGTCGTAGATGTTGAGCAAGCTGAGGTGGCGGTGCCGCACCAGGGGGGTGAGGGACGGCCGCATGCCCCGTTGGCGAAAGCCCTGGGCCAGCTGGCCATCCGGCAAGCAGCCCAACTCCCGCATGGCATCGGTGCGCAACATCAACAGCCGTCCCGGTGGATTGGGAATCGGGCAGGGGGGCTCGGTTGGAAACCAATCCCGGCTGGTGTCCGCCCATTCCGGCGCCTGCAGGAAGCCCCGTTCCGGGCTCTGCAATTTGGCCAGAAACGTGGCCGCGGCCCCATCGCCCCCGGTCAAGCTCAAGGCCGTGTCCCGAGGCACAAAGTCTCGGGGATCGATCAAGCTGCCGAGCATGCCAATCTCCGGATGGGTTCGGAGGATGCGGCCCATCTCCGCCAGCCAACAGCCTTGCCGCTCCTGGATCACCACGTCACTTTCCATGTAGACGTGCCGCTCGCCGACCTCCGGCAGTCGTTCCCAATAGGCGGTTTGGATGTTGGCCAAGGAATTGGTGGAAAAGCGAACCACTTCCGCCAGCAGTCCCCGCCGTTGGTAGCCCTCGATCACCTCACCCACCAAGGGGCAGGGGTGGGCATTGTCCAGGAGCACCACCCGGGCGGCGGAGCGGGTTTGGCGCCAGAGGGCATCGAGACAGGCCCACAGATACAGGGGCCGGCCATGGGAGATCAGAAAAATCGTCACGGGATCCTCCCCCATGGGGCCTGGCGACAGGGTGGAGGAGGGTGTCATGGGGTGTGGAGGGATCCTTGATGCAGGGCCAGCCGTCGGGCCATGGCCGCCGTGCGGGCATTGGAGCGGGGGATGGCAAGGGCTGGATTGGGCGTGACCCCCACGAAGGCCGCCAGGGCGATGAAGGTGTCGGGACGCTCCAGGGGGCCGGTGAACAGCCGGCCCGGCTGGTTGGCGAAAAAAGCCTTCACGGCCTCGTTGTGTTGGTGATACACCGCCGTGTAATGGGCCCTCTGGCCAAGGAGCGACAACAGACCTGGTCTGGTCGGGTCCAGGTGGGGCTGATCCTCCAGGAGGGCCTGCAGATCATCGCCGCGGTTGTAGATCCGCGCGTGGAGATCCGTTGGTCCTGGATTCACCCCGCCGCTGTGATGGCAGAGGGAATCAAACCAAGCATCGGCCTCCCGCGTGAGAAGAATGAAGCGCGACTCGGGAAAACGCTCCGCCAGAAACCGGTAGTAGTCCGGCGCCCACCAGGGATCGTCTTCCAGGATCAGCGCCTGTTGGAAGTCGGGACTGCGAAAAATCGCCTCATGCCTGCCCTGGGCCCACAGCCGACTCCAGCCCAGTCGGGCCGAGGTGGGATGGCCAGCCCGCGGCAATCCATGGGCTTCCAGCCAATCGCCCACGCTGGTGGTGCCACTGCGTTGCAGCGAGAGGCAGAAGAACCGCTCCGGCCGCCGGGGCCGCAGGCCCAGGGGCCTGACATGGCGGCTCTGGAGGGCCGTCACCTGGGTGGCGGAGAGCTGGAGCACGGCCGGGGCGGTGGCCGCGGCTCGGCCATCGAGCCAGGCCTGGGCGTGGCCGCCGAACACCTCGGCCAGGATGTCCATCTCGGATCGATAGGCCGCCGCGACCCGTGCCCGCAGGGTTTCGGGCATGGGCTGGCGCGCCACGGCCGCATTCACGGGCTGGGCCATCACCAACGGATCCACGGGCTCCTCCGCCAGGCCGAGATGGTGGTGCACGCCACGAATGACCGAAACGGGATCCCGCTGAATGCCCTCCAGGAAGACGAGCAGAATCTGGGCGGGGTCGTAGTGCCGGCAGTAGCGCAGCAAGGTTTTGGAATACTCGCCCCGGGGGCGGCCATTGGCCGACTCCAGCAGGCGCATCGCCGGCGCCTCGCCGGGCGCCAGGGAGCCATCGGCCATCTTCATCTGGCATTGGGACCAGAAGCGTTCGACGGGATGGCGGAGGAGAAAGATCAACTTGGCCTTCGGGGCCACCGCCTGCATGTGGGCGATCTGGTTGTCACCGCAGATCGCGTAGCGGGGGGTGATCTCCCCCACCACGGAGGCCGGGGGAGCCAGGGCGAATTGCATCCGATACCAGGCGTCGTCATGGTCCACCAGGTGGTGGAGGGCTGACCAGACGACGGCGGCGGCATCCCCTTGCGCCACCTGGCGCTGTAGATCGCCGAACACCTTGGTGCGCCAGTGACGATCCGCCGCCCGTTCCAGGACGGTGGGGGATGGGAATGGGGAATGGGGAAGGAAGCGGTCGAAATAATGCAGCTCCCGCACCGGCGGCATCCAAACCCCCGGATGGCGGCCGAGGTTGGCCCGAAGCCAACAGGTGCCCGCTTTCTGTGCGCCGATACCGATGAAATCCGGACTGCGGGGCTCCATGTCCCGACCATACCCCCATAAGATGAAAATGACCCAGAAGCCGCGAGACACCGGTATTGACCGTCCCTCCGCTGGCGATTCTCGGCGGTGTTCCTGCCTTTGAATCGCCACGGCATGTGGGCACGCCGTTCATCCCGCCACGGGATTGGCTCCATGGCTCCCTGGACGCCATTTTGGATGCGCGCCGCCTCTCCAACGACGGTCCTTTCGTGCAGGAGCTGGAAGCCCGGCTGGCCGATCTGCACGGCGTGCGCCACGGGGTGGCCATGGCCAATGCGACGGTCGCCCTGCAGGTGGTGATGCGGGCCCTGGGGCTGAAAGGGGAGATCGTGTTGCCCTCCTTCACCTTCATTGCCACGGCCCATGCCGCCACCTGGGAACACCTGGGCACCCGCTTTGTGGACATCGATCCCGAGACCCACTGCATGGATCCCCAGGCGGCCGCGGCCGCCCTGGGGCCTACCACGGCGGCGATCCTGGGCGTGCACCTCTGGGGTCAACGCTGTGCCGTGGAGTCCCTGGCAACGCTGGCCTCCCGGGCGGGCCTGCCCCTGATCCTGGATGGGGCCCAAGCCCTGGGGTGTCGCTTCCAGCCCGCCATGGGGGGGGCGGTGGCCACGGTGCTCAGCCTGCACGCCACGAAAATCGTCAGTGGCCTGGAGGGTGGAGTGGTGCTCACCAACGATGACGGCCTGGCGGCCAGGCTGCGGCGCATGCGGAATTTTGGCTTCGCCGGTTACGACCGGGTGGTGTGCCTGGGAACAAACGCCAAGCTCAATGAGTTTTCCGCGGCCTTCGCCCTGGCGGGCCTGGCCTGCCTGGAGGATCTGATTCAGCGCAACAAAGGGATCCAGGCGGCCTATCAAGACGGGTTGGCGGATCTGCCCGGCGTGAGCGTGCATCGCCCATCGAGCCAGCCAGCAGCCAACCATCACTATGTGGTGCTGATGGTGGATCCGGCGGTGTGCCCCCTATCGCGGGATGACCTGATGCAGACGCTCTGGGCGGAACAGATCCTGGCCCGGCGTTATTTCTATCCCGGCTGCCACCGCATGGAGCCCTATCGCAGCTGCCCCTCGCCTGCCTGGGGCCCGTTGCCGGTCACGGAGGATGTGGCGGAGCGGGTGTTGGTGTTGCCCGCCGGATCGGCCGTGAGCAGCGACGACATTGAACAGATCTGTCGGCGCATCCGCTGGGCCATGGAGCAAGCGCCCTTGGTGCGTGCGGCCCTGGCGGGACAAGCCCTGCCAACAGGCGCAAATGGCCAGATGCCCTAGCATCCCGAGCCAGGTTTTGCCAACACCCGATCCCCATGTCCCGTTCGCTGTCCGCCGCTGAATTGGAGGCCATGGGCTTCCAAAGCATTGGCACAAACGTGCGGGTTGACCGCTCGGCGGTGTTTGTCAATGCCCACTGGATGTCGTTGGGAGACAACTGCCGCATTGATGCCTTCGCCCTGATCAGTGCCGGTGAGGAGGGCGTGCGGATCGGGCGCCATGTGCATCTCGGCGCCGGTTGTCAGATCTTTGGGGGTGGAGGGCTGGTGCTGATGGAAGACTTCACCTGCCTCTCGGGCCGGGTTTCCGCTTACACCAGCACGGACCATTACCTGGGCGGTTGGATGTCCAATCCCACCATCCCCGACCGCTTCCGCAACGTGCGCAATGGCTCCGTGATTCTGCGCAAACACGCTGGCGTGGGCTGTGGCTCGGTGATCTTGCCGGGGGTGGAAATGGGTTTGGGCAGTGCCGCCGGAGCCCTCACCCTGGTGCGCAAATCCGTGCCGGAGTCGGTGGTGGTTTGGGGCAATCCCGCCAAGGTGATTTCCCGCCGCAGCTTGGCCCGGCTGGAGCAGCTGGAACAAGATTTCTGGGCCAGTGAGGGGGCGCCCCCGCAGGCTTGAGCAGCGCCCCTCAGGCCCGCTGGAGCCGGCAGCGAAGCACGGCCAGGGCCTCATCGGGCAAGCTCAGGCCCCGGTCGATCCAGCCTTCCCCCGTCGGTGCCACCCGGGCCAGACCCACCAACACCCCTCGCCCCTCCCCGTTCAGGGGGGTGCCGCTGACCTGATGGCGCCGTCCGTCCACGGCCCGGGTGACCAACTGGGTGGCCACGATCAGGTCGGGGGCTACCGCTCGCCCCGCCAGCTGGAGGGAAAAGGAGGCCCGAAAGGTCAGGTCCACGGCGCCGCTGTCGGGCTGCCAGTGGCCCTCCAGCTGGTGGGGCTGGATGGTGATGCGCAGGCCAGGGGGCAGGGGCAGCCCCAGGAAGCGGGTGGTGAAACAGCTCAGGGCGGGGATGGAGAGGGAGGAGGGATCAAACCGCAGGGCTTGCCATCCATTGGCCAAGGGGGTGGCCGTGGCTCGACCACCGCCGCCCCGGCCGTCGTAGCGGAAGCGGGGATAGGGGCCGATGGCCAGGGCGCAGCCGGCCTCCGTGGCCAGCGCCATGGTGTGGGTCATGGCTGGAGGCTACCGCTGCCGCCTGCGGGAGAGTCCCCCCCGGGCACCGCGGCTGGCCCGCGGGTCTTACAAGGAGATCTCCACGCATCCAGGCCATGGCGTTCCGGCCACCAACCTTCCGGGCCCGGGGCTGGCCCGCCTCGGTGATGGCCCTGGCGACGGCCCTGGTGGTGGTGGGGCCGGCTCCGGGCATCCGGGCGTTGGAGGCGGATCTGATGCGGTTGCTGGAGCGGCGCCAGTGCCCCTCCTGCCGGCTGCAGGACGCCGACCTGGTGTGGGCGGATCTGCGGGATGCCAACCTCACCGGCGCCCATCTGCAGCGGGCCAATCTCGGTCAGGCCCGCCTGGATGGGGCCATCCTGCGGGGGGCTGATCTGCGGTTCACCAGCCTGCAGGGGGCGTCCTTGCGGGGGGCTGACTTGCGGGGCGCCCAGTTGCTCGGCGCGGACCTGCGCCAGAGCGATCTGAGCGGCGCCCAACTGGATCCAGGAGCCCTGGAGAGCAGCCACTGGGAAGGGGCGGTGGGCTTGGATCCGGGAGGCCTGAGCCATGCCTCCCTGCACAACGCTGGCGTGGCGGCGGCCTTGGGGGGTCGGCAGCCCGAGGCGGAGCGGCTGTTCGGCGAGGCCCTGCGGCAAAACCCCCAGGCAGCGATCACCTGGCTGGCCCGGGGGGTGACCCGGGCCGACCAGGGCAAGCTCGAGGAGGCCCGCCAGGATCTCGACTACGCCGCGGTGCTCTACGAGCGGCAAGGCGACAAGGCGGAGGCCCAGCGGATTCAGGAGGCCGCCCGGCAGGTGGGCGCCGCGCCGGCGAAACGACAGGCGGGCAACGGCATGGGCGGAGCCCTCCTGGATGGGGCGGTGGGCCTGGCCAAGATGCTCGCCCCACTGGCTCCCCTGGCCCTCAAGGCCTTGGTGCCCATGGGCTTCTAGGGGGATCCCGCCTCAGCGTTGGGGATACATGGTGGGCATGGTGGAGGAGGGCACGGCATTCATGAACTGCCGGGTGTCGCGGGTGGAGGGTTCGTAGCCGTAGCCGTAGGTGCCGCCTTCCGTGTCATTGATGATGCGGGGGGTGACCATCACCACCAACTCCCGTTTTTCACGACCGCCGCCACTGTTGCGGAAGAACTGACCCAGCAGGGGCAAATCCCCCAACACGGGCCATTTGCTGACCACCTCGAGATCTCGATCGGAGATCACCCCCGTCAGGATCAAGGTTTGACCATCCCGCACCCGGGCGCTGCCGGTGTCGAGGCTGCGGAGGGCGAGAATTTCAACAAAGCCACAACCCTCCACGAATTCCCGCCGGGTGGCGGCGGAGATGGCGGGAGACAAGGAGAAGGTGACGAAGCCATTGTCGTCAATTTTGCTCACCCTGGCGCCAAAGGTGAGGCCAGAGATGCCGAATTCCGGCTGACAGCTATTTGGAGCACCATTCTGCCCGGCCTGCACCGTGTAGTTGGTGATCACTTGCTCACCAACCACAACGGCCGATTCATTGGCTCGTTTTCTGCCGATTTTCGGCACGATGTCATTGGTGCTGGTCTGCCCTAACAGATTGTTGCCTGACAAGGCAGCGGTGGTGGTGGCATCCAAGGGAAACACCTCATCGTTTTCGGAGAGAATGAGGGTTGGGCTGGCCAAGACCTTGGTGCTGCGGGATTCAATGGTGGCGCGCACAAAGTCGAAGAATTGATTGCGTGGGTATTGGAAGGCACTCGGCAGCTCGTATTCAAAGGTGGTGGCCGTTCCGGGTGTCGTGGTTTGCACCAAGACACCATTGACAAGAGTTGTTGTGACGATTGGTGGGGTGCCAGGGGTGACCTGGGTGACCCCTGGCTGACCCGGGTTGTTGTAGGTTCCGAAGCCAGGCCGCAGGGGGCTGTTGGGGTTGGTGCTGGAGAACGGGGTGGATTCGTTGGGGGGGAACAACTGGTTGGTGAAGGCGTTGCCGTCGCTGTTCAAACCGGGGAGCTTGAACCGTCCTGCCCCCACGATGGGCGAGTTGCCTTGAACGGGGTCGTACAACCCGGGCAGGCCAGCCTCGGCGGAGCCCGGGGGCCGGAGGGAGCCGAAGTTGGCCAACATTTCACCCTGTCGGTTGACGATGAAGTTATTGCCAAACCGGAAGGCAAAGCTGTTATCCACGCTCTTGTCATTGCCCAGGGACACATCCAGGATGCGAATGGAAAGGGCCACCTGGCGTTGGCGGATGTCGAGTTGCCGGAGGTATTGCTCTCCGATG
>JBKDSY010000180.1:0-2991 GCA_046340755.1 Cyanobacteriota bacterium
ACCTCCACGGCAGGTCACCCAGTGAGACGCCCCCACCCCGCTGCTGTCAGATCCTGGGACTGGTGTGTAAGTGAGTGCTGACCTCCATTGGCTGTTTTGGCGACAAGCATCCCTAAGAGGCCAGTTGTGGTGCGGTTGCCAGGGTTAAGGTTGCGGCGTTGCGATCGGTTGGGTGGTCAGGGTTCGGCTCCGGGTTGGGCGTGGGGGTGGGGGGCGGTTGGGGCGTCATTTGGGCTTGGTTATGGGCTGATGACGGTGGGGGATGTGGCAGAAGCTGGGGATGTCTTTGAGCGGATGAAAAGTGGTGCTGAAGCAGCCAAGGATGATCGGGCTGTGTCGTGTGCGCAGAATGGCATCGGGGATGTGTTGAAGGCGCAGGGGGATGGCCCTGGAGCGCTGGCGGCCTACCAGGCGAGCCTGGCGATCGCCGAAGCCCTGGCGAAGCGCGATCCAGCAAACACCGAGTGGCAGGTGGATTTAGCTTGCTCCTGCGGAAAGTTGGGCACCCTGAAGGATGTGCTCTCTGTTTCCGACAGGAGAAGCTATCTGGAACGCGGCAAACAAATTATTCTTGAGCTGAAACAATCCGGCCGTCTGCACCCCAATCAGGATACTACAGCTCAGTTTAATGAAGTGATCCAGAAGCTAGATCTTGAGAATTAGCAACAACAAACGCCCTCAACTGATCCACCCACGCTTAACCCCAACTCCTATCGGCCATCACTCACCCCTCCCCTCAACCCCTCACCTTCTCCCCTATCCCTCCTCAGCCCCCAGCAACACCACCGGCTTCCCACAAGCCACCCGCACATCCAGCCACACCTCTACGGGAACCTGAAGCTTGGTGGCAATCAGCTGATCCCCCAACCCCAACGCCATCAAAGGCCGCGCCTTGATCCAGATCTCCCGGTAACGGTGGCTGATGCGCAGGGCAAAGCCGGTATCGCGCAGGTGATGGAGGAGTTCCCCTTTGACTTTGGGCACCACGTAGCTGGAGGGGCGGTGGCCGAGGGAGGGATCAAAGCCGATGGCGGCCTTGCAGAGGCCCTCATAGGCGGCGCTGAGCACGTCGTCGTAGGCAAGGCGGTGGCGGATGGCAAAGCGGCGGGCTTGTTGTTGCGCCAGGGCCAGGTGGGTGACGGCAAAGGAGCGCTGCTCGGGCGTCATTTGCCGGGGTGGGCAGCGTTTGGCGGTGCTTGGGTGATGTGGGGGCCTTTGGGGGTGTTTGGATCGTGCAGCTGGGGCTTGGTGGGGGGGTGCCTTTGGGGACCTTGGGGCCTGTGGGGCTCGTGGGGCTCCTGGTGGATGAGGAAGGGCGCGGGGGCTGGAGAGGGAGCAGGCTGGCGGGCGCTGGTGGCTTGGGAGACCCGTCAATCGTGGGCTGGCCCCAAGCCAGGCAGTTGCTCCAGCCCCACGGCGACGTGGATCAGGCGGTGTTTTGTTCTCTTCCGCTTGGCGCCCCACAGCCTCTCCAGGCGGCTGGTGATGACCACGGCTCTGGTGGCCAACAAGCGCTGGCCCGGCTTGAGCCATCGGCTCAGAGGTGTTCCCTGGCTCCCCCGGCGGCATCCCCTGATCCCCAAGCTCCTCATCCCCCACCACCGCCAGTGCCAACACCAACTGCACCGGAGCGATCCCCACCGATCTGGCAACCCCTCCGCGCGGATGGTTGCAGGGGCGAGCGGAGGGGTTGGAGGCCACGGCATCAGGGCATGTGCGACAGCCTAGGGAATCCGCTGGGGGCTTCCGCCACGGGCCACCGGCGATCCCCCGGCCAATGGATCCAGCCGGAAGGAATCCGCCGCCGGGTTGGGCCTAGGGCAGACGTGCAGCGCTCGGGGAGAAGCGATCCCAGCCTTGGTGCCCTGGATTTCTGGAGTCGCCCAGGCCACTTGCTCAGCCGGGATGAAGCGCACGGCAATGGCAAGCAAGGCACCGACGCTCTGGGCAAGGCGCCGGTACCTATCAGCGTAGTTGTCCGCTGGAGGCGCAGTTGCTGAGCTCTTGGATCCAGCCTACTGCGTTGTTTGGCTCATGGGCCTCGTGGCCGGTTGAGATGTTGCATCATTCGCTCCGTTTATTGGTGATGGCGTCGGCCCCTGATTGTGGCTGATGCTAATGGCGCCCAATTGGGGGCACCATTAGCATCAGCCACGGGGCCTGAACGATCTCTTTTTGGCAGAATTAGCCTTCTCAGGCCGAGGATAATTGATCTGGACGACTTCTGGTTGTTTCCAACACCGGGTTGGTCCGCTCCAGCGGAGTGGATTCTCCTCTCGTGCCCTTTCATAGGTCTGCTGCCGAGTGGTGCAGATCGCATGGGCCTCTCCAAAGTGCCGCTGGTTGGGGGTGACATACTTGATGCCACTGTGGCGATGCACACCGTTGTACCACTCCACAAAGCTGTCCACCCAACAACGAACAGCATCCAGACTTCGAAATCGACGTGTTGGATAACTCTGGTGATATTTGAGTGTTCTGAACAATGACTCAGGGTAAGCATTGTCATTGCTAACTCTTGGCCTGGAGAAGGAAAGCGAGATGCCAATCTCCTTCATCTTCGCTGCCAGCTTGTACGATCGCATCGGCCCACCATTGTCTGAATGCAAAGTCGTTGAGGTCCCTGAACCTATCCCCTCATCACGGCAAATACGGTCAAAAAAGTCACGGGCCAACAGGCTGCATTCACGCTCATGAACCTCTGCCCCCAAAATACGCCTGCTCCACACATCCATCACCATGTAAAGGTAGTAGTACTGCCCTTTGACAGGGCCGGGTATCAGGGTGATATCCCAGGCCAGCACTTGATGAATCCCTGTCGCTGTCAGCTTGGGAACCTCTCTTGGTTGACGTGGCTGCCGAGATCTACCCCGATGGTTTAGGAGTCCTTCTTCTCGCATAATACGATAGATCGTCATCTCGGATCCGATGTATCTTTTCTCTTCCGCCAAAATGGCTACAATCTGAGCGGGCGGCAAATCAGCAAAGCGA
>JBKDSY010000181.1:0-3242 GCA_046340755.1 Cyanobacteriota bacterium
CGCAGGGTGGCCAGCGTGATGGCATCCGCCGCTTCCGCCTGCTCCAGCTTGCGCACACCTGATGCCGTGATCCCGAGGCGCTGGCCGAGCGCGGCGGAGGTCATGCCCAGAGCTTCCCGGATCGCCCGCAGCCAACCCACCAGCGGCCGTGGCGGCGGGGGATGGCTGGCGGTGCCTTGCAAGACCGCATCAAGCTGATCGAGACGGAGCTCCTTAACGTTCATAAAGGGAGTGGTCGGTATCCCGTGGATGAAATACTGGCAACCTATCACTCTCTTCCGCTTGCCGCCAGAGAGAGTTTTGACTCTCTTCCTTTCAGCGTCAGATGGTGCTTTCGCTCCGGATCCCTCTGCTCAACAAGCTTGAGGGGGAGCAGCGCTCACCAGCACCCGCACCCAGCCACCGGTCATCAAGTCCTCGCTGCCCGACGCGAGGGCCTGAAGGCGACGGCTGCGCTGGCTGCAGGGCTTGGAGTAAGGGCCCCCCGTGGGATCGGAACCCTCCGCACCCATCTGATCCACAATCAATCACCCGATTGCAGGTGAATCCTTGACGGCCGGATTGATGGCCTCACCATCGGCCACCAGCGGGTTACCAGGCTCGTCCTGGATGTCGGCTGACAGTTGGAAAGGGTCAGGCGCTGACCCATGGCTGGCTTTTGCTCAAGACCCGCATGTGGGGTGTTTGGGAGGGGCCTGGATCACGCTCCGAGCAACATCGATTGGAGCGCGTCCGTCAAACGTGATCACAACAGTCCCTGGGCCATCAGCAGAGCTCGTTCGCGAACTCACCTGCCACAACTGGGGTTTTCCGAAAGACGAGAGCCTGATGCGGCGGTTGCGGCGGAAGAAAATTCGAGATCCGAAATTCAAACCGGTTCGAACTATTGCAAACTATGAAGGGCGGTATAGATGACGGTACAGGCGAGGCCCTTGATCGTCCGAAATCATCCCAAGGGAACCGATCTCGTCCCCAACACACGGACACCCCCTCCGTTTGCAGCAGATCCAAAGAGGTCGAGAAGAGGATCGAAACCCCCGGGAGTCAAGAGTTTGGCGTCTGCATGTCCTTAGGTGAAAGTCGCTTACAACCATGACGCTTGGCGGTATAGCCGAACGCAATGGGTCTGGCATCGTCACTATCGAAGCTGGTCGCCCTGCCGCAGCTATGGCTTTCCTCACTTGTGGACAGCGCATGACCGGCTCAGCGCGAAGAGGCACCATCCTTTTTGCCCTGATTCAACTTGATGCTTCATGGTGCAGCATGAGCTCGATACTTGTTTAATTTATGCCAACCAAAAGTAGCAAGACATGTTGGAGCTTTTCACCTGGGCCAAGGGAGGCAAGCCAAGATTCAGGGCAAGTGGGGGCATGGTTGAAGGATCAAATCTCTATCAAGTCTCCTGGCGGCGATTCGTCCATGCACCTTTTGCCGCCCTTCATGTCATCAACTATTTTGCTGACGGGCAGACTCTCTATGCCGCAAATCGATGGCCGGTACAAGCCATTCGCCAAGATGAATGGCTCTCTTTATCTTCCATCTCCTGCAACCTGGCGAGCAGCATGACCAGCCAGGTCTTTTGCGGCGTGCAGCCGTGAGATCGGCCGTAGGATCATGAAGAGAGCACCTGTGGAGCACGGACCATGACCTTCAGCGTCGTCACCCACGATTCCTGGGGTGTGGTGCCAATTGGCGACTACAGCTCGCTGGAGGAGGCTCGCGAGGCGTTCATCGCCCTATGTGAGGAACCTTGGTATAGACAAGACGGCACCATCAAGGGGATTGAATTGGTGGACACTAACCCCCAAGGCAGCCGTCAACGGATCGAGTGGTTTGCCTTCTGAGAAGGCAGGCGTGGCCTCCAAGGGGTGCCTCATGGCCCAGGTGGTTCCCTTTTCAGCGGCAGGCCACCTCACACCACCAGACCGTCAAAGGGATACAGAACGTAGATCTGGGGCTGGTTACGCATAGGCGCAGGCCACGGTCTCCACAGACGCCCCTGAATCTGCCCAGATGCGAGTGACCCCAATCGATTCTCCAACGTCCGGTACGACAGTGATTTTAGATCGCCCCTAAAGAATTGATCGGGTCCCAAGGACTGTGCCCTGTTGATGGTGATCCTCTGAACATGAACCTCCCATGGCGATCTTGACGGTTGAATCCAGCTGCCTCCATCTGGTTTGACGGCGCGGGGAGCGCTGTGATGAGCACTGGCCAACGGTGGCACTCATCCCTTGGAGCCCCGGCTCCGTTGTTGCCGCCCCGCCACCGTGTCCTCCCCATCCAGCGCCGCCGGGCCGCCAGCCAGCGGCGAGGAGCCCCCGGCTTCGCCAGAATCAACCTCAACGCACCTTCCCTGGCCGGGCCTTGATCGCCTCGGCTTCACCCAGGCCACTGGCGGCCTCGTCCTTGGCCTGATCGCTCTCTTCTCCTCCTATGACCGCATCACCATCCCCGGCTACACGCTCCAGCTCCAGCAGCAATGGGGAATCCCCCTCCTCGCTGCCTCGGTGGCGACAGTTTTTATCGATGCTCAATTGGCGACCCGTGCGCGAGATCGATCTCGAAATCGAGCAGATCAAGCAGCGCACGAAGTTGATCGAGAACGAAACCGAGCTGATCGAGAAAGAAACCGAGCAGCTGAGGCGCGAGAACGCCAGGCTGAATCTGCTGAACGCCAAAACGCGGCACTTGATCTCCTGCGTCGATCAGCTCTGCTTTCCGCCCGACTGCAGCTCGACCCTTCCGAAGCCAACCGATCCCGATTGCGGGCCTTCCTCACCTTGATGGCTCCGCAGCCGCCAGACGATGAAGATACCGACAAGGCAGGGTGAAAATAAATCGAGGCGCCTGCGGCGCCATCCCGGGACAGCCAACAACCAGCAGTCTCAATCCAATAGCCTCAATCCAACAGCCTCGATCCAACAGCCAGTGTTAAAAAACAGCCGAGTGTTGAGAGAATAAGGGCTTAAGAGTTAAGGGAAGGGCCCTGGGGGAGGCAGACCACACGAAAACCGACACTGAGGTAGGCATAGTCGGGGAGGTAGAGGAGGCGGTAAGCCGAACGGCAATTCCCGGGGAGGCTGCCCCAGGAGCCACCACACAGCAGCGTACTTTTTTCAGTTTTGTTACTCTTTTCCCCTTCCACATCCTCCAGCCAGGCTCGCCCATCGCTGGGCGCTCCCTCATAGCTGACGTGCCATTCATCCAGGCACCACTCATACACATTGCCGTGCATATCT
>JBKDSY010000182.1:0-10223 GCA_046340755.1 Cyanobacteriota bacterium
ATCTGGGTGGGTTCTGCTTCCTTTTCAACAGGCGTTTTAAGATGGCGGCAATGACGGAGCGGATCGCCAATGCCGTCTGCGTGTGCAAGCCCTGCCCGGAGCGGGCCTTGAGGGTCGCGGAGCTTTATGCGTAATCAAGAAGCACAAAGAAACCACACAGCAAAGCAGGGTCGAACCAGTGATCGCCCGGTGTGGAAGCAGCAGGTGCCTCGCGCACACCTGGCGGGGAAGCCCCAGCTTCTTGTCCCACACCACCAAAGGCCTTCTGTCCAGCCCCGATGAGCCAAGGCCGGATCACGAACCTTGGACGGTTTCCGGAACCGGAGTGCAAGATCAGCGGCATCAACGCCGCCGACGTTGAGCAGGGAAGCTGTCGAGAACAGCAGGGCTAAGACCAACAACATCGGCCGCGTCCCTTTGCGGGGTGTAAGACCTGAGGCTCGATTGCCCTGATCAGAGGGTGAACAGGGTGGAGTGACGGGCTTTCATTCTGGAGCTGCAGACGTTCCTCTTTTTGCTACGATGAATCGAGACGATTAACCTGTCAAGTCTTTCATCCGATTGCGGATCTGTTGTGAGCTGAGGCGGTCTGTGCGGCCAGGGCTTGCAGCGGGCGCCCCCGGGCGGCCTGCAGAGCAGGGGTGTCGCCCAGTTCCGGGCTGGTCGCCATGCTCTCGGCGGGGAACATGCGGCGGCCCTCCAGCTGCCAGTGGTCATGCTGCTCCAGCAACACCGCCCCCACCAGGCGGGTGATCGCGGCGTCGTTGGGAAAGATGCCCACGACCCTGGTGCGACGTTTAATGGGGGAGCTTGCAGAGCGCACCTCTCGGTGCGACGTTCACCCGCTCCAGCAGGTTGGTGGTCCAGATCTTGCGCCAGCGGTCCTTGGGGAAGTGGCGGAAGGCCAGGACGTCCTCCTTGGCCTCGTGCATGAGCGCAGCGGCCTTGGGGAAGCGCTCCGCCAGTGAGGCCGACAGGTCGTCCCAGCGGGACTCGATCTCCTCAGCGATTTCCTGGGCGAACACGCTGCGCAGGGCGGCGGTGACCATGCCCTGGTGAGCTTTTGGGAACGCACTGCAGCAGGTTGCGGGCAAGGTGGACCCGGCAGCGCTGCCCGACGCAGCCCTGCAGCTGCCGACGGATCGCTTTCGAGAGACCACGTGGGCATCACTGATCACCAGCCGTACGCCCGTGAGGCCGCGCTCCTTGAGCGAGGCGATGAACTCGCTCCAGAAGCGCTCGCTCTCGTTGTCGCCCACCTTGAGACCGAGCAGCTCACGACGGCCATCGGCATTGACGCCCGGGCACCCCGCAGCTCTGGAGCAGACCTGGAGAGCCTTGCCCAGTCGGCCCTTGAGGTAGGTAGCATTGAGGTAGACATAGGCATAGCCCGCCTCCTGCAATGGCCGGCTCAGTAAGGCCTGCGCCTGCTGGTCGATGGTTACAGATGCGACTGAGCTACGACTTGGAGATGCCGCTCGGTGACCCCAGAGCCGCCCCCAGGGCATCGACTTTGCGGGTCGAGACCCCACCGATATAGGCCTCCATGATCACCGCATACAGAGCCTGGTCGACCCGACGGCGGGGCTCGAGGGTCGAGGGCAGGAAGCTGCCGGAGCGGAGTTTTGGGATCAGCAGCTCCAGATCCGCCACCTGGGGGGTCAGGCTCCGGCGACGATGGCCATTGTGGTAGCTGGTCCGCTCCTCGCTGCGCTCATGGCGATCGGCACCAACCACGGCGGTGGCCTCCACCTCGATCAGCTGCTGCAGGCCATAGCGGGCCAGCTCGGGGATCAGCGCCCCGGCGCTGCTGCCATCGCGTAGCGAGGCCAGTTCAGGTAATGCAACATGGGACATGGGCAGGGTTCGTCTGGTTGAGGTGGTTCTCGAACCAGGGAAACGGGCCTGCCCACCCGGGGTCCCCACCCCCACAACGACTGGCGTTACCGGAGCGGAAGCTCAGCCCCGGCTAAGCCGGGGCTGAGGGCCAGGGGACTTACACCACTGCTGGGACGCAAGCATGCGATGTCGTCACGCCTGCCTTGGGCATCTACCAACGGTGAGGCTCCTAGAGAAGATTCATGTTAAGGTGCAGAATGAGAGGCGTTGCTCCTGAAGGGCTACCATTCTTGACCAGCGAAGCTGACAGATCCGATAGCAGAAGCGATTCCAGGTCGCCTCGATTTGATGACCGCGGCCTTGGGGCCTCTCCTTGCGACATCGCAACAGCCGTGCGCCTGCCCAAAGCAGTCGAGTTGCGTTTCGGCTGCATCGAGACTCGATCATCCGGCACGGTCGGGGCCACCATGACGCACTGCATACTCCTAGACCTGCATGCAGCACGACACCTTGAAGAAGCCCTATCACGCGTGTTAAGTCTTGGAATGGCAGCTTCAGGGGAAGACATGCGACAGTCATGACAGAAGAGGTCATCGCAAATACGGCTGCAGGCGATCATTTTGACCATCTAAATGTTGACGGCTACATCAGCTCATTCATCGACGCGCGCAGTCTTAAAACCGCTTTCGAGATCGGCCTGATCGACCTCCTTCTGCAGCGCCATAGCAGTCCTACCCAGTCGTTGGCACAAGCCACCGGAGTCGATGCGCGCGGCCTGAACTTCCTCCTCGGGTTGTTGAAGATGAATAATGTCATCGAGGTCGATTACGGCGATGTCCGACTGCATGCCGATTTCCAGAAGGTGCTGCGGTTTCGCGACCTGCTCGAGACTAAGCTTGACTTCGCAGGCTTTTTGCTGGACGACTTTGCCGACTACTTTACGTTCTTGATCCGTGATCCGCAGAGGTTTGTCGGCCAGAGTCGGCTGTTCGAGCTGTTCGACTACCGGCGAGCAATGACAGACAGCCTTGAGAACTACCAGCGAACCCGTGCCTGGATGCGGCTTACCTCGACCTTGACGCGATATGAGGCCCTGGCCTGCATGGGGCTGTACGACTTCACGGGACATCGACGCATGCTCGATCTCGGCGGCAACAGCGGCGAATTCGCGCTGCAGCTCTGTAGGCGCCACCGTCAACTTTCAGCAACCGTGTTCGACTTGCCGCTGGTGTGCGAGATCGGTCTGGAAAAGATGATGTCTGAGCCGGAAAGTGCCCGCATCGGTTTCTGCAGCGGAGACTTGCGGACCGATCGGCTACCGTTCGGCCATGATCTCGTGACGTTCAAATCGGTTCTCCATGACTGGCCGCAGGAGGATGCCGACCATTTCCTCGAATCGGCAGTGCAAGCGATCGAACCCGGAGGCAAGCTGGTGATCTTTGAGCGCGCACCGATCGATCCACAACAGAAACCACCAACATTCGCAGACCTGCCGGTGATGTTGTTCTTCCGTTCCTACCGTCCACCTGAAGCCTACATGGATACCCTGGCGCGCTTGGGTCTGCTGGAGATCACCTGCCGCACTGTGGGGCTCGACACATCATTCTTTCTGATCAGTGCCCACAAGCCCTCCTGCCCAGTCATCGCTCCTTAGAGACTTCAAACGTCAGCATAAGATCACGTGGATCTGCCCAACTCCCAGTCGCTCAGAGGGGAAATTGACGTCACCTCAGCACGACCCTAAAGTAACGGAGATGAACGCACCCGATACCGTGAGAAGAATCGAGCGAGAAGTGCAGCGCTTCAATCCAGCCGACTATGTCGAACTAACGGTGCATTTTGCCTGCAACATCAGGTGTGAGCACTGCATGATCGAGGGCACCATGGGCTGGTTGAAGCCCGAATCACCGAGCAGCTTCGAGCGCCTCCTTGAACTCAACGAACGCGAGAGGCGCTGGAAAGGGCTGATACTGACAGGCTCCGAGGTCACGCTGCACCGCGAGCTGCCCGACATGGCGCGCTCCGCTCGTGCCAGGGGTTTCGATCATGTACGCATTCAGACCAATGGCATCAGGTTAGCTGACGAGGTGTACTGCCGCGAACTTGTAGAAGCCGGGATTGACGAGTATTTCGTCAGCGTCACGGCGGCTGATGCACCCACCCACGACAGCATCACGAAGGTTCTGGGCTCGTTTGAAAAGACCATACAGGGCCTGCGGAACCTCGACGCTCACAACGATGTCAAGGTGCTGACCAATACCGTGATCACAACCTTGAGCTACCAGCAGCTGGCCGCCGTCGTCCATCGCGTCGGCAATCTGCAGCGCCTGGTGCAAATGGAATTCTGGAACTACTGGCCGATGAAAGCCACAGACGACAAGGGCTTGATTGCACCGCATGTCGAGGTCCTGCCTCATTTGCGGCAGGCCATCGCTGCAGCAAGAGCACTCGGCCTTAGCGTGGAAGTCAAGAACTTTCCCGAGTGCCTCCTTGGCGATGATGCCGATGCTCTGGAAAACGACCAACCCAAGCTGGTCATCGACCCAGCTTTCTGGCCTGAATTCATGCGCAACGGTTTCCATCAGTGCATGCACCGATCCCATTGCGGAGCAAAACGCTGCCTCGGCCTGAACACGGCGTACGTCAATCGCTACGGATGGGAGGCCGACCTGCTGGTACCGTTGCCTCTGTCAGAGGCAGTGCTATGAAACCGACCCATGCCAACGCCTTCCGAATCACCGTTGAAAACGGAAAGATCAGGCTGGATCTGGGCCTGGTTGCACCAGCCTCTCAGTCCGACCTTGGCGGGGTTGTGACCCTTTCAGATCGGGTGCTGATCGGTGAGAAGACGGCAGCACGCCTGCTCCATGTCTTGAGCGAAACACTCGCACGGCTCCCTGAGGAGACTCCCGAAAGCCTTGAAGCCGCCCATGGGGCGTCGAGAAAGGACCCATTGACAGGTCCGTCCGGCCTTGGAGTCACACCGGTCAATCTGCCTCAGGATCCGACGGCCGAGGCATCGTCTCTGCTGTTGGATCGTATCAGTGCTCTCGGTGTTCCTTACCAGTATGAGCGGTCATTCCGCATGGCTGCAGGCACCCTATGGGCGAATCGCTTTCTCACCAGCATGAATCGATTTGACCTCGGGGAATCAGCCTTGGAGCGTGTGCTTGAGATCGGAACAGCCCTCGGCATGCCGGAAGCGATACAGACTGCCACACGTGAGCAGTTCGATCTTGCTCATTGCCTACATTTCGGATTCGAGTCCAGTGACGGCACCACTCTCTGCAAGCTCTATCTGGAGCGTAAGGTACCTGATGAGGAGATCACCCAGGCCGCATCGCAGGGAGACAGTGTACTGCTGCACTTGGCCTTCAAATGGGACATCAGATCCGGCAACCATGTCGTCACATCATATGACTGGTTCCCTGGCCTGTCGAAGGACGGGATTCAGGACCGTCTTCTCTCCCTGTACCGAGAGCGACTCGACAGTGAACCGGCCCGCATTGCCTGTGACGCGTTGTCACTGACAGGACTGCACGCCAACACGCTGCAGTATCTCGAAGCGCACGAGGCGGGCAACAAGCGTCACTCCTTTGATCTTAATCTCTACGATACTGGCCTGCAGATGCGGGACATCTTGCCTCTACTCATGCGTATGCGCGATCATTACGCCATACGGCCAGGTCAGTTTCAGGCACTGATCGATCAGATTAAGCTGAGATCACTCGGTCATCTTGCAGGCGGTCTCCACCGTGATGGTCGCGACTTCTTCAACGTGTATTACGGTGTCAGCGGTTTCCCCCAATTTGCCTCGCGACTGGGATGAACAAGATGGTGCGGCTGGCCGAACGGCTGGAATACGCGACTGCGAATGATCCAGCCCGTAACTACTGTCTCTGGGACTACATACCCATTGCACCAGTGGAGGACAACTTCCGCTCGGTGAACCTCCTCTATCAATCCTTTGATTATGCGGATATTGATGACCGAGCCTATATCATTGTCGATGCAATTCGTGATGCCATTGCCCCATTCCGAACGGTGTTCGGCATCAAACTGGTTGGCGAGAGCCTAGCATGGGAATTTTACTTTTACGACTATGCGCGGAAGGAGCGCGAGGTGTCTGCCACCCGTGTTCTAAGGGCCATTGCGCCCTGGGTTTCATGCGATCTAGTCGTTGACGAGCACATTCCCTATTTCATGGCCTCGCTGGATCTCAACGTCGACATCGCTGCTGGCCGGCGCGGGCTTGACGTGGTGAATCTATATATCGGCAACCCAGGCAGCACTGTGTCATCGGGAATCGCCTATGCCTTGAGACATGACGGATGCAGACTGCAGAACCTCTATTTTTTCTTCGACGCAAAGACCCAGCTCAATATGGCGGCTGAAAAGATTGTTTGTTCTGCCCACATGGATGGGTCACGCGTGCCGATCGATGCCATCCTGATTCCCGAGCTTCGTGATTGCCAGACAATATGTGTCGCGAATAAGCAGGACCACGACTGTATTTACTTTTCCGGGATTACCGTTGATCAGTTCATCCACTTTCTCAAGCACCTTGACTACCCCGAGCCGCTGCAATCTTTCGTCGCTGAACATCGGACGCTGCTCTCTCATCTGTTGTTCGATGTTGGATTGGATTACCGCGGTCTCGGTGATGATCTGGTGGTGCTGAGAAGCGGATACTACGGTGTCTTCTAATCCTGCAGGTAGCATGTCAGCCATCGTCATCGGCATCACAGGACCGCCAGGTGCCGGCAAGTCAACTCTTGTATCAGACCTTGCGCAGTTCCTCGGCGATGTAGCTGTGGTGTCAATGGATCATTATCAGCATATGACCGAACTGGCGATCGAAGCCATCGCTGCCTGGGCTGCTCGCGGCGCTGATTCGGATGAGCTGCCGATTCCCCATCTGGCCGAACATCTGAACTTGCTGAGGCATGGTAGCTGCGTCGTCAACCCAGCAACGGGTAGGTCCATCAAACCATCGCGCTACATCATCTTTGAAACCCACTTCGGGCGCAGCCACAAGGCGACTGGCAGCCAGATCGACTGGCTTGTCTGGATCGACACCCCGCCAGATCTGGCGCTAGCCCGAAATCTACGTGGCTTTCTCAGACCACTGTGTACTTCGATGGATGCGAAATCGATCCTGAATGAACTGGAGTGGATCAAGGGCTACCTCGAGAATTATGAGCAGGTGGTCAGCGATCTTGTGCGCTGGCAGCGGGCCTGGGTACGTCCACAAGCCAACCAGATCATCAACCCAGACCTGCCGACGCGAGAGGCAGCTCGCGAGATCTCCATCCGGCTTGCACAGGCGCGGGGTGAAGAAAGTAACAACAGCAAGCTATCACTGGCCGCTGAAGCCTCTGACTGACGAAGGCAAACAGGGGGTCATGGCGAAAAGGTGACAGCGCATTCACCGTCACCCAGTACGTCAGCAAAGATGGACGCTACGAAAGAGCTCAGCCGTCAGCCATTCGATCTCATGCCGCTGCATGTTCAGGGGATTCCTATTCAGCGGCAACCTGCTGATGATCATTGGTACGATCGAACAGCAGATTGAAGTTGCGCAGGGAAGCGAGGTGGTGACAGATCAACTCATAGGTATCGCTACGGACCAGATCAGCGATCGCCTCGGTGGAGAGTGTCGCCAGACGGGGGCGATCTACTGTGAAGAAACCGGAGAGGGACATCTGCTCACCGTTGGGCATGGAGGCGGACACCTGCATACGCTCAAGCAAGTTGCGATCCTTGAGTTTCTTGCACAGTGCCTGTGTGCGCTGGAACTCAGCCTGATATTGGCTTAGGAACTTCAGCACCCCATTGGTGTAGTCGCTCGCCTTGCCGTCTTCACCGAACAGCGCAGGACCCTCTCCCTCCTGGTTGAAACCAGGATAGGTTTCGTCGATGCACAGGTAGAGACTCTCGCCATCCTCGGACCGTGAGAACACAAATGGATAGCGCCTGATAAAAGCAGGAAGGTACTTACCCTCCCAGCTACCATCGGAGCCAATGAATACATTCTCGGATCTGCGCATCCCCAGCAGTAGCACAGGCATGACGGCTTCATCATCACCGGCGAAAACGATTGGGAAATCTGACGAAGCGTTCAGGAACTCCACTGCCATCAGCGGAACTGAGTTCACCTTATTCGTGAAGGAGTAGTCCTTCAGTTCACGCACATGCCAATTTCCGTGGCGCTCGGACGAGATCGGCACGACATCGTTGTAGAAGAGGAGTTGGGTGGACATCGAAGCAATCCGACGACATTCATAGAGAATCTTAGTGTGCCTGTGCAAGCCTGCACCGGAACTGCCGAAAGTCGTTTGTGGACCTTCACTGACTGAACGCGGCCACATCTCTGTCAAGACCGTCATGCGAGGTGCCTTGGCCACGGACCTTTGCAGCGGTGGTGGCAGCTCCACATGCGAGAGCAGGGCCGCTTCTTCTGTCTGCTGATCCCGCGGTTGGGAAGGCTAGGTTCGTGGCCCTTCAGTGGAATGGCCCCGTCCCTTTGCGGGGTGTAAAACCTGAGGCCCAAATGCCCTGATCAGAGGGTGAACAGGGTGGAATGACTGGTTGTCATTCCAGAGATGCAGTTGCAGCTCGCTTATCCACCATGAATCAGGACGATTGACTTGTCAAGTCTTTCGTCCGATCCCGGATCTGTTGTGAACTGAGGTGGTCTGTGCAGCCAGGGGTTGCAGCGGCCGTCTCCCGGGCGGCGATCAAGGCCGCTGCGCCCTGTGGGGGCGCTGCAGCCTCGATCACCTGGGGCCTGCGTCCTGCATCCCTCAGGCGCCGGCGGCCTGCAGGGCAGGGGTGTCGCCCAGTTCCGGGATGGTCGCCATGCTCTCGGCGGAGAACATGCGCCGGCCCTCCAGCTGCCAGTGCTCGTGCTGCTCCAGCAGTACCGCGCCCACCAGGCGGGTGATCGACGCGTCGTTGGGGAAGATGCCGACGACCCTGGTGCGGCGTTTGATTTCCTCGTTGACCCGCTCGAGCAGGTTGGTGCTCCAGATCTTGCGCCAGTGGTCCTTGGGGAAGTGGCGGAAGGCCAGCACGTCCTCCTTGGCCTCGTGCATCAGTGCGGCAGCCTTGGGGAAGCGATCGGCCAGCGAGGCGGCCAGATCGTCCCAGCGGGACTCGATCTCCTCAGCGGTTTCCTGGGCGAACACGCTGCGCAGGGCGGCGGTGACCATGCCCTGGTGCGCTTTGGGAACGCACTGCAGCAGGTTGCGGGCGAAATGGACCCGGCAGCGCTGCCAGACACTCCCTTGCAGTTGGCGGCGAATGGCCTTGGTCAGCCCCGCATGAGCGTCAGAGATCACCAGCTTGACGCCATCAAGGCCCCGCTCCTTGAGGTGGGAGATGAACTCGGCCCAGAAGGCCTCGGTCTCGCTGTTGCCCACCTTGAGACCCAAAAGCTCGCGACGGCCATCGCCATTCACTCCCATCGCCACCACGGCGGCACGGGAGGTGACCTGCTGGGACTTGCCCTGGCGGCCATTGAGATACGTGGCATCCAAGTACACATAGGCGTAGCCGCTCCCCTCCAGTGGCCGATTCAGAAACGCCTGCACCTGCTGGTCGATCTCCTGACAGATGCGACTCACCTGCGACTTGGAGATGCCGCTCTGGGAGCCAAGGGCGGCAACCAGGGCATCGACCTTACGGGTGGAGACCCCACAGATGTAGGCCTCCATGATCACCGCATACAGGGCCTGATCGATCCGGCGGCGAGGCTCGAGGATCGAGGGGATGAAGCTGCCGGAGCGCAGTTTGGGGATCTGCAGCGCGAGATCCCCCACCTGGGTGGTGAGGGTGCGGGAGCGGTAGCCGTTGCGATACCCCAGGCGCTCGTCGGTGCGCTCATGGCGGTCAGCACCGAGGAAGGCGGCAACCTCCAGCTCGATCAGCTGCTGCAGCCCATGGCGGGCCAACTCGGGGATCAACTCGCCGGCGCTGCTGCCATCGAGTAGCGAGGCCAGGTCGGGTGCGGCAAAGTAGGTCTTGGGCATGGTCTGTCTGGTTGAGGTGGTTCTCAAACCAGGGAAACGGGCCTGCCCACCCCTTGCAACGTCAGCCGTGGCGCCGATCGCCTGAGGTGAGCACCCCCACCCCGGCTACGCCGAGGTGGGGGTGCCGGGGGAATTACACCACTGCTGGGGACGTCAGCTCGAAAAGGATAGTTCTGGCGGCAGGCGCCCCTCCAGTGAGCCCTTTCACGACAACGAGCACATGGCCCCCCGCCTGGGGGCAAAAAGCAAGCCCACTGATCTAACGCCATGGACCCTAGTCGCACAGCCGCAGACTGTCTTTATCCCGAGGAGCCGAGCCCCAAGAAAAAAGCCCGACCCATGGACTCCCAC
>JBKDSY010000183.1:0-3911 GCA_046340755.1 Cyanobacteriota bacterium
GCCCTCTCCGATCTGGCCATCAGCAGCCTGCTCCTGGGCGACACCCCCTTCGACCTGCTGTTGATGGACGTCAGCTGGACCGCCCGCTACGTGGCGGCCGGCTGGCTTGAACCGTTGGAGCCCCTTCTGGGGGAGGACGCCCTGGCGGGGTTGCTCCCCTCGGCTCGACTGGGCAATGCCTTCGGCGGCCATCTCTGGCGCCTGCCCCTCTCGGGCGACACCGCCCTGCTCTATTGGCGCCAGGATCTGCTGCCCCGCCCGCCTCGCGACACCCGGGAGCTGGTGGCCATGGCTCGGGAGCTGCAGGCCAACGGCCAGGTGCGCTGGGGCCACCTCTGGCAGGGTCGCCAATACGAGGGCCTGAGCTGCGTGATGTTGGAAACCCTCCATGCCTTCGGCGGCCGCTGGTGGAACCCGGAGGCCGGCCGCACCGACCTGCTCAGCCCCGCCGCCCTGGAGGCCACCACCTGGCTGGCCGACTTGGTGCGGGCTGGCGTCACGCCCCCCGGCGTGGCCAACTTCGCCGAAAACGACGCCCTCCAGCTCTTCAGCGCCGGCGAGGCCGCCTTCCTGCGCAACTGGCCCTATGCCTGGGAACTGCTCCAGGAGGAGGGCGGCACCGTGGCGGGAAAGGTGGGCGTGACCACCCTCCCCGGCGCGCCGGGCCTGCCCGGTGGGGGCACCCTGGGCACCTGGGGGCTCTCCCTGCTCGCTGGCAGTCCCCACCGCCAGGCGGCGGCGGCGGTGATGCGTTGGTTCACCGGACCGGAGGTGCAGCGGGAGTTGGTGCTCAGCCAGGGCTACGCCCCCACCTGGCGCAGCCTCTACGACGACCCCGAGCTGGTGGCGCGCCAACCCCTGTTGCCCGTGCAGCGCCGCGCCCTCGACCGGGCCCTGGCCCGGCCCTTGATCCCCCTCTACGCCCAACTCAGCGACATCCTGCAGCGCCAGATCAATGGCCTGCTCACCTCCGATCAGCCCCCCCGGGTCGTGTTGGAACGGGCGCAGCGGCAGAGTGACCTCGTCGTGCGCGCCATGGGCGCGACGCTCTCCGCCTGATGGCCCCCTGGACGCCCCTGTTGTTGATGGCCCCGGCGTTGGCGCTGCTGGCGCTGATCTTTCTCTGGCCCTGGCTCCACTACGGCTGGCTCAGCCTCCACGCCAGCTCCCTGGTCACCGGGCTGGCGGCGGTGCCCAACGGGGGGGCCAACTGGGCCCGCCTGGTCCAGGATCCCCGCTTCTGGCAAGACGCCTTGCAAACCCTGCGCTTCGCCGGGGTGTCGGTGGCCCTGGAGCTGGCCCTGGGCCTGGGGATGGCCCTGATCCTCCACCGGCCCTCTCGGGGGCGGGGGCTGTTGCGGGCGCTGGTGTTGATCCCCTGGGCCCTGCCGGGCACGGTGATGGCCCTGGGCTGGCGCTGGATTCTCAACGACCCCTACGGCCCCATCAACGGCTTGCTCCAGGCACTGGGGGGGCCCACCCTGGCCTTTCTGGCCACGCCGAGCACCACCTGGCTGCTCACCGTGTTGGCGGACGTGTGGAAAACCACGCCCTTCGTGGCGATCCTGCTGTTGGCGGGGCTGCAGACCATCCCGCGCGACCTGGAGGAAGCCCTGCAGCTGGAGGGTGCCGGCGCCTGGACCCTCCTGCGCCGTCTGCAATGGCCCCTGTTGGCCCCCTATGTGCGGCTGGCGGTGCTGTTTCGCCTGGCCCAGGCCCTGGGCGTGTTTGACCTGATCCAGCTGCTCACCGGCGGCGGCCCGGCCGGGAGCACGGAGAGCCTGGCCCTCTATGCCTATCTCCATGCCATGCGCTTCCTCGACTTCGGCTACAGCGCCACCGTGATGCTCGCCTCCTTCGCGTTGATGGTGGCCATCGCCCTGCTCTGGCTGGGCCAGGGGCGCTGGCGGGAGGTTCGGCGATGATGCGGCTTCTCCTGCTCGCCTGGAGCCTGGCGCCCCTGCTCTGGCAATTGCGCACGTCCTTTTTGGTGGAGGAGGTGATCGTGGGCGGCAAGCCCGCCGCCGGCCACTCCCCCTGGACCCTGGCGAACTACGACCTGGTGCTCGGCGGCGATCCCTCCCTGGCCCGGGTGTTGCTCAATTCCGCTGCCCTGGGGGGCGTGACCACCCTGTTGACGCTGGTGTTGGCCGTGCCCTGCGCCTATGGCCTGCGGCACCTGCAAGGCCGCGTCCAGGTGGTGCTCAGTGGCGCCCTGGTGGGGGCCGCCCTCTTTCCCACCGTGTTGCTGTTTCTCTCGCTGTTGCAACTGGCCCGCTGGTGGGGTCTGGCCAACCACCTGTTGGCCCTGAGCCTGCCCTACGCGGCCCTGTCCTTGCCGCTGGCCATCCTGTTGCTGCGGGCGGCGATCCACGACCTGCCACCGGAGCTGGAGGATGCCGCCCGGCTGGATGGCCTGAACGCCCCCCGCCGGCTGACGCGCATCGTGCTTCCGCTCCTGGCCCCGGCCATCGCGAGCACCGGCCTGTTGGTGTTCCTGGCCAGTTGGAATGAATACCCCATCGCCCTCACCTGGCTCTCCCGCTCCGATCTGCTCACCCTGCCCGCCGCCATGGGACGCATCGCCTCCTCCTCCGTGTTCACCGTGCCCTACGGCCCCTTCGCCGCCGCCACGGTGCTCGGCAGCCTGCCCCTGTTGTTCCTGGTGCTCCTCTTTCAGCGGGGCATCATCAGCGGGCTCACCCGCGGGGCGGTGAAGGGATGAGGGGATTGCGCCTGGAGGGGGTGTCGCGGCAGGTGTCGGGTCGCACCCTGTTGGATGGGATCCACCTGGAGGTGGCGCCGGGGGAATGCATGGCCCTGTTGGGGCCCAGCGGCTGCGGCAAAACCACCACCCTGCGGGTGGTGGCCGGCCTCGACCCCCTCTCCGCCGGCCGCCTGGTGCTCGACGGGGAGGACATCAGCCAGCTGGATCCAGCCCTGCGGCGGGTGGGCATGGTGTTTCAGAGCTATGCCCTCTATCCCCACCTCAGCGTGGCCGAGAACCTCACCCTGGGCATGCGGGTGCGGGGGGTGCCCGCGGCGGAGCGGGAGGAGCGGCTGAGCCGGATCCTGGCCCTGTTGCAGCTCCAAGACCTGCGCCAGCGCCGCCCCGCCCAGCTCTCCGGCGGCCAGCGGCAACGGGTGGCCCTGGGCCGGGCCCTGTTGCGCCAGCCGCGCCTGATGCTCCTCGACGAGCCCATGAGCAACCTCGACGCCCAGCTGCGGGAGGAGCTGCGGCCCGAACTGCGCCGCTTGCTCGCCGACGCCGGCCACCCCGTGCTCTACGTCACCCACGACCAACAGGAGGCGATGGGGTTGGCGGATCGCATCGCCGTGCTCGACCAGGGGCGGCTGCAGCAGGTGGGCACGGCCCGCCAGCTCTATCACGATCCCGCCAACCGCTTTGTGGCGGGGTTCATCGGCCGCCCGGCGATCAACCTGTTTCCTCCCCTGGAGGGGCGCCAGCTGGCGGTGCGGGCGGAGGCCCTGGAGCCCGTGGCCAGCGGTGGTTTCCCGGCCCGGGTGGTGCGGGCGGAATGGAGCGGCAACCAACAGGTGCTCTGGCTGGAGAGCGCGGCGGGCCTGCTGCGCATGCTCTGGCCCGCCCAGTCGGCCCCTCCGGAGCGGCTGGAGGTGGGTTGGGCGCCGGAGGCCGTTCTGGCCTTCCACGCCCAGGGGGGCGAGCGCCTGCCCCGCTGCGAACCGGCCTGGAGTCGCGATTTGATAAGGTCGCTGGATTCGTGACTTCGGACCAACGTCATGTCCCGCGTGTGTGAACTCACCGGCCAACGGGCCAACAACGGCATGGCCGTCAGCCACTCCCACGTGCGCACGAAGAAGCTGCAGCAGGTGAACCTGCAGAAGCGCCGCCTGTGGTGGGCCGAAGGCAACCGCTTCATCACCCTGCG
>JBKDSY010000184.1:0-2583 GCA_046340755.1 Cyanobacteriota bacterium
GTCTACCTTGCCGCACACGCGACCTTCTGATGCGGACGTCAGCCAGGAAATCCTTGGCAAATATCGATGCGTGATCTATATTGGGCTTGAATCTGCCGCGGAGCGGCTTAGTCCAACAAGCCCTTCGAGTGGACAGGCCACCTTCAGATCTTGGCTTCGCCACCCAGAACTCATTGCCTGCCACTCAAGGCCAGCGTTAGCCTATGCATAATGAAGCCACGTTAATTGAAACGAATGACCAAGAAAAAACCACATTCATTCGAATCACTTTCTGATCGGGGCAGGCAACTGCTGCACGATTCGCATGATCCCACAGGAACACACAGCGAGTTTGAGAGATGGGACCACGATGTTGCCAAATGGCTGGACACGGACTTTCCTGACAGAGGGTATTCAGCTAAATGGTCGTCCATCTCCACTTCGCCGCTCGTTTTGGGCGGTTACTACAACAATGACTCAGGGTCATGGGCTGCCTTTCGAACTGCTGTGCAATGCCGCTTAGAGTTTCTCAGCGAGGTAATGCAAACGAAGACACATCCACCACCGATACGTACTAGTGCTACAGACACTAGACGGGTATTCTTGGTACACGGGCATGATGAGGCGGCTCGTGAAAAGGTTGCTCGATATCTCGAAAAACTGGAGTTTCAACCCATCATTCTCCACGAGCAACCAAATATGGGGCGGACGATTATCGAGAAATTTACCGACTACTCCGATGTTGCTTATGCCGTCGTATTGCTAACGGCTGATGATATTGGCGGCACGAAAGGCACAGACACAAATCAACTTGCAGCAAGAGCAAGGCCCAATGTGCTTTTTGAACTTGGCTACTTCATTGGCAAACTGGGTCGTAATCGCGTTTGCGCCCTCCATGAAAAAGGTGTCGAGATTTTGTCAGATTACAGTGGCGTGCTTTACGTGACATTGGATGTGACGAATTCCTGGCGCCTACATCTGGCAAGAGAAATGAAGGCCGCGGGCTTCCCGTAGACATGAACAAAACGATTTGACTGGCCAACAACGAAGTCACGTTCGAATGCATGCCAGGGCCGCGTCCCTTTGGGTGGTGTAAATCCGGAGGCCCGACTGCCCTGATCAGAGTGTGAACAGGGTGGAATGACGGGATGTCATTTCCGAGGGGATGAATCGCCTCGTTCTTTCACCTTGCATGGTTGGCAATGAACTGTCAAGTCATTCACTTCTTGGCGGTGGGGTGGAGACGCAGGGTTCAGCGCCGGCCCCCGTGCGCCAGCGATCCGGCCCGCCCTGGGGGCGGGTCAGAGCGCTGGCTGGGGCCTGAGTGTCTGCTGTGGACTACGGCATGGCAACTCTCTCCTGATCCGCGTCAAGAAGGGCCTCGGCACTGGGCGGGATGGCGGCCATCGATTCAAGCGAGAACATTCGCCGGCCCTCCAGCTGCCAGTGCTCGTCCTGCTCCAGCAGCACTGCACCCACCAGGCGTGTGATCGCGGCGTCGTTGGGGAAGATGCCCACCACCCGGGTGCGGCGCTTGATCTCCCCATTGACGCGCTCCAGCAGATTGGTGCTCCACAGCTTGCGCCAGTGGCTGGCTGGGAAGTGGCGGAACGCCAGCACATCCTCCCGGGCCGTGGCCATGAGATCTGCCGCCCTGGGGAACTTGGCGGTGAGCATGGCGGCCACCTGATCCCATTGCTCCTCCACGGCGGCGGCGCTCTGCTGGGTGAACACCGAGCGCAGGGCGGCGGCCACCATCTCTTGCTGAGCCTTGGGCACCGTCTGCAGGAGGTTGCGGGCAAAGTGCACAAGGCAGCGCTGCCAGGAGCAGCCCTGGAACATGCGGCCCACGGCCTTGGTCAGCCCCACGTGCGCATCGGAGATCACCAGCCGCACGCCGGTCAGACCGCGCTGTTTGAGGCTGGCGAGGAACTCCCGCCAGAAGGGCTCGCTCTCACTGTCGCCCACCTTGAGCCCAAGCAGTTCCCTGCGCCCGTCAGTGTTCACCCCCATGGTCACCACGACGGCACGGGAGCAGACCTGCAGCGTTTTGCCGAGCCGGCCGTGGAGGTAGGTGGCGTCGAGGTAGATGTACGGGTAACGGCAACTGTCGAGGGGGCGCTCCAGGAAGGCCTGGATCTGGGCGTCGAGGCCCTGGCAGATGCGGCTGACCTCCGAGCGGGAGATGCCGGCATCGGAGCCGATTGCCGCCACCAGGGCGTCAACCTTGCGGGTGGAGACGCCCTTGACCCACGCCTCCATGATCACGGCGTACAGGGCCTGATCGATCCGCCGCCTGGGCTCCAGGATCGTGGGGAAGAAGCTCCCTGAGCGGAGTTTCGGGATGGGAAGCGGGATGTCGCCCACCTGGGTGGTGAGCAGGCGTGGCCGGCTGCCGTTGCGGTAGCCACAGCGTTCCTCCGTGCGCTCGTGGCGGTCGGCACCGAGCCGGTACCTAACAGCGTAGTTGTCCGCTCGAGGCGCAGTTTGAGGTGGTCTGGCTTTTCTGGACAGCCCCCATCGTTAACCTCTGAGGCGGGGCACCGCCCCTGAAGAGGGCTCTCACCGATGAACAAGCGCCGCATCCACAGTCCCGAGTTCAAA
>JBKDSY010000185.1:0-2130 GCA_046340755.1 Cyanobacteriota bacterium
GTACTGGAGAACGATCTGGTGGAGGCCATCATCGGCCTGCCGACGGATATGTTTTACAACACCGGCATCAGCACCTATGTGTGGATCCTCAGCAACCGCAAACCCGAGGAACGCAAGGGTAAGGTGCAACTTATTGATGCGAGCGGCTTCTGGCAGAAGATGCGCAAGAGCCTGGGCAGCAAGCGCAAGGAACTGAGCCCAGAGCACATCGACGAGATCACCCGCCTGTTCGGCAGCTTTGAGGAGGCCGAGAAAGACGGCAAGCCGATCAGCAAGATCTTCCGCAACGAGGATTTCGGCTACCGCACGATCACCGTGGAGCGTCCGCTGCGGGACGAAGCGGGCAACGTGTTGCTCGGTCATCGAGGGAAGGCCAAGGGGCAGCCTCAGGTCGATAGCAGCCTGCGGGATTCGGAAAACGTGCCGCTCTCGGAAGACGTGCAGACCTACTTCGAATGCGAAGTCCTGCCCCACGTACCCGATGCCTGGATCGACCACGACAAGACGAAAGTGGGCTACGAGATTCCCTTCAACCGCCACTTCTACTTGTTCACCCCGCCCCGGCCACTGGAAGTGATCGATGCCGAGCTCAAGCAGGTGACTGATCGGATCTTGGAGATGATTGGGGGGCTGTCGGCATGAGCTTTCCCCGTTACCCGTTTTACAAGCCTAGCGGCGTGGAGTGGCTGGGGGAGGTGCCGGAGCATTGGGAGGTGAAGAGAATTGCGTCTCTCTATTCCGAGGTGGTCGAGGCAGGAAATGAAGATCTCCCTGTCCTCAGCGTTTCTATTCATCACGGGGTTTCCGATTCGGAGCTCAGCGAAGAAGAGATGGATCGCAAAGTTGTTCGTAGTGATGACCGGTCAAAATACAAACGCGTAGCTCCCGGGGACCTTGTTTACAACATGATGAGGGCTTGGCAAGGCGCATTCGGTAGCGTTGTCGTGGAGGGGATGGTAAGTCCCGCATATGTCGTGGCAAGACCGAAGACAACCCTGCCTACGGAGTGGATCGAGTACCTGTTGAGAACCGAGTTCGCTGTTAATGAAATCAAGCGCTTTTCTCGTGGGATCACTGACTTTCGACTCAGGCTCTACTGGGATGAGTTCAAGAATCTGAGAATCTGCTCACCTCCCGCCGAAGAGCGGGCCTCAATCTTGCGCTTCCTTAACCGCGAAACCTCCAAGATCGACGCCCTGATCGCCGAGCAGCAGCGGCTAATTCAGCTTGCAAGAGAGCGCATAAAGGCTCTGGCGCTTTCCGGGTATAGTGGCTCCAATAGCAGGCAGGAGAGAATAGGGCGGCTCGTCAAGCCAATTTCTCGGCCCGTTGGCATTTCGGGCGATGCTTCCTACGAACCGCTGGGCCTGTACAACCGGGGAAGAGGGCTCTTTCACAAGGAGCTTTGCCCAGGAAGTCAACTGGGCGACTCCGACTTCTTCTATGTGGAGATTGGAGATCTAATTCTCAGCGGACAATTTGCGTGGGAGGGCGCGGTTGCCCTTGCCACCGAGAACGAGACTGGGTGTGTCGTCTCTCATCGCTACCCTGTAATTAGGGGGAATTCCAGCTGCTGCCTTACAGAGTTCTTGCTTGCTCTCTTGTGGAGTGATCACGGTGACTTTCTCCTCAACCAATGCTCTAGGGGTGCAGCTGGACGCAACAGGCCGCTGAATCTTGATCTGCTTCTTAAGGAAAAGATCTGGGTCCCTGACCTTTCCATTCAAGAGGAAATAAAAGGGCTTGTCTGGATGCTTCAAGGGCTTGAGAAGGATTGTGCATATCAGAGAGACTTGGCTCTCGAGCGCAAGAAAGCCCTGATTGCCGCCGCCGTTATGAGCACTCGTGCCTCTGGCGCCCGCGCCGGAAGCGGCGGCATCACCTACGTGGCCTTCACCGCCACCCCCAAGGCCAAGACGCTGGAGCTGTTTGGCCGCAGGCCCAATCCCCATGAACCCGCTGGTCCTGGCAACCTGCCAGCGCCCTTCCATGTGTATTCGATGCGCCAGGCGATCGAGGAGGGCTTCATCCTCGACGTCCTCCGCAACTACACGCCCTACTCGCTCGCGTTCAAGCTCTCGCAGGCGGGGAGCGCCAAGGAGATCGACGAGCGCGAGGTGGAGCGCAGCG
>JBKDSY010000186.1:0-10418 GCA_046340755.1 Cyanobacteriota bacterium
ACCGGATACCCAACCCTCTTCGAACTCGTCCGCCCATAAAGCGCCGAAAGCAGCAACAAAATCCCCAACCGCCCCACAAACATCCCCACAATCAACACCAACTGACCCCAACGGTTCAGCTGACTGGTCACCCCCACATCCAGCCCAACCGTGCAAAAGGCCGACATGCAGGTGAAGAGCTTCTCCAAAAAGGTGAAGGTGCCCGCCACCACTTCCCCGCCTTCCGCCGGTGGCCCCAGCCCCAACAGGAGCGTCATCCCCACCACAAACAGTCCAGAGGCCACCGTGACGCCGATCGCCTTGAAGATCAGCTCCGGCGCGATGCGGCGGTGACGAATCACCACCTCCCGGTGGTTGTCCAGCGTGGAGCGGGTGGCACCCAGTAGCAGGGCGAAGGTGGTGGTCTTGATGCCGCCCCCCGTGCCTCCCGGGCTGGCGCCGATGAACATCAGGCCGATCATCAGCAACAGCCCCGCATCCGAGAGGGTTTCCTGGGAGAGCACCACCGTGTTGAAACCAGCCGTTCGTGTGGTTATGGATTGGAAGATCGTCACCTGCAACTTCTCCCACAGGTTCAGCTGGCTGATCACCCCCGCCGGGGCAAATTGTTCCGTGAACAGCAGCCCGATGGCCCCCACGGCGATCAACAGCGCCGTGCTCCGCAACACCAGCCGGGTATGCAGGCTCAAGTTGCGCAGGCGGCGCAGGCGCAAGCGCTTGGTCCAGAGGTCATTCGTCACCCGCCAGCCGATGCCACCAATCACAATCAAGCTGGCAATCACCCCGTTCACCACGGTCTGGTCGCGGTAGCCCACGAGGTTATCGCTGAACAAACCAAAGCCGGCATTGTTATAGGCGCTGATGCAGTGAAACACCGACGCCCACAGGCGCGCCCAGGGATTCTCAATATCCCGAAAGCCAAAGCCATAGAGGATCAACGATCCCAACCCCATGATGATCGCCGCCGTGAGCAGGATCGAATTGAACGTGGGTCCAATGCCCCCCACCCCGAATTCATCCAGGGCCCGGCCCCGATCCAGCCGGTGCCGCAGCCCCGAGCGGCCTTGCACAAACCCCTGCAAAAAAGTGGTGATGGCCATCAACCCCAGGCCGCCGATCAGGATCAGCCCCGCCAACACCACCTGGCCCAACAGGGTGAGCTCCTTGCCCACGTCAATGATCGACAAACCCGTCACCGTGATCGCCGAGGTCACCGTGAACAGGGCCTCCCACAACCCCACCGAGTCGGCCGAACAGGCCGGCAAAGCCAACACCACCGTGCCCGCGCTGATCACAAGCAGTCCCGTCACCACGGTGAACTGGGGCACGGTGAGGCGGCGCCGCCAGTGGTCCAGGCGTGCCAGTGAAGACGCCAACAGGGGAGTGCTGGTCACCACGCAACGGGAAAAGGGCACCCTATTGAATGGCAGGGTTCACCCCGGGCAACCCGCTTGAACTCCGGCCCCTGGCGCCATCACCTGCTGTTGGCCGGTGGCGGCCACACCCATGCCCTGGTGCTGCGGCGGTGGCTGATGCGGCCCCAAAGCCGGCCGCGCGCCACCCGGATCGTCCTCGTCAGCCGCCACTCCACCCTCTGCTACTCCGGCCTGGTGCCCGCCGTGGTGGCCGGCCTGCGGCCCCCCCACGCCTGCCGCCTCGACCTGCGCCGCCTCTGCGCCCTGGCCCAGGTCACCTTCGTGCAGGCCGAAATCCTGGGGCTGGATCTCGTCGCCCGCCTGCTCCACCTAGCCGGAAGGCCCCCCCTGTCCTTCGACCGCCTCAGCCTCGACGTGGGCGCCCTCACCCCCGCCGCACCCGGGGAGATGGCCGTCAAACCCCTCGAACCCTTCCTCCACTGGTGCGAGGCCCCCCCGCCGGAGCCGCGCCTGCGGGGCGGTGGCGCCTCGGCCGTGGAGGTGGCCCTCGCCCTGCGGGCCCGGGGCCTGCGCCCCCGGCTGCTCCTGCGGGGCTCCACCCTCTCCCTCGGCTCCCCCGCCGCCAACCGCCGGGCAGAGGCCCTCCTCCAGGAGGCCGCCATTCCCCTCCACCCCCAGGCCGCCTCCCAGCCCGCGGACCTGGCCTGCACCGGCAGCCAGGCGCCCCCCTGGCTCGCCGCCGCCGGCCTGCCCGTCGACCCCGCCAGCGGCCGGGTGCTCACCGAAGCCACCCTGGAGGTGGCCCGCCACCCGGGGCTGTTTGCCGCTGGCGACTGCGCCCTCATCACCTCCCACCCCCGGCCCCCCTCGGGGGTGTGGGCCGTGCGGGCGGCGCCCCTGCTCGCCACCAACCTCCAGCGCAGCCTGGAGGGGCGTCCGCTCGCCCCCGGGCGGCCCCAGCGCTGGGCGCTCCAGCTGCTGGGGGATGGGGGCGTGGCCGGGCCGCCCCGGGCCCTGGCCTTCTGGGGACCCCTGGCCCTGGGGCCCAGCGCCTGGCTCTGGCGCTGGAAGCAACACCTGGACCAACGCTTCATGGCCAGCTTCGCCGCCCTGGCCCCCATGGCGCCGGCCTCGGGACCGTCCCCTGCGGCCGCCATGGCATGCCGGGGGTGCGCGGCCAAATTGGCGGCCGCTCCCCTGCGCGGCGCCCTCGCCCGGCTGGCCGCCTTCCACGACGGCGTCGCCGCCCCGCCCCCGGCGGAAGACGCCCCCCTGGTGCGGGAGCTGGAAGGGGGGCTTCTGTTGCTGCAAAGCGTGGATGGCTTTCCCGCCCTGGTCGACGATCCCTGGCTCAACGGACGCCTCACCACCCTCCACGCCTGCGGAGACCTCTGGGCCAGTGGCGCCAAGGTGCAGAGCGTTCAGGCGGTGGTGACCCTGCCCGAAGCGGCGCCCGCCGTGCAGGAGGAGTTGCTTCTGCACACCCTCGCCGGAATTCGCTCGGTGGTGGACCCCCTGGGAGCTCCCCTGCTCGGGGGCCACACCATGGAGGGGCGCGACGGGGCTGGCCTGGCGGTGACCCTCACCGTGAACGGCCTCGCCCCCAGCTCCCGCCACTGGGCCAAGGGCCCCCCGCTAGCCGGTGACGTGTTGCTGCTCAGCCGGCCCATCGGCAGTGGGGTGCTCTTTGCGGCGGCCATGGGCGGGGCCCTGCGGGCGGAGGATCTCGATGGGGCCCTCGAGCAGCTGGGCCAGAGCCAGGCCGACCTGGTGGACCTCCTGGCGGCCCACGGCTGTCGGGCCTGCACCGACATCACCGGCTTTGGTCTGTTGGGCCATCTGGGGGAAATGCTCGCCTCGCCCCCTCGCACCCCAGGGGGAACCGGGGGGGTGCCCCCCCTGAGGGTCGAACTGGATGGCGCCGCCATTCCCGTGCTCCCCGGCGCCCTGGAGCTCCTGGCCGCCGGCCACGCGAGCACCCTCAGCCCCGCCAACGCCGAAGCCCTCGCTCTGTTGCAAGGCCCGGTGCGCCTCCTGGGGGCCCAGCCCCCCTCTCCCGCCCTGACGGCCCTGTTGATCGACCCCCAAACCTGCGGCCCCCTCCTGGCAGCCCTGCCCGCAGAGCTGGCCCCCGGGGCCCTGCGGGAGCTCCAGGCCGCTGGCTTTGCCCAGGCGGCCGTGATCGGGCGCATCCATGGTGCGGCGTCGGCTTCGGGCCTTAGGGCGCCTTGACCAGCCCCTCCCGCAACAGCTGCTCCGCGGCGGTGCGGGCGTCGGCGCTGCCCAGCTCCACGGCCTGGCCGCCGTGGGCAGCCGTGTCGCGGTCGTAGCAGCGGTCGTAATAGTCGAGCATCAGGGCGCAGGCCCGGCCCATCTCGCCTTGGCGGATGGCCTCCACCGCCTCGGCCGTGCGCTGGGGACCCAGCCGCTTGGCAATCCGCAGGGTGGCCTCCACCAGGGCCCCTGGATCCTGAGGGCCGTAAATCGCCACCAGGTGCCGCAGCCGCTCCTCCACGGGCCGGCGCACCTCCAGCAAGGGCGCCACCTTCATCTGATGCCAGAGGCCCGCCGGGATGCGGCAACGGCCCACCTGGGCGCTTTCCGCCTCCAACCAGATCTCCCCTGCCTCGCCCTGGCGATGGAGGGCGGCGGCGATGCGGTTTTCAAAGTGTTCGCTGCTGGGTTGGTCGGGCAGGCCGAGGCCACCGAAACTGCTGCCCCGGTGGTGCGCCAACCCCTCCAGATCCACCACCGCCACCCCCCGCTCGGCCAGGGCCAACAACAGGTCGGTCTTCCCCGTCCCCGTCCGTCCGCCAAGCAGGCGCAGGGGCCAGGGTCTCTCCATCAAGGCCAACACCCAACGGCGGTAAGCCTTGTAGCCCCCCTCCAGCACCACCACGGGCAACGACAGGGTGGAGGCCAGCCAGGCCACGCTGCCTGAGCGCATGCCTCCCCGCCAACAGGTCAACCGCAGGGGCTGGTCGGGCTGGCGCCCCTGGGCGGCGATCAGGCCGGCGGCCAATGCCTCCAGCCGGGGGCCCACCAGGGCCAGGCCCCGTTGCACGGCAGCCTGGCGACCCGCTTGTTTGTACAGCGTTCCCACCTCGGCCCGCTCCCCGTCGCTGAACAGGGGAAGGTTGCAGGCCCCGGGGATGTGGCCCTGGTGGAATTCACTCGGGGTGCGCACATCCACCACGACACCAGTCCCTGCGAGGAAGGCATCGATGGCAATGGAGGTGACCATGGGCGACGGGTCAAAAACCAACCACCCCACCCCAGAAGGGGGGGCGAGGGTGGCTCAGATCTCGCCGATTTCCACCTGGCTCACCACCCAGGGAATGATTTCATCCAGGGCATCACTGAGGCTGGTTTCGGCGGTGAACCCCAACACCTCTTCCGACTTCTTGGTGTCTGGAACCCGCTTTTGCACGTCGTATTGGAACGGCTTGTCGCTGATGTAATTGAAGGGCTTGTCTGGGTTCATCTTGGTCCAGATCAATTCCGCCAGCTCAATCACCGAGGTGGACACATCGGTGGAGAGGTTGAAATCGTTGTTGATCGCAGCCGGATGCTCCATTGCCATGCGGATGCCCCTGGCCAGATCGCCGCCATAGGTGTAGTGCCTCACCTGTTGGCCACTGCCCAGGATGTGCAGCGGGTCCTGACCCTTGGCAATCTTCTGCACCAAATCGGGCACCACGTGGCTCATCGCCAGGCTCACATTGCCGGAGAGAATCTCCTTGTCACACAGGGCGCGCTTCTCGCCGATGCCGATGCAGTTGAACGGACGAATGATGGTGTAAGGCAGCTTGTATTGCTCGTGGGCACCTTGGGCGAAGTATTCCACCGCAAGCTTTTGGAAGCCGTATGTGGACAGCGGCGGCGGCGAGGTTTTCTGCATACCTTCCGCCGTGGGGTACACATCACACGACTCAAACACCATGGAGGATGACAACACGGTGATCTTTTCCAACACCTTGTCTTTGTGCGCCTGAATGGCGGCGTCAAACGTGCTGGCGGTGATGCGCTCGTTTTCCGCCATCAGGTCGTAGGCGAACTCGTGGAAGTAAGAAATTCCACCGATCAACGCCGCACCGGCCACCAGGTGCTGACAGCCGTCAAGCAGGTCATAAATGAGTTGTGTGTCTTTCGCATCTCCTTCCACCAGGGTGTAGTTGGGGTTGGTGTCGTAAGACTTCTGAACCCTCCCATATTTACTGAAATTATCCAGACCCACCACCCGATAACCGCTGTTCAGCAGCTCCTCAACCAAATACCCTGAAATGAAGCCATTGGCGCCGGTGACAAGAACAGATTTCTGTTGTTCTTGATTAGGCTGAGAAGACATGGTAAACCCGTTTGGTGCCGTAATTTAGTTTAGCATAGGGCTTGTGGGGAACAGCCACAATGATCGTGTCGGCCTGTTCAATCAGTTCCTCAGGTGAACACCAGGAATCATGGTGACAATAAGCATCACTGCACAACACCCGCGCCCCACGAAATTCAAGGATTTTTTTCAACCGGAATGAGAGGGAATCGCGAGTGTCATCCACATCGGCCTTGAAGGCCATCCCCAGAATGCCCACGGTGTGGTGCTGCAGTTCATCTTCCCGGAACAGGCGATCCACAATGAAGGCCGGGTAGCCCTCGTTGATGTTCATCGCCGCCTGACCAAGGAAAAACTGGTTGCCGTAGAAAGAAAACAGCTGAATGGTGTCTTTCAACAGGCAGGGGCCCGCTGCAAAACCCGCCTTCGGCAAAAATTTATTCCGTTCATACCCTTCCGTCATGGCGTGGTGCACCTTGTTGTAATCACACCCATAAGACTCAGCAATCATGGAAAACTGATTGCTGGCGGCAAATTGGATATAGCGCCAGGCATTGGAAAACAATTTGGCCAGCTCCGCCTCCTGAACAGAGGAGATGACAATCTTTTCCGTGAGATGGCGGAAGAGATCAGCAGACAACTGAACAGCTTCCTCGCAGGCCCCAGAAATGATTTGCGGCAAGTTCCTGATTTCCTGCACCGCATACCCCTGCACAATTCTCTCGGGGCAATAGGAAACATTGCGGATCGACTTCGAGGCAAGAATACCGCTGATGCGTTGAAAAGCTCCGGGATAGACCGAACTTCTGATCACCACAAGCGTGTCATTCTTGATGTTGGCGGCGATGTCTTCCATGCATTGCAAGAAGGGCGCCAGGATGGGTGACATGTATTCATCCACCGGCGTGCCGATGCAGACAATCGCCACATCGGCCTCTGCCAAACAGGCGTAGGATTTGGTGAGATGGAGTTTATTATTCGCCAATGCCTTGGCCAGCAGTGGCTCAGCGCCATACTCCACAAAAGGGAGCTTGCCGCTGAGCACTGTTTCAAAATATTTGTCACTCGCGTCAAGCAACGTCACATCGAAACCGGCCTCGGCAAACATGATTCCAAGCGGCAGACCAATGTGACCCAGACCGCCAATGATGCAAATCCGGGTCTTGTCTGGATTCATGTTCGTCAAGTTGGTCGCACTTCTGGCAAATCTTAACACTCCTCTCCAGGCCCTCCGGATCGATCCGTTTCACAGGCCCCCCCTCCGGCCGCCCATTGGTGCACACCACCCCCGGACCTCCTGCCGGCCAGGGCTTGCAAATTGGGCCGGTTCGGCGAATCCTTCGTCGCAGGAGTTGCAGACAGTTTGATTGCTGGAGAGCGGTGACCTTGACCGCCAGACCGTTCCGGGGGCCCTCGCCGCCGCTGCTCTCCTTACAGTGCGCGGCAAGTCAACGTTTCAAAGGAGGGTCCATGCAGCGTCGCCGGTTTGCACACCTGGCCACGGCAGCGGCGATCACCCTCGTCTTGGCGGGCCCGAACCTCCCCTCTCCAGCCGTCTCCGCCCCGGGGGGAGCGCCCGCCGGCTCCTCGCCACCCGTGCTGCGCCTGAGCGCGATCCCGGATCAAAATCCCGAAAAGCTCAACCGCCTCTACCCCCTGGTCGCCAAGGTGCTCTCCAAGCAGCTGGGGGTGCCCGTGCGCTACGTGCCGATGGTGGATTACCCGGCGGCGGTCAGCGCCTTCCGCACCGGTGACCTGGATCTGGTTTGGTTCGGGGGGCTCACGGGCGTTCAGGCCCGGTTGCAGAAGCCGGGGGCCCAGGTGGTGGCCCAGCGCGACATCGACGCCTCCTTCCACAGCGTGTTCATCGCCAACCCCGCCAGTGGCCTGCGGCCCTTCGTGCCGAGCAAGGGGTTGACCGCCCTGAAGGGCAAACGCTTCACCTTCGGCTCGGAGAGCTCCACCTCCGGCCGCCTGATGCCCCAGTGGTTCCTCGCCCAGGCAGGCGTCAAATTGAACGACTTCGCCGGTGGCGCCCCCGGCTTCAGTGGCAGCCATGACGCCACCATCGCCCTGGTGCAAAGCGGCGCCTACGACGCTGGCGTGGTCAACGAGCAGGTGTGGCGCACCAGCCTGCGCAATGGCAAGGCCAATCGCGCCAAGGTGTTTGCCCTCTGGAAAACGCCGGGCTATCCCGACTACCACTGGCTCGCCCAGCCCTCCCTCGACAAGCGCTTCGGCCCCGGATTCACCGCCAAGCTCCGCAAGGCCATCATCGGCTGGCGGCAAAACGACCCCGACCAAAAAACCATTCTGGAGCTCTTTGGCGCCCAGCAATTCACCGCCGCCCGTCCCGGCGATTACAAGCGCATCGAAGACGTGGGCCGCCAGGTGGGGTTGATCCGTTAGGTCCCCCCATGGAGCCCCTGCTGACCCTGGAGCGGATCACGGTGCATGGCCATGGCGCCCCCCGCCTGCGGGAGGTCAGCCTCACCCTCTGGCCCGGGGAGCGGGTGGCCTTGCTCGGCGCCAGTGGCGCTGGCAAGAGCACCCTCTTGGCCGTGGCCAACGGGTTGATCCCTCCGGATGGGGGTCGGGTGTTGTGGAACGGCGACCCGCCCTCCCGCTCCCAGCGGTCGCGGCGCCGGCAACAGGCCCGCATCGGCACCCTGTGGCAAGACCTGCGCCTGATCGAGGAGCTCAGCGTGCAACAAAACCTCAACACGGCCCGCCTGGCCCACTGGAGCTGGCCCAAGGCTTGGCTCAACCTCCTGGTGCCCCTCGACACCGCCGCCAACGCCGACGCCCTGGCCCGGGTCGACCTGGAGCCCCAGCTGCTGGGGCGCCCCGTGGCGGAGCTCTCCGGCGGGCAACGGCAACGGGTGGCCATCGCCCGGCTGCTCCGGCAAGACGCCGAGCTCTGGCTGCTCGACGAACCCCTGGCCAGCCTCGATCCCCGCCGGGCCCGGGCGGTGTTGACCCTGGTGCTCCGCCCGGGCCAGACCCCCCGGGGCCTGCTGCTCACCCTCCATCGACCCGACCTGCTCGACGGGTTTGATCGGGTGGTGGGCCTGCGCCACGGCGCCCTCTGCTTTGACCTGCCCGCCTCCGCCCTGACGGAGGCCACCCTGCAGGGCCTCTACGCCGGCACGGAGGCCTCCCATGCCTGAACCCCGAGCCGGCGCTCCCCAGCTCCGGCTCCCCTGGCGGCCAGCCCCCCCGCTGCTGCTGTTGGTGCCCGCCTTGGCCCTGGTGCCGGTGCTCCTCGCCCTCCCCAGCCAGGTGCACGCCGGTGGCCTGGACCTGATCGGCCAGTTCCTCCTGGCCGCCGTGCGGCCCTCCCTGGATCCCGTGGTGTGGCGCTCAGCCATCGGCGGCCTGGGCACCACCCTGGCCATGGCCCTGCTCGGCTGGTCGGCCAGCCTGTTGGGGGGTCTGGTGTTGGGCTGCGCCAGTTCGCGCACGGTCTGGCGGGTGGCCAGCGGCCACCCCTGGCCCGCCATGGCGCTGCGGCGGCTGTTGGCCTTGCCCCGCTCCCTCCACGAACTGCTCTGGGGCTTGCTCCTGCTGCAGGTGTTGGGTTTGCGGCCCGTGGTGGCCGTGGTGGCGATCGCCCTCCCCTACAGCGCCCTGGTGGCCCGGGTGATGGCCGATCTTCTCGACAGCCTCGACACCTCCCGCCTGGAGGCCCTGCGCAGCGCGGGGGCCTCCGCGCCCGCCGCCCTGCTCACCGCCCTCGGCCCTCCCCTCCTGCCAGGGCTGTTGAGCTACGGCGGCTACCGGCTGGAATGCGCCCTGCGCAGCGCCACCCTGCTGGGGGTGTTTGGCCTGGGCGGGCTCGGAACGGAGCTGCGTCTCACCCTCCAGTCCCTGCAGTTTCAGGAGCTCTGGTGCGGCCTCTGGCTGCTCTTCGCCGCCATGGTGCTGTTGGAGCACGGCCTGGCCCGGCTGCGGCGCCGCTGGCTGGCGCCCCGGCGGCTGCGACTGGCCGCGCCAGGGCAGCCGTCGCCGCGGCCCCTGATGGCGGGCGGCCGGGAACTGGCCCTGCTGCTCCTGGCCCTGGTGCCCCTCTGCGGGCTCCTGGGGGCGGCCCTGGGGGTGCGGCTCGGCGATCTCTTCACCCTTCAACCCCTGCCGCCCCTGGGTCCTCCCCAGTGGCAGACGGTCTGGGCCCTGCCCTGGGTCTCCCTGGTGTCCAACACCTTGGCCCTGACCCTGTTGGCGGCGGCCTTGGCCGTGGGCCTGGCGCCGGCTCTGCTGTTGATCGTTGCCCCCTGGCGCCCCCTGGCCGCCGTGTTGCGCTTCGGCTGGGCCCTGGGGCGCCTCTGGCCGCCCCCCCTCACGGCCCTGCTGCTGCTGTTCGTTCTGCGGCCCGGCCTGCTCACGGCCGCCCTGGCCCTGGCCTTTCACAACCTGGGCATCCTGGGGCGCCTGTTCCTGGAGGCCCTGGACGAGGCACCCGCCGGGCCCCAGGAGGCGCTGCGGCTGATGGGGGTGGGGCGGCGCTGGAGCCTGCTCTATGGCTCCTTCAGCGCGGTCGCCCGTCCCTATCTGGCCTATGGGGCCTACCGGGCGGATGTGATCCTGCGGGAAACCGTGGTGGTCGGGCTGGTGGGGACCACCGGCCTGGGCAGTGCCCTGCTGGAGAGCCTGAGTGCCTTCGCCTGGGAGCCCCTTGTTGCCCTGGTGGCCGTCTATGGCGCCTTGACCCTGCT
>JBKDSY010000187.1:0-11401 GCA_046340755.1 Cyanobacteriota bacterium
GTGCTGCTCGCTTAGTGCTCGGTACAGCCTTGATTGTAAACTACTTAATCGCTCGGAGTGCAAACCAGTGAAGAAGCGCATTGCATCCTGACTCTTCCTTCCTCGGAAAGGATCCTCCAGACGAAAGAATGATGAATCCAAATGAGCCTGATCTAGATAACAGTACCTCCAGACGTCTCGAAAACTAAGCCTAATCATCGGCGAGTCTGGATCTCGACTCCTTTGCAAGACTCTTATCGGCTCCACATCACACAAATAAAATAATAGATCACTGAGGTTGAATACTTTATCCCCTATTAGGGGTGCATCCCCGGCTGATAAAGGAGCATTGGCTGAGCCCAGACTCTGATCTTCACGGCTCCAAGAGACGCGTACGGACTGTGTATCTTCAGACCCACGTTCAAATGTACAGTCATTAGCACCAAGTTTGGCCCCGAGTACAACTGAGACAAACTCCTGCTGGATCGCGGGAGTTTGCTCTAAGTCCCCTCCAAAGCAGAAATCAACTAGACGTGCAACTGTTGACTTGCCGGTTCCAATGGGTCCATAAATGAAGGTGACAGCCTGTGAGAAATGAATTATCTCGACCGTTTGCCTGGTTCGAATTTGTAGGGTGTTCAGCTTGATATTCATGTCGGTATCTTCTCGTTTGACCGAAGCGAGATCACTTCAGGGAAAGTATCATATATGAACTTCATTAATGAAGTCCCCATAATGTCAAAGTGGCGCTTTAGCAGAGTAGATCTCCTTGCATAGTCTTGAAATGCGGGATTATCGCTTAGTTCTATTGCCAAGTCCTTTCCTCTGTCTGTTAATGAGATTACAATCCTTCTACCCTCTGCCCTCACAGTGACAAGGCCCTTGCCGATTAGGATGTTCAAGAACTCGCGATATCGATGATCCCATGGACCGTAACGATAGCGGACCATTTGAGACTCAACGCTAAGGCGCTCATAGTCCTCAAGACGAACATCCCGAGTTGGCCGGTTCTTTGCAACAAGTGCTCGTTCAAGCATCACTGGGTAACGGAGCAGAAAGTCAAGCTTGGCAAGCTTGGTCAGCCCTTCAACTGTGCCTTGGTCAGTGCTTGAGAAAGCTGAGATCAAGATCAATAGCCGAGCTGCATGGAGATCAGGTTCTGCATCAAGTTCTGAAATGGCCTTAACCAGATCCATTAACCACCTCCCACGGCCTTGAATTGCTCCAGGAAAGCTTGCATTGAGAAGTTAGTGAGAAAGCAAAGCCCTCAAGGTGATCATCAGTGCAGTCAAATAACTGATCACCATTTCTGCGGCGGTCTCGGACTAGCTGCCGAAATCTTTCTCTCATCGCAGGACCGAAGCGGTCAGGCTCAGTTCTTGAAGCGTCAAATGCTCGACTGGCATCTGACCATACAAGTGAAAGGATATGATTGTATCGTTCAAGGCCACGTACGTGGCCGAATTGCTGCGTCCATTTTATTCCAAGATAGTCTGCCTTATCACGTAAATCCTCAGCCGAGTTCCTTGATACAGCAGAGAATCCGCCACAATCCAGTTTTATGCGCAACAGGTCTGTGCTCCCTTCTCCTGGAGACACGTGCTGATTGGGATCCCCATCAAGTGTTGCTTGGCCGTCGCGACCCGCCTCGAGCACATGTGTTATTCGTGCGAGCGTCATTCGTTTGCCTTCAATGCAAGCAGCAACCTTCTCTGTGCGATTGACATTTGTGACCATATAGGCTGGTAAGAGCTGTTCGTGGAAAAGTGAGGATGCACGTGAGCACTCGTCAATCAAAGACAATGCAGCTCGTTCTACAGCCCCATGGGAGCATTCACTTGCAGGAGCCCAGCATCCGCAGAGGGTGCTTATCAGTCTCATGACAGCATCTCGCAGCTTAGGTAAGTCTGCATTAGCAACCGTCTTCGACATTGCTCTGAATGCAACTTCTATGGGGACATCGGCATCAGAAGCGACACGACGTAGCCATTGCAAAATAGGCGCCGAAAGTTCATTGCATGTGCTAGCAGCTTGAATACATCGAAGGACGTAACATATATCTGTACGGCTGCTTGCTCTGTGGAGGGGATGATTCGTCAGGAAGGAGTAACGGCGAAATCTCCCCGGATATTGGTGCTCAAGTCTGGCGAACCTCGCGCATGAATTGCGAACTGCCTCATCAGTAGACTTCCATACGGGTTGATCGTTCCCACGTGTCTTCACTTGATGACCAGTAAAGGAACCGTCTCGATGCTTTAGTAGGACATCTTCGTGATGCTCGCAGAATATCTCTTCGGTATCTTGGCCATCAACTAGCAACGAACAAAACATGATCGCAGCCAAAGTCCACTGAAAACGATAACGATTGGCTGTAGAGTCTCCAGGATCATCGCAATAAATGGAATTCTCGGGGTTAGGGCCTGGGGCATGAGTCATGTTCTTCTCGACAAGAATCTCAACAATCTGCTCCTGCAGAGCATAGGGTGCCATGGATGAAGATGATGCATAGCGCCCTGGTGTTCGGTGTGGATGTTCATTATACGCGCATAACGCAAAATGGATGGTTTCCGTGAACCACCCTGTCGGGCCTGCTGCATTCCGCGAACCACCTCCACCTAGCTGTAACAATCCTAGTTGCCACAGCCGCTTTTGGGCAATTCCGTCCATGATGAACAGTGGTTATCGGACCCGGTATCCACATGTTGCGTCTGCTACACGTGCCGTACGGTGGGAAGGAATGGCCTGGCCTGTTAATGAAGCATTGAGAATGTCATGAAGCCATCTCTTACACGCATGAGTGGCTGCATCGCGATGCGTCAATTGACTCGATCTCTTGTTCGTCGCCTGCATGATTGAAGCCCTTGCTTGCATCAAGGTGTGGCGAAGAAGCGAGATCTTCTGCAATAAGTCAGAGCCAACACAGGGTGCTTCTGGGGTCGGGAAGCCAGCGATCCCCCAAGGACCCAAGAGCACCTCCATGGTTTGCCAAAGCCCCTAAAGAATCTGATCCAAAAACCGCCGCGTGCGCTCATGGCTTGGATTGTTGAAGAACACCTGGGGTGTTGCTTCCTCCACCACTTCCCCCTCTGCCATCAACACCACACGGTCGGCCACCTGCTCGGCGAATTTCACCTCGTGGGTCACCACCACCATGGTGATGTCGTCGTCGGCCAGGTTGCGCATCACATCCAGCACCTCCCGCACCATTTCCGGATCCAGGGCGCTGGTGGGTTCATCAAAAAGGAGAATGCGGGGCTCCATGCACAGGGCCCGGGCGATCGCCACCCGCTGCTGTTGGCCGCCGGAAAGCTGGCCGGGGAATTTGCCGGCTTGCTCCGCGATGCCCACCCGCTGCAACAGGGCCATCGCCTGCCGCTCCACCTCGGCTCGCGGGCGCTTGCGCACCACCACCGGCGCCAAGGTGAGGTTGTCCAGCACGGTGAGGTGGGGGAAGAGATTGAACTGCTGAAACACCATCCCCACCTCGCGGCGGATGGCGTCGATGTTGCGCAGGTCGTTGGAGAGGGCGATGCCATCGACCGTGATGCGGCCCTTCTGGAAATCCTCCAGGGCGTTGAAGGTGCGGATGAAGGTGCTCTTGCCCGATCCCGAGGGGCCCATGATCACCACCACCTCCCCCCGGCTCACCCGCAGGTCACACCCCCGCAGGGCATGGAAGCCATTGGGATACCACTTCTGCACCCCTTGGGCCTCGATCATCAAGCCTTGGGACGTGGTGGAGGGAGCGGTCACGGCAGGAGCGGCGGGGGGCATCAGCGGCTGGGAACAGTGCGGGGATCAAGGCGACGTTCCAGGGCCCGGCTGCCCAGCCCGAGGGCGGCGCAGCAGCACCAGAACAACACGGCCAGGGTGAGATACACCTCGGCGTTTTTGCCCAGGAATTCTGGGTTGGCCATCACCGTGCGGGCCACGCCGAGCAACTCCAGCAGGCCGATCAACGACAGCAAGGTGGTGTCTTGCAACAGGGAGATGAACTGCCCCACCATCGCCGGCAGGGCCACCCGCAGCGCTTGGGGCAGCACCACCCGCTGCAGGGCCTGGGGATGGGAGAGGCCCAGGGAGCGGGCCGCCTCGATCTGGCCGGCGGGAATGGCCGCCAGACCGGAGCGCACCGCCTCCGCCAGGTAGGCGGCAGCGAAAAAGGTGAGCACCCAGGCGGCGCGCCACACCCTGTCAGGCGCCAGGCCATTGGGCAGGAGAAATCCCAGGATGTTCTGCCCGAGAAACAGCAAGGTGATCAGGGGCGCGCCACGGATGAATTCGATGTAGATCACCGCGGCCCAGCGCAGCAGGGGGAGCTCACTGCGGCGGCCCAGGGCCAGCAGCACCCCGAGGGGAAAGCACAGCAGGATGGCAAAGCTGGCGGCCAACAGGGTCAGCAGCAAGCCCCCCCACTCCGTGGGCGACACCGTCATCAAGCCCAGGCCCCCACTGATCAGCACCATGCCGAACAGATAGATGGCCGGCCAGATCAGGGGCACCAGCCGCAGCAGCCGCGGCGACATCCCGGGGCCATAACGGCCCGCCAGCCAGCGCAGGCCGAGCAACAGGGCGGCCAGGGCCCACCAACGCCCCTGGATGGGGAGCTGGAGTTGAAGGGCCCAGGGCAGCCACAGGGCACCGGCGGCAAGCAGTGAAGCGGCCAGGCGGTCGTTGCGGGGCCAGAGAATGCCCTCCCGATCGGCCCGGGGATGGGCCCGCAACAAACCCCAACTCAGTCCGGCAGCCGCAACGAGCAAGGTGGTGAGCAGCCACAGGCGCCATTGCTGCTCCAGGGGGTAGCGGCCCACGGCAAACAGGGTGGTGTTGGCCTGAATCACCGCCCAACGGGCTTGCCCCACCGCCCAGCGCAGAACCCCCACCAGGGAAACCGACAAGAGCGTGAGCAACCCCAGGCTCAGCAGGGCATCGCCGGGGGTGGCGAAGAGATCGTGGCGCAGGCGGCGAAGAATGGCTGGCATCTCAGCGCTCCCTGATCTGCACGACCCGATTCAGGCCATTCATCACGGCGGAGATCAACAGATCCAGCCCCAGGTAGGCCGCCAGCAGAATCAGATAAACCTCCACCGCACGGCCCGTTTGGTTCAAGGTGGTTTCGGCCACGGAATACAGATCGCTGAAGCCAACGGCCACCGCTAGGGAGGAATTCTTGGCCAGGGAGATGTATTGGGTGTTCAGCCCGGGCAGGATCACCCGCAGGGCTTGGGGCAACACCACCTGGCGCAGGGTGGTGAACCAGCGCAGCCCCAGGGAGGAGGCCGCTTCCCACTGGCCCTTCGGCACCGCCGCGATGCCGCCGCGCACCACCTCGGCGATGAAGGCGCCGGAATAGATGATCAAGCCGGTGAGCAGGGCGGCAAACTCCACCGACAAGCGCAAGGGGGCTTGCCAGACCCCATTCACCAGGTGGGGCCCCTGCCAGCGCAACCCTTCTACCAGCCCCACGACATACAGCCCCGATTTGGCCAGCACCACCCCGGGCAGCTGCAGGGCCTCGCGGCCATTGGGCAGGGTGAGGAAGACCACGAAATACCAAAACACCAACTGCAGCAACAGGGGAATGTTGCGCACCACCTCCACGTAGACCCTGGCGACCCCCCGCAGCAGGGCATTGCCGCTGAAGGCCGCCATCCCCGCCAGGGTGCCCAGGGCCGTCGCCCCGACCAGGCCGCAGAGCACGGCTCGAAGGGTGTTGGCCAGGCCAGCCAGCAGCCCCCGCCAATAGGGCATGCCCGCATCAAAGGGAAGGATCGTTTCGGCCAGGTCGAAACCGGCGGGCTGGGAGAGCCAGCGCCAGGTGAGCAGCAGGCCCGCCGCCGAGAGGTTGCGCACCAGATTGCCCAAGAGGAAGGCGATCACCAGCAGCACCACCAGCCCAACGGCCGCCTGCACCAGCCAGGGCACCACCCGACGATCGCGCCACCAGGGCGGTGGAGCCTCGGCGTTGAGGGGAGGAGAGGGGGGCGCCATCAGGTCAACGGAAGGGGGGGGAGTAGATCAAGCCGCCGTCTTTCCATTGCTTGTTGCTGCCCCGGTCCAACTTCAACGGGGATTTCGGGCCCACGTTGCGGTCAAACACTTCGCCATAGTTTCCCACCGCGGCGATCACCTTCGGCACGAAGTCGGCGGGCAGGCCGAGCTGCTTGCCGAAATCCCCCTCCACTCCAAGGAAACGGCGCAAATCCGCCAATTTGGGGTTGGCCTTGGCTTCCGCCACCTTGGCCGCCACGTTGGCCTGGGTGATGCCGAGTTCCTCGGCCTGGAACAGGGTGTTGACGGTCCAGCGCACCACGTCGGCCCAGGGGGCATCCGCATTCACGGTGGCGGGGGTGAGGGGCTCCTTGCTCATCACGTCGGGGAGCAGCACGTGGCCGTCGGGATTGGGGAAGCTCGTGCGCTTGGCCGCCAGCTGGGAACGGTCGCTGGTGACGGCCACGCAGCGGCCGCCGAGGTAAGCCGCGTAGGTTTGGTCGCCGGCCTGGAATTTCAGCGGGGTGTAGGGCACATTGAGTTCCCGCATCCGATCGGCCAGGTTCAGCTCCGTGGTGGTGCCGCTCTCCACGCAGATGGGCTTGCCTGCCAGATCTTTCAGGGTGGTGATGCCGCTGGCTTTCGGCGTCATCACGCCCTGGCCGTCGTAGAAAACGGTGGGCGCAAAACTCAACCCATTTCCGCCTGCCGCGTCCCGGCTGAGGGTCATGGTGGTGTTGCGGGAGAGCAGGTCAACCTCGCCGCTGGCCAGGGCGGCAAAGCGCTCGCTGGAATTGAGGTCGCGATACTCCAGTTTCGTGGGATCCCCCAGCACCGCTGCGGCCACGGCCTTGCAAACGTCCACATCCAGACCGCTGTAGGTGCCGTCAGGCCCCACAAAACTGAAGCCCGGCAACTTGCCATCCACGCCGCAGATCAACTTCCCCCGGCCCTGGATGGTGGCCAGTTTCACGCTTTGAACCCCGGAGCCGCCTTCCGGGGCGCAACCCGCCAGCAAGCCTCCCAGGAGCATGGGAATGGGAAGACAGCGGGCGAGACGGCGCATGGGGGGAGGGCAAAGTGGGCCGATTGTTACACGGCCGGAGGGGTCTCACCAGCTCAGGGTGCGCGGCGGGCTCAGCCCGGCAGGATGACGCGATTGATCACATGCACCACGCCGTTGTCGCACACCACATCGGCGGTCACGACCGTGGCGTTTTTTACCTCAAAGGGCTCGGCCCGGCGAATGGCCACCGGTGCCCCTTCCAGACTGGTCCACTCCGGCTGGTCCACCAGCTCCGCCTTCCGGTGATCGCCGGCCAGCACGTGATACTTCAGGATGCGGGCCAGTTGGGGTGGATTGTCCACCAGGGTTTGCACCGTGCCGGGCGGCAGGGCGGCGAAGGCCTCGTCCACCGGGGCAAAGACGGTGAAGGGGCCAGGACTTTCCAGGGCTGACGTCAGCCCCGCCACCTCAACGGCCGTGAGAAGGGTGGAGAAACAACCAGCGGCTTTTGCCGTTTCAATGATGTTGGCCATGGATAAAAGACGACAAATCAATCAGATCAAAAAACAATCCACGCCCCAGGGCGAGCCCCTGGAAACCCATCTCCTCAGCGGTAGTCCTGGCTCTGGATATCACCCAGGCGAGCTTCTGGGCGGAGGAAACGATCCATTTGGGCCTCGAAAAATTTTCGATTGGCCAGGAGATGTTCAGGATCTGTGTCATCCAAGGGATAGAGCAGGGCACAACGCAAGGCCTGAATCACGGCCGAGGTGACGTTGTACATCGATCGCTGGAAGGTGATGCCCAGCTGGATGAGCTGGTCTTCCTCGCCGCGCCGGTGATGCTGATAGATCTCTTCCAGGTAGGGCGGAAGAAAATGCAACATGTCTTGCATCAGCAAGGTTGGCGGGATGCCGGCAGAGCCCACGGGGAAGACATCGGCGTAGAGAATTCCATAGTGGAAGTCGGCCTGGTCGCCAGGAACCTGATAGGCCTGGGCGTTATAACTCTTGGTGCCGCGGAAAGGAGCCGTGCGATAAAAAACAGCCTCAACGTAGGGAAGAGCAGCTTCGTAGAGCCAGGTGAAGCCTTCCGATTTGGGGATGACTTCAATGCATTCATCACCCACATAAACATGATGATAAATCGGGCGCCCCGCCACGGCAAAAATGCCATTCACCAGGAAATTCATCGCATCCGGGACCCCGGCAAAGCCACCTTCATCGTAAATGTCACTCATTTCAAAGAACACCGGGGCCATCACCTCCCAGAACAGGCCCAGATTGGCGTAATAGCTCATCTGCTTCACCTGCTCAATGAACATCTCAGGGAACAGTTTGTACAACCCGAGCATCACTGGATTGCCCCGGAAGTAGGCCTTGATGGCCCGATCGGCATTGGCCCGATAGGTTTCCGTCTCCAGATAGTCGTAAAAGCGTCCGCCCATGCCCTGGTGCCAGAGCATGGCTTGCATGCAGGCCTCGGCAAACTCCATGTTGATGCGGTCATGCCAGAGATGATGCAGCAATTTGGGCATCTCCCGAGTTTCCCCCTTGGCCATGAACTCCAACAGCTCGGGGTGGGCCTTCTCACCACCGCGCCAGATGCGTAATTGGGATTGGTCCCCGGAGTAGGAATTGGGCCGATCCAGATAGGCCTGGGAGGGGAAGTATTTGAACGCGGGCAGGGGATTCAGAAACACCTGCTCGGCGATGTAAAGCAGGTCGCGCCAGTAAAAGTCCATCGGCACGGCATAGGCCTTGTAGATGCCGATGATCTGCTTCAGGTTTTCCGGCGTGTCGGGAAGCATGGAGCCCCCGGCCTCCAGCCGGTGGATCACATCGGCCCAACGATGGGTGGACGGCGGAATCAACGGGGTCTGGCGCGTGTCCTCGAGGGAGGCGATTGGGGGGGTCATGAGGGCAGGAGCTGGGGGGCGGAGGCGATGGCGGCACCCTGGCGCTGGGCGGAGGCCATCTGGGAGGGGAAGGCGTAGGAACGGAGGGCCAAGGAGGCGGTGGCGCTCTCACTCCAGCCGGTGAGGGCCTGGGGCCAGAGGCCGCAGACCAGGATCAGCACCGTGAGCACAACCGCCGGGGCCCGCTCCGACCAACGGGTGGAGGACCAGTTGGACCGTTCGTTATCGAGACGGCCGAAGCCCACCCGGTTGAACAGCCGGATCGCATACACAGCCGTCAGGCCCGAGGCCAGCAAGCAGATCAGGGTGGCTCGGGGAAAGACCACCCAGCTGCCTTCAAACACAATCAACTCGGCGGGAAACCCGGCCAGGCCGGGAATGCCGGCCGCGGCCATCAGGGCCAGCAGCAGCATCCCCATGGTGAACGGCAACCCCCGCAGCGGATTGAGCAGGCCCGACAACTCCGGAATGGAGCTGGTGCCTGTCTTTCGTTCGATCAGCCCCACGCAGGCAAACAACAGGGCAACGATCAATCCATGGGCCAGGATTTGGGCCATGGCCCCCTGCAGGCTCAAGGGGGTGGCCGCGGCCAGAGACAGCACGAGCAGGCCCATGTGCCCCAGGGAGCTGTAGGCCATCAGTCGCCGAATATCGGTTTGGGCAATGGCATTGAGGGCTCCATAGACGGCGGAGACGGCTCCAGCGGCCGCAATCCACGGAGACCATGCGGTCCAGGCCTCTGGAAGAAAACCCACGCCAAAGCGCAGCAGGCCGTAGGCACCAAGCTTGGAGACAACCGCGCCCAACAGGATCACCGCAGGGATCGGGGCCTGGGAGTAGGTGAGGGGCTGCCAGCCGTGGAGGGGAACAATGGGCAGCTTCAGGCCAAAGGCCAGCAGAAACAGCCCAAGGATCCAGGCCTGGGTGGCGGGGGGCAGGTGGGCCTGGGCCAGGTCGGCGTAGGCGAAGCTCACTTCACCGCCGTTGAACCAGGCCAGGGCCAGCACGGCCCCCAGCAGACTCAGGCCAGAGACGGAGCCATACACCAAGTAGCGAATCCCTGCTCCGGAACGCCGGGGCCCTCCCCAGGTGGCCACCAGAAGGGTGGCGGGGATGAGCACCAGTTCAAAGGCCAGCAGAAAGAGAAGGGCATTCCGGGCCAGAAAGGCACCCACCACGCCCAGATTGGTGGAGAGCAGCAGGGAATAGAAGAGGCGTGGTCGAGGTTGGTCTTCCGGGGCCGAGAGGATCGCCATGGCGCTGACCAGGGCGGTGAGCAGCACCAGGGGAAGGGAAAGGCCATCCAGGCCGAGATCCAGGGAGAGCTTGAGCTTGGGTAGCCAGGCCAGATGCAGATCGGGGGGGGGAAGGCGCCAGCAGAGCAGGGCCACCGCCAACTGGCCGGCGCAGACCAGGGCCGCCAGATTGCGCAGGCGCGAGGAGCTTGCCTCTGATAACAGAGGCAGAAGCAGAACCCCCACCAGGGGAAGGGCCAGGAGCAGGAGGTGGATGGGGGATGGCATCAGCGGAGGGGGCGAAGGAGCTCGGAGGAGGCGGGGTTGGCCAGCACCCAGGCAGCCATCAGCAAGATGCCGAGCAGCAGGGTGAGGGCGTAGGCCTGGGAGCGGCCGGAGGTGGTGAGGCTGAGCCGCTTGGCGCCTTCAAGGGCCACGGCTCCCGTGGTGCCACTGAAGCCATCCACGATCCGCTGATCAGACCAAGCACTGAGCCTGGCCAGGACGACCACCAGACCGACGATGGTGCGGTGATAAAAACGCTCCGTTTGCATGTCGTGGGCCAACCAGTCCTGCAGACCGCCCAAGGCGGCCGGGAGATGGGCCAAGGGATGGGGCCGGAGATAAAACAGGGCCGACAGACCACCCCCGACCAGGGTGCTGGCCAGCAGGGGCCAGGCCATGGGCCCCCAACCCGCCAGGGGCGTGAGGGGATAGACCCCGTTGCGCACAAGGAGCTGGGGCAGGTGCAGCACCATCCCCATCAGCACCAGGGTGGGCAGCACCAGGAGCCAGAGGGCCTCCGGGGAGCGGGTGGTGAAGGGGGTGGTGCGTCCGCCCCAAATCAGGCCGAACACCCGCATCAAACCTGCGCTCACTAAGGCGTTGGTGATCAGCACGATGGCAGCGAGCAGGAACGGATGGGTGCTGCTGGCGGCCACCGCCAATAGCTCCCGCAGGGCGGCGAATCCGGCGAAAGGAGGCAGGCCCATCAAGCCCGCCGCACCGGAGAGAAAGGCCAACCCCATCAGCGGGCGCTTCTTCCAGAGGCCACCAAGCTTGGTCAGATCCTGCGTGACATTGGTGAACACAATGGCCCCAATGGCCATCAGCATCAGGGCCATCGGGAGGGGATACACCAGGATCAGGTGGTCTGCCGCGTTGATGCCGCCAAGCCCAACGGCGATGAACAGCAGGCCCATCCAGCTGGTCACCAGGAACGACAGGGCCCGTTTCACATCGATCTGGGCCAGGGCGATCAGGGAGCCCACC
>JBKDSY010000188.1:0-2707 GCA_046340755.1 Cyanobacteriota bacterium
ATTGGCCAACAGCTGGGGGTCATCCCTCCCGCCTGAGGGTTTCGCCTCGATTCGCGATCAAGGCCTCTCGCTGGCTCGGACCCTTATCCCTGCGTTTCTGCTCGGGCTCCCGTCTCCAGCCCTGCGCTCCCGGGCCACACACCCGTTATTTCGACCGGGACCCACGCCTCCGTTTTGGGCTATAGTACGTCTGTACCCAAGCGGAGGTCCCATGTTCGTCTCCTCGCCCTACGCCGTTTTTCGGGCTGGCGAATTGGGCTGGCCCCCTCCCCCGCCCGCACCGAAGTCCTCCATTTCATCCGCTGGCGGGACTCCCTTTCCTGAATCGCACGCCATCGCGGAACAAACGGGCAAGCGCCAGCCCGTCGGCCGAGTCCGCAACAATGCCCGCCGTAGGGGCGTTGGGATCGAGCAGGGCGAGTTGCCATGGGCCCAGTTTGGTGTCACCAACTGACCCGCGATCCATAGGCCAATCCGCGTAGCCAATCTCACCAAGCCCACACCACCAAATCCATTCGCCAGGGCACCCCAACCCTTCGTAACGTTCCCGGCTCTTCAGCTGGTTCCCCCTTCAATCCCATCCCTCCCGCCCCAGGGGAACATGGTGTTTTTGGGAGGTCAACAGTTGGAAAAGTCATTGGCGACGTGCTCCAGTTGCCGGATGCAACTGGGCAGGCAATCCAGCGAAACAGCGGGATGAGCCATCCCTCCGGGAGGTTGGCCAACAGGAGCTGCAACAACCGCACCTGAACCGCCCACGGGAGCTGGCACCCTCTCCAAACACGGTCGACAACGGTCAGCTCCTCCTAGCGGTGGAGGTGCTTCTCTCCGTTGTGCTGGATCGGTTGGTGACAGCAGGCTTGACCCTCCTGCCCCTCCCCCTGCCGCGTGCCACCATCGACGGGTCGATTACCGCCAGATCGATCGGGCCCAGCCGTGCGGCCAGCGACATCTTGGCGCCGTAGCTGCCCAGGGATCGGTCAGGCGTGAACAGCTTCTCCTCAGGGTCAGCGCTGGGGGCCATCACGGCCTTGAGCAGATGCTCCAGGGCCAGATCCAGCCGAGCGGCACCCACCCGCACCAGCCCCCGACCAGGCTCAGCCATCATCTGTACCGCCACATCACGAGCCTGTTCAGCGGCTGCGAGGGTGAGTGGATCAGGGCTCATTGCTTCAGACCCTGATCGCGCAGATCCTCGTAGAGGTTTCGGCGCCAATGCGTTTGGCCGGGCCTGGGCGTGCAGCATCCGGCTGCTCAGGCGGGAACCCGCCATGGCCCAACCGCTTCACATGCCGTTACAATTCTCGCAACGAACTGAAACGTTCATGGCTGATCCTGCTCCCCGCTTTGGTTTTGTCGAATTCGCTGAGACCTGGAATGGCCGCCTGGCCATGCTCGGCTTCGTGATCGGTCTCGCCACTGAGCTGCTCACCGGCCAGGGCATCCTTCAGCAGATCGGGCTCGGTTGATCGCCAAGGGCACCGACTACACCACAGCCAACACAGCCGTCATTGCCCTCGTGGTGCTGCTCACTGGCATGACTGTCTTCGTGCTGCGCCGCCCCAGCGATCTCGCTCCCACCAGCAGCCGATGACCGGTGTTCTCGCTCTTCTGCTGATCGGCGCCTGGATCACCGGCGCCCTGCTGCAGCCCCGACCGGCCGACTGACCGTTCGCCCACAACCACCGCACCATCCCCACTACATCGGAGCTTCCATGACCAACACCCCAGCCACCGACCAGTGGTTCCAGCACCGCGCCGAGCAGCTGATTCACATGGAGCAGCTCAAGCGCGCAGAACTGTTCAACGGCCGTGCCGCCATGCTCGGGATCGTGATCGGCATCGTGGTGGAAGGTCTCACCGGCTCGGGCATCGCTCACCAGATCGGCCTTGGCGCCCTGGTGGACGGCTATGCCGCCTGCCGCACCCAGTTCCTGCCTTTCTGCTTCTGAGCCACTGCCCTTACGGGCACACTCCTCAGCCCCTGGCCTTGCCGGGGGCTTTTCTGTGGGCGACGGACCGTGACGGCCTCCTCGCCCTACGCGCCAATGTGTGCTGATTTCACCCTGCCGCCGCTGCTCTATGCATTCGACAGACAAGGGCGAGGCTGCCATCCAACGGCTGGAAGCCATCAGCCAGGACTACAGCGAAACCCCACGCCGTGTGCTGTTCGTGCTCGGCTCCGGAGGTGGAGTGGTGGCAGACATCTTTCGCAAGCTGATGGACCTGCCTCACAGCAGCATCGATTCGGCTCAGCTTGAGGAACTGGCGGCCGGCACCCGGCGCTCGCTCATCCTCTCCACACCCATGCAGATGGTGCCAGAGATCGTGCGATCGCTGAGCCAGATCAACATGGCGATCTACCAGGTGCAGCTGCTCGAGGACAGCCCGGATCCATCAATGGGCTGCTGAATGAGCCCTGCCTGCGGACGGGGATTGCTATGGAGTCTCGATTCTCATCGGCCGGCGGGCCGTATCGATCAGCAGGTTCTGCAGCAGCTCCTTGCTGCTGATCAGCAGGTGGGCCATCCAGGTGCCGGTCAGCTTCGGCTCGGCGACGAGATCGCCCCGGCACCCCCTCATGCCCTGCTCAATCTCGGCCAGCTCCCGGCCGATGTTGCGGACCATCGCCTCGGTGCTCTCGCGCGGAGTTGGCCTGGGCGGTGTCTGCATGGGCTCCACTCTGGCGGTCGCCTTCAGCCAAAGC
>JBKDSY010000189.1:0-2790 GCA_046340755.1 Cyanobacteriota bacterium
CGCCACGCCATCCCCATAGGTGAAACAGAATGGCTCATCCTCAAGAAAACTGCGAACGCGGGCCAAGCGACCACCGGTGAGCGTGTTCTCGCCGGTGTCCACCAAGGTGACCTTCCACGGCTCCGCCTTACGGGCATGCACTTGCATCGAGTTGTCACTCATGTCAAAAGTCACGTCGCTTGTGTGCAGGAAATAGTTTGCAAAGTACTCATAGATCACATAGCCGTTATACCCACAGCAGACGATAAAGTCGTTGATTCCATAATGGCTGTAGATTTTCAGAATGTGCCACAGGATTGGCTTGCCGCCCACTTCCACCATCGGCTTGGGCCGCGTGCTGGTTTCTTCGGAGATCCGGGTGCCGAGGCCCCCGGCAAGGATCACGGCTTTCATGGTCGCGACAGCAGGTGGAACACGTGGCCAAGGCAATGACCCTATCCCTTGAAGCTTAGTATCAGCAGAGCCTTGCTCAGTAATGCCTGGCACTGCGAGCATTCCGGCAGAGCCGTATTGTCAGTATACGCAAATATGGAATATCCCGGACCGTGTGGATGTCAGACAAACTACGCTCAAGTCATGGCAATTTTATTTGTTTCACGCGGGCTAGCCGCTCTGGCATGTGGATGTTATCTCATTTCCCTCGCCGAGGCCATTGGCAACTTGTGCTTGACATAGCCTTTCGACCTTGCAACAACCGTCCGCACCCACATCCATTTTCTGGAGGCCTTCAGACGAGCATCCCCCATCAGCATGCGAAAGGAAGCCAAGGGCGCGTAGCGATGGAGCTGCAGGAACGTCAAGACTGAAGACTCAAGCCAGACAGCCCAGGAAACACCGCCATCTTCCACCTCCCGCCACCCGGAGCGCACCGCCCAGCCCCACATGGGGTAGAGAATCTGCGCTAAGTGCGATCGGTCGGCCTTGGGAAGATCAAGCGATAGCAGCGCACCCATCCGCTGCAGATAATGCACTCGGCTCCAGCGATGAATCTCTTGATAGTCAATCAAGGGGCGATTTAAGACCAGGATACTGCGATCACCCGCCTTCAGGCCAGCCAGCATCAGGGCGACCTGTGATGAGCAGGAAAATGCCTGATCAATAAACAAAACAAGGTGGGCAATAAAAAAAGAACGCCGCCATACAGTTGCGGAGATAAACAGAAGATCGCCAAAGCCGGAAGCTCCTAGCAGAGTTTCACAGTCGACACAGGTCACGACATCAAACTGATGCTGAGGCCACTGATTGTGAACAACGGCGATGGTCGAAGGCGAGGCAGCCTCAATGCCCTTGGCAATGGAAGTTGCGCAGCTGGGCGACAATTGATCGTCGTCGCCCAGGATCCAGATCCACTCCCCCTCAAGACGAGAGATCCCAAACAAGATATTGGCAACAAAGCCAACATTCGATTCGTTCTGGGCTGCGGTTACGGAGCAATAACTGCCTTGGGGGATTTCGATATCAGCAAGGCCGTACTTGCCAGGGTTCACCTGGACATGCACACGCTGCTGAGGACCAAACTGGCTCTCAATCTCATTGAGCCTCAGCCGCACCTCTTCTGGCCGATCCCAGGTGGGGATCAATATGCTGAGGCCCTCGATAGTCATGGGAGAGACTGGTGGTATTGAAGTCAAGGATCAGCCAGAACCATGAACAAGACATAAGGACTAAGACAGGCTCGCCTCAGTAAGCATCCTGCATCTCATAGAAATCCGGTTGCACGTAGTCCTTGCGCAGGGGCCAACCCTTCCAGTCCTCGGGCATCAGCAGACGCTTGGGATGGGGATGACCCTCGTAGACGATGCCGAACATGTCGAAAGTTTCGCGTTCCTGCCAGTCGGCGCCGCGGAACAGGCCGTAGAGGCTGGGGATCGAAAGGGAGCCGTCGCGGGGAAGGAACACCTTGAGCCGCACCTCCTCGGGCCGGGCGTCGGCGGGCAGGCTTTGGCCGCTGCCGGCGACGGCGCTTGCAGGTGCCACGCGATCGGCCAGAACCGCCAGCTTCACCAGGTGGTAGAAGCTCACCAGCCGACCGCCTGGACCCTCGTCGTAGCCACCCTGGCACTGGAGGTAGTCGAAGCCGGTGGCCATCAGGGCCGTGGCCACCAGGGGCAGGAAGGCCGGCTCCACCCCCAGCACCTCCACCCCCAGGTGATCGGAGGGAAGCAGCTCATGCTCGAAACCCTGGGAGGTGAGCCAGGTGCTCACCGGGCCGGGGCCGGCGGGTGCCTCGATGGCGCCGGCGGAAGCCGCAGCGGCAGCGGGTGTTTCCTCAGGCATCGGTGGTGGGAGCGACAGGGGAAGGGGCGGCCGGTACGGCCTCGGGGGCGGCGGCGGTGCCAGCCACCGGCAGGTCCGCGGCAGCGGCCAGGGCGGCCTTCTGGGTTTCGGCCCGCAGGTAGCGGCCGTCGATGATCGGCTCCACCGCCTTGAGCTGGTGCTCAACGGTGAAGTAACGGTGGCAGGGCAAGCGGACCCCACGCTCGGCAAGGGTTTCGTTGCCAACCTTCTTGCGCAGCTTGATCACCGCATCGAAGATCGCCTCGGGCCGCGGCGGGCAGCCCGGCAGATAAAGATCAACCGGGATCAGCTTGTCGACGCCGCGCACAGCGGTGGTGGAGTCGGCCGAGAACATGCCGCCGGTGATCGTGCAGGCGCCCATGGCGATCACATACTTGGGTTCGGGCATCTGCTCATACAGCCGCACCAGGGCCGGCGCCATCTTCATGGTCACCGTGCCGGCCACGATCAGCAGATCGGCCTGGCGCGGGCTGGAGCGGGGCACCAGGCCGA
>JBKDSY010000190.1:0-15897 GCA_046340755.1 Cyanobacteriota bacterium
GCTTCACCCACCAGCCCCTGCAGCTCCGCCAGGGCAGCGCCGACCGCGAAACCCAGGGGCGCCGGCAGCCGCGGCAGGGCCCTCTCCAGCTCCGCCGGTTCGGCCACCGGACCGAGGGCGTCGATCGCCGCAGCGCAGGCCCGGTGGCTTGTTCCCCACGGCCGGGCGGGCTCTCCCCAGGGCCATAGCCGTCGGCCAGGGCACCGTCGTCACCCCCTGCGGCCCCAGGGCCAGCAGACCGGCCGCCGTGGCCAGGGGCCCGAAGGAGAGCCAGCAGAGGGGTTCCCCCAGGCCGCGGTAGCCCAGGCGGAACGGCGGCCCCTGGGACAGATAGCCCAGGCTGCAGCAGGCCAGCACCAGGGCCAGCACCACCGGTGTGCTGCGCAGGGCCACCAGGGCCATCAGCGCCAGGCCGGCCAGCAAAGCCCCATTGGCCAGGGCCGCCGGGCCTGGCTGCGGCTGCAGCGCACCCTCGGTGGCGGCGTCACCTGCCGCAGCGTGGCCGAGGAGCTCTGGGAGAAGGCGCGCCAGCTGGAACAGTTGGCCGCAGGCCCCAGCGCTGGCCCGGCGCCGGCGGCGGTGGGGATCCGCCACGGCTCCCCCTGGCATGGCGGCTACCGGGCGGCGGTGGAGCGGGCCATCGATCTGGTGGAGGATGGCGAGCTCACCAAGCTGGTGCTGGCGGTGCGCCAGCAGCTCGACCTCGACGGCCCCCTCGATCCCCTGGCCCTGCTGGCCAACCTGCGCCACAGCCAGCCCGGCAGCTGCCGCTTTCTCTGGCAGCAGCGCGGCGGCGAGGCCCTGCTGGGCGCCTCGCCGGAGCGCCTGCTCACCCTGCGCCAGGGCCTGCTGCGCAGCGATGCCCTGGCCGGCACCGCCCCGCTGGGCGAAACGGCCGCGGACCTGCTGACCTCCGGCAAGGACCGGCACGAGCACGAACTGGTGGTGGAAACGATCACGGCGGTGTTGCGGCGCTCCGGCCTGGCGCCGCGCCAGCCGCACCACCCACGCCTGGCCCGCCACGGAGCCCTGGTGCATCTGCACACCCCGATCACCGCCCGCCTGGAGCCCTCGACGCGCTTCGCGCACCAGCCCCTCGCCCTCGCCGAGGCGCTTCATCCCACCCCAGCGGTGGCAGGGTTGCCGCGGCGCGAGGCGATGGCCTGGCTGCGCAGCCTCGAACCGTTCGAGCGGGGCCACTACGCCGCGCCGATCGGCTGGATCGACAGCGCCGGGGACACCGACCTGCGGGTGGCGATACGCAGCGGCACCCTGCGGGACCGGCGGCTGGAACTCACCGCCGGGGCAGGCCTGGTGCGCGGTTCCCGGGCCGACAAGGAGCTCCAGGAGGTGGCCCTCAAGCTCAGCGTGCTGCAGCATCAGCTCAATCTGCCAATCACGGCCCGCCCCCTCCGCTGAACAGCCCCGGCGCCGGGAGGCGAGGGGGCTTTAGAGCGCCAGCAACCGGGCGATCGTGAGATCAGCCAGGGGAATGCCGCCGAGGCGCTCCACCTCGCGCACACCGGTGGGGCTGGTCACGTTGATCTCGCTGAGGCGGCCATCGATCACGTCAATGCCCACAAAAAAGAGGCCCTCCGCCCGCAGCACCGGGGCGAGTTCCGAACAGATCTCCCGTTCGCTGGTGGTGAGATCGGTGGCTATCGGGGTGCCGCCCACCGCCAGATTGCTGCGGAACTCCTCCCCGCTGGGCACCCGGTTGACGGCCCCCAGGGGCTCCCCATCCACCAACAGAATGCGCTTGTCTCCCGCCCGCACGCCGCTGAGGAAGGCCTGGGCCATCACTGGCAGCCCCTCCATCTGGGTGACCAGCTCCAGCAGGGCCCGCAGGCCGGGCGTCGCCGCCGAGGCGAACACGACCCCTTGCCCGGCCCGGCCGGCCAGGGGTTTGAGCACCACCTCTCCCTGGTCCGTGGCAAAGCGCGCCAGCTGGTCCACCCGGCTGCTCACCAGGGTGGGGGCCATCCGGTGTCCAAAGCGCAGGGCGCTGAGCTTTTCATTCCAGGCCCGCAGGGAGGCGGGGCGATTGATCACGCGCACGCCCCTCCTCTCCCCCAGCTCCAGCAGATGGGTGGCGTAGAGGTAGGCCTCATCCAGCGGGGGATCCTTCCGCATCCACACCACCGGGAAGTGGTCCAGGGGATGGTCTTGCGTGGCGCCGCGCTGAACCCAGGGGTCGGGCACCACCCAGGTGCCGCCTGGGCAGTCCATGGGGGCCAGATCCAGGGGGGTGGCCCGCACCCAGGCGCCATAGCCCCCATCGGGGTGGTGGGCGGCGGAGAGATCCCCCAGCTCGCAGCACCAGGGCTGACCGCCGGCCCGTTGCAGGGCTTGCATCAGGGCGACGGTGCTGTCCTTGGCTGGATTCAGCCGTGACAGGGGATCGATCACGAAGAGCTGCCGCGCTCCGGGGAAGGGGGATCCGGGCTCCTTGTTCACCCCTGGCGTCCCAAGAGGGCATCGAGTTCACCACTGCGCTCCAGGGCGTGCAGGTCGTCGCAGCCACCAATGCCCTGATTGTTGATGAAGATCTGGGGCAAGCTGCTGCGACCCTGGGCCCGCTGGGTCATCTGGCGTCGGGCAGCCTCGTCGCCGTCAATGCCGTATTCGCGGTAGGTCACCCCCTTGCGGTCCAGCAGGCCCTTGGCACGGATGCAGTAGGGACAGAACCGCCAGGTGTAGATCTCCACCGTTGCGGCACCTGGGGCCGCCGCGGATTCGGCAGGAGGCATCAGGCGTTGTTTCAAGGTCCTGCGATCCTAGGCACGCCGGCTGGCGGCAAGCCTGGTGGCGGGCCGGGGTGGGGGTTGGCTCCCGCGGAGGAGGGTACACTGATACGGTCGGGGAAGTGCCGGCGATGACCCGTGTTCGATCTGACGGATTTCAAGCGCGACCTCTCCGAACTCAGTGATCGCCTGGGCCATGCCCAGGACTGTCTTTGACGTTCCTGCTCTGAACGCACGCCAGCAGGATCTGGAGCAGCTGGCCGCCCAGCCCGGCTTCTGGGACGACCAGGCCCAGGCCCAGAAACAGATGCGCCAATTGGACGAAGTGAAGGCCCAGCTGGAGCAATTGGCCCGCTGGTCCACCTTGGTGGACGATGCCCGCGCCACCCAGGATCTCTATGAACTGGAGCCGGATGAGGAGCTGCTGGGGGAGGGGCGAGAGGGTTTGGCCCGGCTGCGGGCCGAGCTGGACCGCTGGGAGTTGGAGCGTCTGCTCAGTGGTCCCTATGACAAGGAAGGGGCCGTGCTCAGCATCAACGCCGGTGCCGGGGGCACCGATGCCCAGGATTGGGCCCTGATGTTGATGCGCATGTACACCCGCTGGGCGGAAGACCACGGCATGAAGGTGACCGTGGATGAGATCACCGAGGGGGAAGAGGCAGGCCTGAAGAGCTGCACCATCGAGATCGATGGTCGCTATGCCTACGGCTACCTGCGCAACGAGAAGGGCACCCACCGTCTGGTGCGGATTTCCCCCTTCAATGCCAACGACAAGCGGCAAACCAGTTTCGCCGGCGTGGAGGTGATGCCCATGCTCGATGAGCAGCTGGATCTGGAGATTCCCGACAAAGACTTGGAGATCACCACCTCCCGCTCTGGAGGCGCCGGCGGGCAGAACGTGAACAAAGTTGAAACGGCGGTCCGCATCCTCCACATCCCCACGGGGTTGGCGGTGCGCTGCACCCAGGAGCGCTCCCAGTTGCAAAACAAGGAGAAGGCCATGGCGTTGTTGAAGGCCAAACTCCTGGTGATCGCCCAGGAGCAACGGGCGGCGGAAATTGCCGACATCCGCGGAGACATCGTGGAGGCAGCGTGGGGCAACCAGATCCGCAATTACGTCTTTCATCCTTACCAAATGGTGAAGGATCTGCGCACCGGGGAGGAAACCACCGATGTGCAGGGCGTGATGGATGGAGAGCTGGATCCCTTCATCCAGAGCCTGCTGCGCCAAGGTGTGGCGGTCGGCGTGGCGGCCTGATCCCATGACACCCCCTGGCCCCTCCCCCTCCCCACCCCCCGAGGAATCCGCGGGATTCGTCAAGCTGGCCATGCGCAACATGGTGCGCAAAGGGCGCCAGAGCCTGTTTCATTTCGGCTTGACAGTGGTGGGTCTGAGCGGGTTTCTGCTCCTTCTGGCCTGGCTGGGCCGCCCCCGGTTGCCCCTCTAGCTCCTCCCCTCTCCGCCCATGACGCAGGCACCGATCCCGTTTTTGGAGTTGGCGGCGACTGGCCTCCCGGAGGCGACATCCGACCTCCACCAGCAGGTCTGGCATCAATACCTCAGCGTTTGGTTGCAGCAACTCCAGCCTGGGCTCCCCCCGGCCCTGCGCTCAGGGGCCTACACCCTGGGGCTCACCCTCTGCGATGACGCGGAGATTGGCCAGCTCAACCGCCACTGGCGGGGCCTCGAGGGCCCCACGGATGTGCTCGCCTTCGCCATCCAGGAGGCTCCCATGCCTCTTCCCCCTGCCCTGCCGGGGGAAGAGGAAGGCCAGCCCCTGGAGCTGGGCGACATCGTGATCTCCGTGGAAACCGCCCGGCGTCAGGCGAGGGCCGAGGGCCACTCCCTCTCCCGTGAGCTGTTGTTCCTGGCGAGCCATGGTCTGCTTCACCTGCTGGGGTGGGACCATCCCGACGAACCGGCCCTGGCGGCCATGCTGGAGCGGCAGGAGGCCCTGCTCTCCGCCACCGCGCCCCTGCCCGATGTCGCTTCTGATTCTTGCGATGGCGATTGAACGGGTTAAGGTGCCGCCATCAAGCTGAGCGATTTGGAGTGGCTTTGCCCGTACCCGATCACCAGCCAACCCAGCTCCACGAGGTGGGAGTTGATCTCCACCGACGGGGCCGTCGCCTGAGGGTTGGTGCTTGGAAGATCGCTGGCGACCTTCCCTCCAGTTTTCGCTACGCCGCCCAGGGCCTGGCCTACGGGTTCGCCAGCCAGCGCAACTTCCGCATCCACGTGATCATGGGGTTGATCGTGTTTTGCCTGGGTCTCTGGCTCCAGCTCAGCCTCGATCGCCTGGCCGTGCTCGTGCTGACCGTCGCGGCCGTGCTCGTGCTTGAGCTGCTCAACACCGCCACGGAAGCCGTGGTCGACCTGGCCATCGGCCGCAAATTCCACCCCCTGGCCCGCATCGCCAAGGACTGCGCGGCGGCGGCCGTCCTGGTGGCGGCCCTCTCTTCCCTGTTGATTGCGCTGTTGCTTCTGGTTCCTCCGCTGTTGCAGCGGCTGGGCCTGCTCTCCACCTGAGTGAGCTCGATGCTTCTTGTACTCGATAACTACGACAGCTTCACCTTCAATCTGGTGCAATACCTCGGTGAATTGGCTGCCGACCACCCCCTGGCCGCTGCGGTTCGGGTCGAGCGCAACGATGCCCTCGGCGTCGCGGAGATCCGGGAGCTCGCCCCTCAGGCCATTCTGATCTCCCCAGGCCCTGGTGACCCTGATCAGGCGGGGGTCTGCCTGGAGGTGTTGCAGGAGTTGGGCCCTGAGGTGCCCATCCTGGGGGTTTGCCTCGGCCATCAATGTCTGGGCCAGGTGTTCGGAGGCCGGGTGGTGCGAGCGGCGGAGCTGATGCATGGCAAAACCTCACCGGTGCACCACGGCGGCCAGGGGGTGTTTGAAGGGCTTCCCGAGCCCCTGATTGCCACCCGCTACCACAGTCTCATTGTGGATCGCCAGACCCTGCCGGAGGCCTTGGAGGTCACCGCCTGGTTGGAGGATGGCACGATCATGGGCCTGCGCCATCGGCAATGGCCCCATCTTCAGGGCGTGCAGTTCCATCCGGAGAGCGTGCTCACCGAGGCTGGTCACGCCCTTTTGGCCAATTTTCTGCGGCAGGCCGAGGGCCACCCGAGCCACCACTGCTAACTTCGCGCGACGACGCTCCCCTCTTCCATGCCTGTCCCCCCCGTGAGTGTCCGACCCCGCTGGGTGGGCCCGGGTGTGCTGGCCCTGGCCCTGCTCGGCGCTGGCGTTGCCCCCTCACCCGCCTTTGCCGCCGGAGGCGGTGTGCGGATCACCAGCTATGGCCACAGCGCCCTGTTGATTGAGGGCGGGGGGGCCCGAGTGCTGCTGAATCCCTTTCGCGCCGTCGCCTGTGCCAGGGGATTGACGGAACCCCGGGTGAGCGCGGATGTGATCCTGGCCAGCAGCCTGCTCAAGGACGAGGGTGCCGCCGTGGCCAGCGGGCGGATGCTCAGCAAACCCGGCTCCTATCGGGTGGCTGGGCTGCAAATCGAGGGCATCGGCGTGCCCCATGATCGGGTGGAGGGCCGGCGCTTCGGGCAGTCCACGGTGTGGCGCTGGCGCCAGGGGGGCCTGGATTTCGCCCACCTCGGCGGCACGGCGGGATCCATCAGTGCCGCCGACAAGGTGTTGCTGGGCCGACCGGATGTGCTGGTGATCGGCGTGGGCGGCGGCGCGAAGGTTTACACCGGGGCCGAGGCGGCCGCCGTGGTGCGCGAGCTCAATCCCCGACGGGTGATTCCTGTGCAATACGTGCGGGGGGGCTCGGCCCCCCCCGACTGCGACCAGGGTGGATTGCAGCCATTCCTCGATGCCCTGGGGCAAACCAGTGTGCGCCAGGCCGGCAGCAGCTTGAGCCTCACCCCACCCCTGGCCGAGGGGCTCACGGTGGAGGTGATGCGTTGAACATCGTGCCAGCCACTACAGGGGACCTGGGCCACTGGGCATAGGGTCTCCCCAGATATTTTGTTGTCCTTGACCAGTCCGTCGCTCCGCATTGCCATTGTGGGCGCTGGAAGCGCCGGGATGCTGTTGGCCGCGCTCCTGCATCGGCAAGGCCACCAGGTGCGGCTGTTTGAAAAGGCCGACCGGGTGCGCGCCGACGGCTGCGGCATCTTGCTGGTCAAGAGCGGTGTCGAGGCCATCGCCGCCAGCGGCTTGGATGGTCTCCTTGAGCGGATCCTTTCCAGGGGCCTGCCGGTGAGCCGCTTTGTGGTGCGCAATCTGCGGGGGGATTTGATCGACAGCACCCCAGCTCCCCACCAGGAGGGGGAGTGCCCCTCCCTGTTGATCCACCGTGGCGCGATTCTGGAGGCGCTGATGGAGGCCGTGCCCCTGGATCTTGTTCACTTGGGGGCTGAACTGCTGAGTTGGCGTCAGGGTGACCATGGCGATGGCCCGGTGGAGGCCCTCTTCACCGGTGGAGAGCGGTGGTGCGGGGATCTGCTGGTGGGCGCCGATGGTCTCTTTTCCCGCGTGGCCCCCCTGGTGGCCCCTGAACGGCGACTGACCTACCTCGGGGATCGGGTGTGGCGGGGGGTGGTGCCGGATGGCGCCTTCTGCCGGGACGGGGAATTTTTCGTCTATGCCCGGGGGCGAGGGGTGTACGCCAACGTTTTTGATCTGGGTCTCGATGGGCAGGGCCGCCCCCGCACCCATTGGGGCTTCTTCCAGGAGGAGCCCCTCCCAGCCGACAGGGAGGAACAGCGACGGCTGCTGGTCGAACCCGTCCCCGAGGAGGCCCTGGCCAAGGTGCCCGCCGATCTGGCGGCCTTGATTCGCTCCACGCCCCCAGGAGCCTTGGTGGCCAACTGGTCGCACGACATTGATCCCCTGCCCAGACTTCACCGTGGGCGGGTGGTCTTGATTGGCGATGCTGCCCATGCCATGAGCTCCTCCCAGGCCCGAGGCATGACGGCGGGGTTGGAGGACGGGATCACCCTGGCCCGGGCCCTGGAGTCCCGGCGGCAGGAGCTCCTGCCTCTGGAGGAGGTCCTCACGGCCTGGGAGCAAGACCGATTGCCCGTGGTGCATGCCTACCAGGAACGCAGCCGGGCGGTCAGCGCCCGCACAGGGCGACGGCGGCGGCCGACTCCCTCCGGCAGGGGTTAGGGCTGAAGCCCGGAGCTGTCAATGGCCTGAAACGCCTGCCAGAACCGCTCCATCTGCTCACGGGTGCCAATGCTCACCCGCAGGGCTCCTTCGATCAGGGGTTTGCCCGCCATGGAACGCACCAGGATCCCCGCCTCCCGCAGCCCTTGATCGACGGCCCCCAAAGGATTGTCCGGCCAGATCAGCAGATAGTTGCCCCCATCCACGTGGTGGCGCACGCCGGCCCGAGCCAGTTCGCCGGCGAGCCATTCCTTGGCTTCCAGCACCGCTTCAACGTAGGTGTCTACATAGGCCTGGTCGGCCAGGGCGGCCAGGGCGGCCGTCACCGCGAAACTGTTCACGTCGTAGGGGCCGGTGACCCGGCCCACCCGCTCCACCACCTGGCTGTGGCCGATGGCAAAACCGATGCGCAGTCCCGCCAGGCCCGCGGTCTTGGAGAGCGACCGGAGCACGAGCAGATTGGGATGGTGCTCAAAGGCATCTTCCCACCCGGCCGAGGTGGCCCTCTGGGCCAGGAGAGGCAGCACACTGTCGCCGCTGAAGGCTTCGTAGAGCTCATCCACCACCACCAGGGTGTCGGGCGCCGCGGCGGCCAGGTCGAGGATCCGGGCGGGAGCCAGGCGGGTGCCCGTGGGGTTGTTGGGGTTGCAGATCAAGAGCAGTCTGGGGGCGGTTCCAGGGTCGCCGCCCATACCGCTGCCGGGGGGAGTGAGGGCGGCGTGGATCTCCTCCAGGGGAAAGCCAAAGCAGGGCAGGCGATACGGGATGGCCTGGATGACCATCCCCTGCATGCGCGCACAGGGGGCGTAATAGCCAAAGGTGGGTGAGGTGGTGAGCAGGCGATCACCTGGTCTGCCGTAGGCATGAAAGATCGCGTGCAGGGCGCCGTCCACGCCGTTGAAGAGGCCAATTTGGGAGGGTTGCAGCTGAGGGCCCGTGCGGCCCAGGGAGGCCACCACCGCCTCTCGCAGTCCGTCGTACTCGGGGTAGATCGCGTAGTGCTCGGGGGGAAGGCTTCTGATCGCCTCCACCACGGTGGGGCTGGGCCCCAGGGTGTTTTCGTTGAAATCCAACCGCAGCAAGCCCCGTCGTCCCTCCAGGGGGGCGCTGTAGCCCTCCATGTCTTCCACTTCCTGGCGGACCTGGGGCGGGAGACCAGGAGAACCCGCAGGCGGCGCTATGGCCATGGATGGATCACCAAAAGCCCTTGTGCACCATAGGGCGCATGGGGAAGCCAGACACTGGCCCAGTCACCCTTGCCAAGGGGCCACTCCGAAACCCACCATGGTGGGCTGTTTTGCTTCTTGAGCTGCCATGCCGTCCGAGCGCACCTTCCTTGCCATCAAACCCGACGGTGTGCAACGCGGTTTGGTTGGGGAGATCATCAGTCGTTTTGAGCGCAAGGGGTTCAAGCTGGTGGGGCTGAAGCAGCTGACCCCATCCCGTGAGTTGGCGGAACGCCACTACTGGGTGCATCGGGAACGGCCCTTTTTTGCCGGATTGGTCGACTTCATCACCAGTGGTCCTGTAGTGGCCATGGTTTGGGAAGGCGACGGCGTGATTGCCGCGGCTCGATTGATGATCGGCGCCACCAAACCCCTGGAGGCCAACCCCGGCACGATTCGTGGAGATCTGGCGATTGACATCGGTCGCAACGTGATTCATGGCTCCGACGGGGCAGAGACTGCCGCCGAGGAAATTGCCCTGTGGTTTCCAAGTGGCGAGCTCAATGATTGGACACCAGCGGATCACATCTGGCGCACGGAACAGGCCTGAGGAAGGAAAGGGACGAAAACCGGGTCGATCGGGGGGTCTGCCTTCTGCCTTGCAGAGTGTCCCTATCGAACAGTTTTGGCAAGGGAAGGCGCTTTAATGCCTTGAACAATGGCTCGATTTGGGCCTTACCTTCCAAACGCTCCCAGCAGTTGGCTTCTCCCTTCGTCCTTTTTCGCCGCCTGGCGGCCCAACTCCTCAGCCCGCTCCGTGATCAACAACCCGTCTCCCGCATGATTCGGGAGACGGCGCGTCAAGAAAGTCGTTTAATCGCGATTAATATTCTGTCTTCTCTCTTCAATGCACTCATTGAGGGGTTGACGTTTGGCCTGATGTTCATGGCCGTCAAGGTTCTGTCCAAGCCCGATGCCAACTCCCTGGGGATTGCGAATCAGCACTTTATTGAATGGTTCCCAGGCGTCGCTCGCTGGCTGAACAGTATTACATCATTTCAAGCTTTTTCTCTTCTGATTGCAGCTGCAGTTGTCCTGAAAATCATCCAAGGTTTGGTTTTGTATTTTGGCTCTGTGTCCCTGGGGTATTTTGCCAATCGGGTTTCAAGAAAGCTGACATCTGTGCTTCATGCGAAAATTCTGAGTTATACTTTTTCCTGCGCAAGCCGCTATCGGATTGGCGAGCTTCAATACATCAATAGCTCGGGGCCCAGCAGCATCATCAATGAAATTACCACCTACAACGGGTTATTCATCACCATCCTGATGCTGCTCACCTATCTGGTGGTGCTTGTCAGGCTCTCTCCTTGGTTGCTGATTGCCGCCCTTGGACTGGGGGTGACATCGACGCTCATCCAGCAAAAGATCCTGCCGCGGGTGACGGCCAGGGCGCAACTCTCCACCGAACTCGGAAAGGAGTTGACCAGCCGAATGACGGAAAATATCCAGGGTCTCAGGCTGTTGCACACCAGTGGCTTCCTCGGTGAAGCGGCTGCGGAGGTCGATCGCCAAACCCATCTTCTCGAGCACAATGCCCGGGGCCAAACCCGCCTGAATTCTGTTAATGCACCGGTGACAATTGTGTTGCCGATGGTCATGATTGCTGTGATCGCTTGGCTTAGTCTTATGGTGTTTGGCCAGAAAACTTCTGGGGTTCTGCCAAGTTTGGTGACTTTTGTCGTGGCCTTACAGCGGCTTAATGGATCCATCGGATCTATTTCGGAATCCTTGGTGAAGTTCAGGAATAATTCGGCCAATTTAAGTCTGCTGAATGAATTTCTTCTCAACGACGACAAGGAATATCGCCGCACTGACGGGATCGCCTACAGCGGATTTTCGCGTGCGATTGAATTCCAGCATGTTGGTCTCACCTATGGATCCAATCCCATGGCCGCCTTGACCGATATCAACATCACCTTGCCCTTCGGTCACACGGTGGCCCTTGTTGGTCGAAGCGGTGCTGGCAAAAGTTCCATTGCCGATCTTTTGGCGGGTCTTTACGATCCCACCGACGGGAACATCCTCATTGATGGGCGCGATTTTCAAACATTGAACTTGACCAGCTGGCAAAAACGGATTGGTGTGGTTAGCCAAGATACCTTTCTGTTCAATGCAACCATTGCCGCCAATATCTCCTTCGGCTGCCCTGACGCCACCTTGGAGGATGTCGTCGTTGCCGCCCAACAGGCCCAAGCTTCCGGTTTCATCGAGAATCTCCCGAATGGTTACAACACCCTGGTGGGCGAACGGGGCTATCGACTCAGTGGAGGGCAGCGGCAACGAATCTCATTGGCTCGTGCCATCCTCCGTCGCCCTGATCTGCTGATCCTGGATGAGGCCACCAGTGCCCTTGACACGGAAAGTGAACGACTCGTGCAAGAGGCCATTGACCGTTTTGATCGACAACACACCATTCTTGTCATTGCCCACAGACTGAGCACAATCGTGGGCTCAGACACCATTTATGTGATGGATCAAGGCCATGTCGTTGAACAGGGCAACCATGACCAACTCCTGCGTCTTGGCGGCCAATACGCGACCCTTTGGCAACAACAAATCCGCTCGGTCAAGCCCAGTCCCCTACCCTTGGGCACCTAATCGCTATCGCTGATTGCCGCCTCGGACGAGAGACCGGCCCCGTCCTCCGGGAAGCGGCTTGCTCGAAAGTGGTTCAACCACTGCGAGGTTTCAGCCGTCGGCCCCCCAGCGGAGAGGGCGTTGGCCAGGATGGCGGAGGTGATCGCGGCCAGCAACACACCGTTGCGGTGATGGCCTGTGGCCAGCCATAGCCCCCCGATGGCACTCTCCCCGAGCAGGGGGGCGCCATCGGGGGTGCAAGGCCGAAAGCCCGACCACCGCTCCATGGGCGGCCAGGCGCTGGCCTGGGGCAGGAGGGTGCCCACTCCCTGTTCCAATTGCCGCTGGCCCATGGGGGTCAGCCCAGCGGAGAAGCCGGCTTCGGGCTCGCTCGTGGCCCCCACGACCACCAGTCCGTCCTCCCTGGGCACCAGATAGGTGCCGGGGCCGAATAGCACCCGCTCCAGGGCCCCCTTCGGTGCCTGGAGGGACAGCATCTGGCCCTTCACGGGAAACACGGGCAGTTGGGGGAGGAGACGGGCTGTCCAGGCGCCACAGGCCAGGACGGCTCGCTGGACGGCCAGGGTGTGCTCGCTGCCATCAAGCCGCCTGAGACGCACCCCTTCCAATCGTGCGTTTCCCCCTCCAGCGGTCACCAGCTCCCGCACCTCGCTGCCCTCCTGAAGGGTCACCCCCCGGCGGATGCAGGCGGCCTGCAGCGCCCGCATCAGGCAGCGTCGACTGTCGATCTGACCATCCTGGCGAAACAGCAGCCCAGCGCGCCACGACGGTCCAATCCCTGGAATCTCCTGTTCCAGACCCTGGCGCCCAAGGGCCTCCCCAAAGGGAGCGGTGGGGAACCCATCCCGCTCGTTCACGTTGGCAAAGGGCACCACAATGCCGCTGGGGCGCAGGCCGCAGGGGAGGCCGCTGTCGGCCTCGATGCGGCGCACCCAGTCGGGGATCAGGGCCAAGCTCGCTTGGCCAAGGGTCAGCAGGGGACCCTGCAGGCCCTCCGCATGGGGAGCCAGCATGCCCGCCGCCACCGTTCCCGCGGCCTCGTCCCGCCGCCTGCTCAGCACCGTCACCCGTTCCCCCTGGAGGGCCAGGGCATGGGCCACCGTCAAGCCCATCAGCCCTCCGCCGAGAATCAACATCGGATCGGAAGCAACGGGGGCCATGGGGGCCTCGGGAGGGTCTCCCCAGTGTCGCCAGAGGCGGACGCCTATTGGATCAGTGGCTCTCCGTATGATCATTTGCACGTCTTGCGGCCCTGCCGCCCTGACAGAGCCCTCCATGGCCAGCGCCGCCACATCCGCCGCATCATCCAGCCCAGCCGCTTCGGCCCCCAGCCCCTCCTGGGAGGCGGTCATCGGCTTGGAGATTCATGTGCAGCTTGGCACTGCCAGCAAGATTTTTAGTCCCGCCTCCACCGCTTTCGGCCAGCAACCCAACAGCCACATTGATCCCCTGGTCTGTGGTTTGCCAGGCACCCTGCCGGTGCTCAATGAAAAGGTGTTGGAGTATGCCGTCAAGGCCGCCCTGGCGTTGAACATGCAGATTGCTGCCCACAGCAAATTCGATCGCAAGCAATACTTTTATCCAGATTTGCCAAAAAACTATCAGATTTCCCAATACGATGAGCCGATTGGCTTTGAAGGAGCCATTGAGGTTGAAGTGGCTGAAAAGGGGAAGGAAACTTATACGAAAACCATCGGTATCGAGCGTTTGCATATGGAAGAGGATGCTGGAAAGTTGGTGCATGCGGGCAGCGACCGCCTGGCTGGCAGCAGCCATTCCCTGGTGGATTACAACAGGGCTGGTGTGGCCCTCGCGGAAATCGTGAGCAAGCCGGATCTGCGCACCGGTCGCGAAGCGGCGGAGTATGCCTCGGAGGTTCGCCGCATCATGCGTTATTTGGGCGTCAGCGACGGCAACATGCAGGAGGGCTCCCTGCGCTGCGATGTCAACATCTCCGTGCGTCCTGGGCCTGAAGCCCCATTTGGCGTGAAGGTGGAAATTAAGAACATGAACTCCTTCAGTGCCATCCAGAAGGCCTGTGAACATGAAATTCAACGGCAGATCAAGGCCATCGAGTCGGGAGAAGCAATCCACCAGGAAACCCGTTTGTGGGACGAAGGACGACAAATCACAAAAACCATGCGCAGTAAGGAGGGCAGCAGTGATTACCGCTATTTTCCTGAACCTGATCTGGGCCCGATCGAAGTCAGTGATATGCAACGGGAGAAATGGCGCGCTGAACTGCCTGAACTTCCAGCGCAAAAACGTCATCGATATGCCGAAACCTTATCCCTGTCCATTTACGATGCGCGCGTCCTCACCGATGAGCGGCCGATGGCTGAGTATTTTGAAGCCACTGTCTCGGCGGGGGCCGATCCCAAGGCGGCCGCCAATTGGATCACTGGTGACATTGCTGCCCACGTCAATGCCCAGCGGCTGTCCTACACGGAGTTACCTCTGCGGCCGATTCAGCTGGCTGAGTTGCTTGCCCTCATCGGCAATGGCAGCATCAGCGGAAAAATCGCCAAGGAACTTCTACCAGAGCTGTTAGCGTCAGGAGGTTCCCCCAAGGAGCTTGTGGACCGCAAAGGGTTGGGGATGATCAGTGATCCTGAAGCGATTTCCGCCCTAGTAGAGGAGATTCTGCAGGCCCATCCCGCGGAAGTGGAAGCCTTCCGAGCAGGAAAAACCAAACTTCGTGGATTCTTTGTGGGGCAGCTCATGAAGCGATCCGGTGGCCAAGCTGATCCCCAACTGGTCAATCAAGTCTTGACGGAGAGGTTGAACGGATGAGTGGTCCTTCGGTCAACGATCAACCCCTGGCAGCCCTGGAGGGGGAGTTGCGGCGGGGAAGCCTCAGCCAGGAGTCTCTTCGCGCCTACCTGAATTGTGATTTGCCCGTGCATGTGCGTATTGAATTGGAGTGGATGCTTTATGCCATCAAACAGCTGGAGGAGCACCGTGAGCGCCTGGTGACCCGCTTGATCGAGGCTCAGCGCTGATCCTGTTTCCATTGGGCGAGGCCAGGGCCGTCGCCACCTGCTGTGACAGTGCGGAGGGGGGGCCGCTGTTGTCAATGACCACATCGGCCCGTGACAGCTTCGCTGCCATGGGCCACTGAGCCCGCAACCGAGCCTGAGCCTCCTCGGACGTGAGCTGGTCCCGGGCCATCAGGCGCTGGAGCTGTTCCCTTTCCCCCCCGCAATCGACCACCCAAACCTCGCTGCAGAGCGCTTCGAGCCCTGCTTCGAAGAGGAGGGGAATCATCAGCACCACCACGGATCCCTCGTCCAGGCTGGCCAGTGCGGCCGAAAAGCGCCTGTGCACGAGGGGATGCACCAGCTGCTCCAGCCAGCGCCGCTCCTGGGCATCCGCAAACACAAGCTGGCCCAGGGCGGCGCGATCGAGGGTGGGCAGGTTCGTGGAGGACTGGTCCGCCTGAACGGCGGCGCCGTAGCGGAGCAAAACCGCCTTGGTAGCCTCCGTTCCCGGTGCGAGGGCGTCTCGGGCAAAACGGTCGGCATCCAAGACGGTGAGGCCATGCTCAGCGACGAGACAGCGGGCGACGCTGCTTTTGCCTGTGGCGATCCCCCCGGTGAGGCCAATCCGGCGAGATGGTCGCATGCAGGGTTTTCTCCATCCTTTTAGGGAATGAGCCTAGGGGCTGGGGCAGGCGCTGATCGAGCCGTTTCCGACGGTGTCGCGCCAGGAGGGAGCCCTGGTTGGCCGCGTTGGCGAAAAGGTGAATGATTCTCAGTTGCATCCTAAACTTGGGTGATTCTAGCATAGAAATATTCCAAGAACTTGCCGCACAAATCATTTATACTTGTCAAGATCAGGAAACGCCGTGGCAAAGACTTAAATCATCTTGTAGGTTCAAAACATCAAGGCTGCATCACTGAAAAGGATTCCTCGCTGACGCTTTCCATCGCTATTTTCACCGTTCCTGGCTCCGGAGCAGGTGTCAACAAAGGCAGATGGCTGCCGATGCTTCCTTGTGTCTTCTCCGCATTCCGTCCACCACTTCCCCACGCTCACCATGGCCAGAACGATTCGTTCTTACTCCCCTACTGGGGGCAGCCCAGCGGAGGTTCCGGTTCGGGTTTGGATCAGGTCATTGGCTGGATTGCCCGGGACCCCGGTCTGGCAGGAAACAGCGAAGCTTCAGCGATTGCTGAGGGCATCACAG
>JBKDSY010000191.1:0-13057 GCA_046340755.1 Cyanobacteriota bacterium
GGTGATCGACAACGGCCTGCCCCCCGCCGTGGCTTCCTCCGGCCTCACCAGCCCCAACATCGCGGCTGCCTATGGCATCGGCAGTGTGATCACGATCCGGGTGCCCTTCACGGAAATCGTCACCGTCACCGGCGCGCCCACCCTGCTTCTGGAAACCGGCAGCACCGACCGCATCGCCACCTACAGCTCCGGCAGCGGCACCGACACCCTCACCTTCACCTACGTGGTGCAGGCAGGCGACTCCTCGGCTGATCTGGATGCCGTCTCCACCACCTCCCTGCAGCTCAATGGCGGCACGATCAAGGATGGGGCGGGCAATGACGCCTCCCTCACCCTGCCCGCCCCCGGTGCCAGTGGCTCCCTTGGCGCCAATGCCGCCCTCGTGATTGATGGGGTGGCGCCGGTGGTGACCGCCGCGGGCCTCACCTCCACCAACGCCAATGGCACCTACAGCCCCGGCAGCACGATCACCATCCGGGTGCCCTTCACGGAAACGGTCATCGTTACCGGCACGCCCCGCCTCCTGCTGGAAACGGGCGCCATCGATCGCTACGCCACCTACACCGGTGGCAGTGGAAGCACCACCCTCACCTTCACCTACACGGTGCAGACCGGTGACACCTCGCCGGATCTCGACTACACCTCCTCCACCGCCCTCGACCTCAACGGCGGCACCATCCGCGATGCCTTTGGCAATAACGCCATCCTCACTTTGGCCTCTCCCGGCACGGCGGGCTCCCTGGGCGCCAACGCGGCCCTGGTGATCGACAACGGCCTGCCCCCCGCCGTGGCTTCCTCCGGCCTCACCAGCCCCAACATCGCGGCTGCCTATGGCATCGGCAGTGTGATCACGATCCGGGTGCCCTTTACGGAAATCGTCACCGTCACCGGCGCGCCCACCCTGCTTCTGGAAACCGGCAGCACTGATCGCATCGCCACCTACAGCTCCGGCAGCGGCACCGACACCCTCACCTTCACCTACACCGTGCAGGCCGGGGATGACTCCGCCGATTTGGATATCGCCTCCACCACCGCGCTTCAGCTCAACGGCGGCACCATCAGGGATTCCATCGGCAACAACGCCATCCTTACCCTGCCCACTCCCGGCGCGGTGGGTTCCCTGGCGGCCAATACCGACCTGGTCATTGATGGCTTTGTCCCCACCCTGAGCGCCACCACTCCAGCGGATGACGCCAGCGGTGTGTCGGAATCTGCCAACCTCACCCTCACCTTCTCTGAAGCTGTTCAATCTGGAAGCGGGTTGATTGAGCTCCGTCGTGCTAACGGCGTCCTGATCGAATCCTTCAATGTCGCCACCGGTGCTGGCAGTTCTGGTGGGTCTGTCGCCTTCAGCGGCAGCACACTCACCCTGAATCCCAACGCCAATTTCGCCGCTTCCACTGCCTACTACCTCACCATCCCCTCCACGGCCGTCACGGATCTCGCAGGCAACGGCTTTGCTGGCTTCACGGAGGCCACCACCCTCAATTTCTCCACGGGTGACACCATCGCCCCGACCGTCAGCTCCGTCACCAGCGTCAAAGCCAATGGCACCTATGGCGCGGGGACTTTGATCACCCTGGCGGTGCGCTTCTCCGAAGCGGTGAGCGTCGATCACTCTGGCGGCACCCCCACCCTTTTGCTGGAAACCGGCAGCACCGACCGCGCTGCTACCTACATCTCCGGCAGCGGCACCGACACCCTCACGTTCCAGTACCTGGTGCAGGAGGGAGATGTTTCCGCGGATCTCGATTTCACCTCCACCACGGCGTTGCAATTGAACGGCAGCACCATCAGGGACACCTCTGGCAACAACGCCACCCTCACCTTGCCATCCCCGGGCGCTGCCGGCTCCCTCGGTGCCAATGCCGACCTGGTGATCAACACCGCCGCTCCCAACCCTCCCAACCTCGGCCTCACCACTTCCACCCCCAACCCGACAGAAGGTTCCAATCTGAGTGCCTTCATCTTCAGCACCACCCTTGCTCCCAATGACAGGGTTTACTGGAGCTTCTCCGGACCCGGCATCACCGGCTCCGACTTCATTCCCGCCAGCCTTACCGGAAGCATCACCCTCGGAGCCGATCGCGGCGCTTCCTTCTCCATCGCCATCGCCTCCGATGGCGTCACGGAAGGAGAAGAGACAGCCACTCTCACCTTCTACTCCGACCCGAATCGCACCGTCGCCTTGGTCCAGAGCCAGTTCACCCTCCGCGACATCACGTCCGCCGGCCTGGCCGGCGCCACTGATGGCCGGGATCAGCTCATTGGCACCAGCGGTGCTGACATCATCAGCGGTGTGCCCATGGGCTCTCTCCTCAATGGCAAGGGGAGTTATGACACGCTCTCTGGCGATGGCGGCGACGATTTGTTCATGCTTGGCACGGCCGCCTCGGTGTACTACAACGACGGCAAAGCCAACAACGCAGGCGCTGGCGATCTTGCCGCCATCACGGATTTCTCTGCTGGCGATCGCATCCAGCTCAAGGGCGCACCTTCCGACTACCGCCTCAGCTCCGGCTCCCTCGCCGGGAACAGCGGCACCCTCCTCCACTGGCGGGCCGCCGCTGGGGCTGGCACCACTGATGAAACCATTGGCTTCATTCGCAGCCTGACCCCTGCATATTTCTCCCTTGCCAATACCAGCCAGTTCCTTTACGTCAATTCCCTTTAACTAGTTCAATCTTTAACTTGGCTCTTGTAACGAGATCTTTATTCCCCACCATTGTTTTTCCATTAACCATGTTCACTTGTTTCCGCCAGACCACGGTTCTGGCCCTGGTTGCCACGGCCTGCTTTGTTGCGGCACCGCCACAGGCCAACGCAGTCAATGTTGAGGTGGATGGTGTGACCTATGACCTTCAGGTTTTCACCGGCACCTATGATCAGTTCGCCTCTCTTTTTGCAACACCTGCCAATGGGGGCACCATGAGTTGGTGGGGTAATGAAACCCTCGCCCAAAGCCTTGCCACCCAACTCGCCGCCGCCCTTAGTCCCACCCCGCTTCCCGATAACGGTCCCCTGTTCGCCACTTCGTTCAACTCTCTCAACAACGGCAACGAGGTCACTGCCTCCTACTTTGATCTCACCACCCTCGGTGTCACCGACATTGTGACCAGTGGTGAGTTCGCGCGGGGCAGCATCCAGACCTATGTCCAGCAGGTGCCCTTCCCGCTTCCCATCCTCTCCGTACCCCTTTGCCTGTCAGCCACGGGCCGCCTACGCCGTTTGTCCAACCGGCTGGAAGGTCACCGCAGCCGACGCTGACCGATCCCGCATCGGAGCAACGTTGTTTGGCTTGACTGTCTGAGGCGATAACGGTTTCGCCTTTGATTTAGGCCTGTTCCTGTTTGCTTTTTCTTTTCTCGACACAGCTGGTTTCTGTTTGGCCTTCGCGCCTGACAGACTCCAGCTGTTTTCTTATGCCACTCCTTCACCCCCGCTCCTGATCCCATGACTCCACCCCTGCTGTTGGCGGCTGCCACGCGGTTGGAGCCCGAGGCGTTTTTCCGCCAGGCGTTGCTGGGCCGATCCCTTGCCTTGCCCGCCCACGCCGCCCTGGAGCCCTGCCTCTGTTTCGCCAATCGCGAACCCCTGGCGCACGCCTTCAATCGCGGCCTGGAGCGGGCCGCCGACGATGCTCTGGTGGTGTTCGCCCACGACGATCTCTGGCTGGGGGAGAACCCGCTGACACCGGCCCTGCTGGAGGCCCTGGAGCATTTCGATCTGGTGGGCGTGGCCGGCAACCGCCGCCGTGTCGACGGCCAACAGGCCTGGTGGCTGGATCCCGCCACCGGCGCCTGGGATCACCCCCATCTGGTGGGTTGTCTCCGCCATGGCAGCCCGGAGGCCTCCCACACCCAACCCTATGGCGCCAGCCCGGCGCCGGCCCGGCAGCTGGATGGCGTCTTCCTGGCCGCCCGGGCCTCACGGCTGCGTGGTGCTGGCCTGCGCTTTGATCCGCTCCTGCCCTTTCACTTCTACGACCTCGATTTCTGCCGCCAGGCGGAACAGGCGGGCTTGTCGCTGGGGGTATGGCCCCTTGACCTGATCCATGCCAGCAGTGGCGCGGCCTTCACAACGCCTTGGAAAGCTTCCCTCCTGCTCTATCAGCTCAAGTGGGAGCCGCTCCCTCCCCCCAGTGGAGCGGACGCCCTGCGCTTCACCTACGGCCAGGCCCGTGCCCACCAGATCCTGGAGCAGTGGCCCGAAGCCCTCGACGCTTACAACGCCGTGCTGGCCCTCGATCCCAACCATGGCCGGGCCCTTCAGCAGCGGGCCCTGGTGCTGCACAACCTGAAACGCCCCGAGGAGGCCCTGGCCAGCCTTGATCAGGCCCTCGCCCTCGATCCGGCCAACCCCACCGCCTTGGCCAATCGCGCCAGCCTCCTCCAGGTGATGGGCGATGCGGCGGCCGTTGAGGCCGCCCTGCGCCAGGCCCTCGCCCTCCGGCCCGACGATCTCCCCCTCACCCATCGCCTCGCCTCCCTGCTGGCGCGGCAACACCGGCAACCCGAGGCCCTCGACATGCTCCGGCGGGTGCTGCGCCTCGATCGCCACCACCGCGAAGCCCTGCTTCAGCTGGGTGCCCTGCTCATGGAGATCGAGGACTTCAACCTGGCCCGCGCCGCCTTCCAGCGCTTGCTCAGCCAAGAGCCCGACCACGTGTGCGCCCTCCTTGGCCTCGCCCAGTGCCAGGAGGCCCTCGGCCAGGTGGAGGCGGCGCTGGCCACCTGCACCCGTGGTTTGGAGGTCGCCCCCGACGACCTCAACCTCCTGGCACTGGCGGTCAGCCTGCGCCTCACCCTCTGCCTCTGGGACGACGCCGCCGCCCGCCCGCGGCACCTCACGGCGGTGCTGCATCACACCCTGGCCACGCCGGGGCCCATGCCCCTGGCGCTGCCCATGCGCCTGCTGGGGCTCCCCCTGCCCCTCGAGCTGCCGCGCCAGGTCGGCGCCCGCTACGCCGCCGACATCATGGAAGCCATGGCTCCCCGGGCGCTCGCCACCCCCGCCGTGCCAACCTCCCCCGCCCATGGGCGGCAGCGGCCCCTGCGCATTGGCTACCTCTCCGCCGACTTCCGCTGCCACGCCATGGGCGGCCTGCTCCACGGGGTGTTCGCGGAACACAACCGCGAGCGCTGCGTGCCCATCGGCTACATGCTCGCCTCCTGCCGCGACCGTTTCACCCTCGCCGTGGCGCGGGGTTGCGAGCGCCTGCGTGATGTGAGCCAGCTCGGCAGTGAAGCCCTGGCCCGGCTGATTCGTGATGACGCCATCGATGTGCTGGTGGATCTGATGGGCTACACCCACCAGGGCCGCCCCTCGGCCCTCGCCCTGCGGCCCGCGCCCCTGCAGCTCCTCTATCTCGGCTATCCCGCGTCCTCGGGGGCACCCTTCATCGACGGGATCGTGGCGGATGCCTGGCTGATCCCGCCAGAGCTGGAGCGGGGCTACAGCGAAACGGTGCTCCGCCTGCCCCATGCCTTTGTTTGCTCGCCACCCTTGCCCGCCGATCCCGGGGAACCCCTGCCACCGGAGCCCACCCGCGCCAGCCTCGGGCTGGAGCCCGATCAACTGGTGTTGGCCTGTTTCAACCGGTCGGTGAAGTTGGACCCCCACCGTTTTGCTGCCTGGATGGAGATCCTGCGGGCGCTGGAGGGCAGCGCGCTGCTCCTGGTGGTGCCGGAAACCTCCACTCAGCAGCGGCTGCGGGAGCGCGCCCGCCACCACGGGGTGGAGCCCGGCCGACTGGTGTTCGCCGCCAAAACCCCCGCCGCCCAGTTTCCCGCCCTCTGCCACCTGGCGGATCTCTTCCTCGACACGGCCCACTACGGCGCGGGGGCCACCGGCGCCATGGCCCTCCAGGCCGGCCTGCCCCTGCTCACCTGCCCGGGGGAGTCGTTTCTCTCCCGCATGGGCGCCAGCCTCTGCGCCTCCGTCGCCATGGACGACCTGATCTGCTCCACCCCGGAGGCCTACGTTGAGCGGGCGATCGCCCTGGGGAGGGATCGGGAGGGGCTGCGGGAGCGGCGCCGCCGCCTGCTGGATCCCAAGGCCCGCCTGCCGCTGCTCGATGTCGCCGGCTGGGTGCGCCACTGGGAGCACCTGCTGCAGGCGGCCCACGACCAACTCAACGCCGCCGCGCCAGCCGCAATTTCGCCGAGCGCGCCCGGGGATTGGCCTCCAGCTCCGCCTCGCCCGCGGTGATCGGCTTGCGGCAGAGCCGCTCCAGGCGTGGATCCTCCACACAGGCCCGCTTCACGCGCCGGTCTTCCAGGGAATGGAAACTGATGATCGCCAGCACGCCTCCGGGCACGAGCCAATCCGGCGCCCGCGCCAACAGGTGCTCCAACGACCCCAGCTCGTCGTTGACGGCGATCCGCAGGGCCTGGAAGCTGCGGGGGGCGGGATGGAGGCGGCCCCGGCGGGCCTTCGGGGGGTGGCAGCCGGCGATCACATAGGCCAGCTCGGCCGTGCCCCGCTCCCGCCAGGGGCCGTTCGCCCGCTCCGCCACCAGGCGCCGGGCGATGCGGCGGGAGAGGCGTTCCTCCCCCAGGGTGAACAGAACGTTGGCCAGCTCGCCCTCCTCCAACCGGTCCAGCAGGTCGGCGGCGGTTGGGCCGCTCTCCGGGTTCATGCGCATGTCGATCGGACCGTCGTCGCGAAAGCTGAACCCCCGCTCCGGCCGATCCAGCTGGGGGCTGCTCACCCCCAAATCGGCCAGCACCCCCTGCACGGGCCCCTCCGGATGGAACGTCCCGAAATTCGCAGCAACGATCCTCACCCGCTTCCCCCACGGCGCCAGCCGCTCGCTGGCGGCTTCGCGGGCGGTGGGGTCTTGATCCAGCCCGATCACCTCCAGCGTTGGATGGGCCGCCAGCAGCAGGGCGCTGTGGCCGCCCCCCCCCAGGGTGCAATCGATCAGCCGCGGCGGACCCCCCTCCAGACCAGGCGGCAGGCCGCTGAAGGCCTCCAACACCTCGGCGGCCAGCACGCTTTGATGGGCAAAGGGGTCTGACTCCATGGCACCGTTTTAATCCGGCGTTGGAGCCTCAGGCTCAGCGGCCACGGCTCCGCCAGTGGACCTCGGGGCGCTCGGCCACTGCTGGAATGGGGCCCTCCCTGTCCATGAAGAGGAGGCGCAGCCTTGATGGCCCCCCAAACCCCCGCCCATGACCGGCCCAATCCCGATCTGCTGGCCATCCTGCCGGTGGTGGATCGGCTGGTGGAAGTGGGCTGCAGCACCGGCGCCCTGGCCCGGGCCTACCGCGAGCGCCATCCCCATGCCCACTGGCTTGGGCTGGAGATTGACCCCGATTACGGGGCAGCGGCCCGCCGCCACTGCCAGGAGGTGCTCGTGGGGGATGTGGAACAGCTGCTGGAGGATCCGGCCCTAACCGACCGCCTTCACGCCGACTGCTGGATCTTTGGCGACAGCCTCGAACATCTGCGGGATCCTTGGCGCGTGCTGCGGCGTGTGCACGACCTGCTGCCCGATGGCGGCTCTGTGTGCGCCTGCATTCCCAATGCCCAGCACTGGAGCCTTCAGGCACGGCTCTGCCTGGGCCAGTTTGTTTACGAAGAGAGTGGCTTGCTGGATCGCACCCACCTGCGTTGGTTCACCCCCACCACCATGTCAGCGCTCTTCGCTGATCAAGGCTTCCGCATCCTCCACGTGCAGCCGCGCATCTTTCCCCATCCCGCTGCAGCGAAGGCGCTGGAGCAGATCCGCGCCTTTGCGCAAGGGCTTGGCGGCGATCCGGAGCAGGCTGTGCGGGATGCCCGGCCTCTGCAGCTGGTGATCCGGGCCGTGCGCTCAAACGGTTGAACCCCAAACCATCAAGATTGCCTCCCCCCTGGGGCACTCCCGCCGTCGCCGCTCCCTGGCCCTTCGGCCTGCTGGTACAAGGCGGGCACATAGGGAATCAGGCCCTTGGCGAAGGCCTCAACCTGGATCTCCAGGGGAAGCGTGCGCACGTCCTGGATGAAGCCATCCACCTCCAGCATCCAGGGGATGGGCGATTCCTCCAACAAGCTGGGCAGGAGCCAATCAGGAGAAAAGGGGCTGATGTCGAGCAGATCACGCACCTTTTTCGAGTGGTTGAGCGCCGTGCTGGCGGCCACTCCGAAGTGGTCGTAGATCGTTTTGGGGGTGCAATGGGGGGTTTGGGAAGGATCGAAGAGAAAGTTGGCCGTGCCGATGGCGTGCACCACCCCCGCGCACCAGGAGGGGTCCCGTCCCGTCAGCAAGGGCGATGGGCGCTTGCGGGCGAGGGCCGCCAAGGCGGCGTGGATCAGGTCGCGGTAGTCGTTGTCGAGGTGGTCGGCGCAGAACGGCACGATGCGAGCCATCAGGTTGTCGACCCGCTCCCGCAGGGCCGCAGGCACCTTGACCGAGCGCTGCGGCGCCTGGCTCCGCCCTTCCAAGACCGGATCGCCGAGCTCGGCTGCCGCGTCAGCGGCTGGAGATCCCACCACGCCAATGGTCACCGGCAGCATCATCCCCGCCACCGCCACGCGAAAGCGGCGGCGACGTCCCGTTGGCTGGTTCCATTGGCGCGCGAAGTGCGGTTCGGCATCCAGCCAGTCGCACAGGGCCAGGGCCACGGCTTGCATCTGGCGATAATCGGCTCGGCACGGTGGTGCCATCACCAGATCCCGCTCCACCACCATGATGGTGGGGAAGGCGTTGCCAGCCGACACCGGCCAGCGATGGTGCTCGATCTCCCGCAGCAGGGCTTGCGGCATGGCTGACTTTTCCTCGAAGTTGATGGCCCGGTGTGCTGGATACTCCCGAATGGCCTCCTCCTCACCCTGGTCCAGGCGTTTCCCCAGGGCGACATAGTGCTCGTAGATGTCGACAGAGTCGAAGAGAAGCACGCCAAAACTTTCCCGGTTCTGACCGATCACGCACCCCACCCAGCCCTTGATCCCCAGCGGCCCGCAGCTCACCTGAAACAGATGGCCGTCGCCGGGAACTCGATCCCAGGGGCGACGCCCGTGGAGGGCGGCCGCCACCTCAAAAAACTCCTTCACCACATCGGGGGTGACATCCGCCGTGAGGTAGGTGGTGAGAGCCGCCAACCCCCGCGGTTGATCACCACCAGCCAGGTGGTCCCTGAGGTTGCTGGCGGCCTCCTCCACCCGTGGCGTGGCACCCTGGCTCACCAAGGCGCCCGGCAGCAACGGGGGCACCAACGTCAGCAGCTGGGCATCATTCACCACCACCCGCTTTGGCTCCCCGGGAACGCAGGGGGCCTGGGGCTTCTGGATGGCCATCGCGATGGCGGGCTCCAGGGCCTCCAGGGGGCGGTCGGGGTGGCCCGCCGCTGAACCGCGCAGGGCCCCGCCACCTTCCATCACCAGAGCCACGACAGGCTGGATCGGCTTGCCGTCTTCCCCCGGAACAAACGCGGGCAGCGCCACCAGGCCAATTTCCCAGACCTCGCTGCTGGCGGAGCTGGCGAAACCGCGAGGATGGCGTGCGGGGGTCATGCGCCTTTGCAACGGGCCACGTCATTTTCCCGTGTCGGGGCGCGCGCCAATCGCCCAACCCGAAGGGCTTCAGGGTTCCTACAATCCCCGGGCCGTGGCGCCCCGCTTCCCATGACCCAGCTCGAAACACGCACCGAGCCGATGGTGGTGAATTTCGGGCCGCACCACCCCTCCATGCATGGCGTGCTCCGGCTGGTGGTCACCCTCGACGGGGAGGACGTGGTGGATTGCGAGCCCGTGATCGGCTATCTCCACCGGGGCATGGAGAAGATCGCGGAGAATCGCACCAACGTGATGTATGTGCCCTATGTGAGCCGCATGGACTATGCGGCGGGCATGTTTTATGAAGCGATTGTGGTGAATGCGCCCGAAAAACTGGCCAACGTGAAGGTGCCCAAGCGGGCCAGTTACATCCGCGTGCTGATGCTGGAGCTCAATCGCATCGCCAACCACCTGTTGTGGCTTGGCCCCTTCCTGGCAGATGTGGGCGCCCAGACGCCATTTTTCTACATCTTCCGCGAGCGGGAGATGATTTACGACCTCTGGGAGGCTGCCACCGGTCAGCGACTGATCAACAACAACTATTTCCGCATTGGTGGCGTGGCGGTAGACCTCCCCTATGGGTGGTTGGAAAAGTGTGAGGATTTTTGTGATTGGTTTGGCCCCAAAATAGATGAATATGAAAAATTGATCACCAACAACCCCATCTTCCGTAGACGCATCGAAGGCCTGGGCACCATCAGCCGCGAGGAGGCCATCAATTGGAGCCTCTCCGGGCCGATGCTGCGCGCCTCTGGCGTGCCCTGGGATTTGCGCAAGGTGGATCACTACGAGTGCTACGACGATTTCGACTGGTCCGTGGCTTGGGAAAAAGAAGGGGATTGCTACGCCCGCTATCGCGTGCGCCTCCAGGAGATGCGGGAGTCGCTGAAGATCCTGCGTCAGGCGATTCGCATGATTCCGGGTGGTCCAACGGAAAACCTTGAGGCCAAGCGCCTGGCCGAGGGCAAACAAAGTGAAGCCTATGGATTTGATCTGCAATACATCGCAAAAAAGGTTGCGCCCACCTTCAAGATTCCCTCAGGAGAGCTCTATACCCGCCTGGAATCCGGCAAAGGGGAGATTGGTGTTTTCATTCAAGGCAATGATGACGTCACTCCCTGGCGCTTCAAGATTCGTGCCGCCGATCTCAACAATCTCCAGATTCTTCCCCATATCTTGAAGGGAAACAAGGTGGCTGACATCATGGCCATCCTGGGCTCCATTGACGTGATCATGGGCTCGGTCGACCGCTGAGCCTGCGATCACAACCTCCCCTCCAGGGGCCGCCATGGCGTTTACCTCCAAGCCGGATCCCTCCTCCTGGTTACTCCTGTGCCGCACCGTGCGTTTCGGCGACACGGATGCGGCGGGGGTGATGCACTTTCACCAGTTGCTGCGCTGGTGCCATGAGGCCTTCGAGGAAAGTCTGGAGCGCTTTGGCATTCCCGCGGCCCTGATCTTTCCCCGACCCCTCTGGCCCACCCCAGCCAGCTCTCCCCAGGAGCAGCCCACTCCCCTGACCGTGGCCCTGCCGATCGTTCATTGCAGCGCCGACTATTTCCATCCCTTGCGGGTGGGGGATCCCCTGGCCATTGCCCTCAGCCCCGAGCGGCTCGACCCTGGTGGTTTCGAAGTGCATTACCGCTTCAGCAGCGAGGGGGTGCTGGTGGCCCAGGGCCTCACCCGTCACCTGGCCATCACGGCCGCGGAGCGCCGCCGCTGCCCCCTCCCCCAGCCCATCAGCCGCTGGCTGGAGGCCTCCGGGTTGGCCTCCGGCGTGCGGCCCCTCTGAGCCAGGAGCCCATGCCCCATCAGGGTTGGCGCAGCAGCCAATCCCGCCAGCGGCCCCGTTCCCACTTGCCCATGGCGTTGGCTTCCAGCGCCGCGCACGGCCGCCATTCCCGGGGCCGCTGGGCGGGGGGCAGGGTCCGAGCCAGGTCCTTCAGGTCGCGGATCAAGCCCTCCTCGGCGCCCTCCCCCTCCCCCCTCACCAAGGCCACCAGCCGCTCCCCCCACTCCGGGTCCGGCTGGGCCACCAGCACCAGGGCCACCAGGGGCAGGGCCCGCTGGTCGGCCAGGGCCCGCAACTGGAGCTCCACCTGCTCCGGGAACACCGTTTCGCCGCCACTGTGCACGGCCCCATCCAGCCGTCCGACCAGGGTGAGCCCGTGCCGATCCAGGTGCCCCCGATCTCCACTGCTCCACCACCCCTGCGCCAATTCCAGCGGCTGGAGGCGCCCCCACTCCAGATGGCCCGGGCACAGGCTGGAGGCCCGGATCTCCACCGCTCCGTTGGCCCCGATGCGCAGCTGGGCATGGGGCAAGGGGGGCCCACAGCCCCCCTTGCCGGCCAAAAAGGCCTCTGGAGAAAGGGCCGCCACCATCGACCCGGTTTCCGTGCTGCCGTAACAGGGGGCCAGCCGCAGACCCGCCTCCCGGCTTCGATCCCTGTCTCCCGGGGCCAGGGGGGCTCCGCCGATCCAGATCACCTGAAACGCCCGTAGCCAGCGCACCCCGGCCGGATGGGCCAGGAGCCTGTGCAGCTGGGTCGGCACCAGGGAGAGCAGGGCCCCTTCCTCCCCCCTGCCGGGGGGCAGCGGGGGAAGCGCCTCCGGATCCCGGAGCCGGGCTGCCGGGAGCCAGTGGTGCTCCGCCCCCCAGCGGCGGGCGCGCAGCCAGGGCATCAGGCCGCTCACGTGGTGCCAGGGCAGGGGATTCACCACGACCGATCCCCCCGCTTCGATCCCCAACTCCCGCAGCCAGGCCCCCGTGGCGGCCGCCGAGGCCTCCAGCTGGGCCAGGGGCTGCAGGCACCACCGCCGGCCCCCCTGGCTGCCGCCGCTGCCCACCACCACCGCCGGGCCGTGCTCCAGCCAGTCTCCCCTTCCCTCCCCCAGGGCCTGCTCCAGGGCGGAGCTCTCCCGCTCCGGGGCCAGACCCAGCACGCCTCCCTGGCGGGCCAGCCGCCCCAGGGCTTTCTCCAGCGCCCGGGTTCCCGCTTCCGCCTTCAGCACGGTCAAGGGAGCAGATGGGGGCGACATGGGGTCAGCCTGCCAGCGCCGCGCGCCAAACCGCTTCTGGCGCCTCCGCGCCCAGCGCTCCCGGCGCCCGCCATCCGGGGGCCAGCCCCGGGGCGACGGGGGTGGGTCCCTCCGCCTGCAGGGCCGCCAGGTGCGCCAGCCAGCGCTGGCCGATGCCCGTCTCGAAGCTGGTGCTCACCATCCACCCCGGCCGACCCTCCCCCAGCTCCCGCAGGAGGGGCCGGGGATCGCCCTCCTGGGAGGGGCGCCGCACCTGCCAGCCTGTCCAGTGCCGGCGCAGCTCCGGCCGTTGCAACAGCGACTCATCCAGGGCGATGGGCACCTGCCCGGCCAGGGCCTCCAGACCCTCCTGATCGGCTGGATTCAGGGGCTGCTCCAGCCATTCCAATCGCTCCTCCCCCCGCAGCAGGTCAACCCAGCGCCAGGCGGTGGGGCGGTCAAAGCCGCCGTTGGCATCCAGCCGCAGGCGGGCGCCC
>JBKDSY010000192.1:0-4617 GCA_046340755.1 Cyanobacteriota bacterium
CCCTCCGCCATCAGCGCATCCACCGGACCACCCTCCGCCAGCCGAACGCCCTCCGGCCGTGCAGCCCTCGGGTACTCGGGCCCCACCGTCTCCACCCAGAGCTGACGGGGCAGATCAGGCAGATCCTCTGGACCAGGGAACACCTCCAGCAGCCCCATGGAGCCGTAGATCCGCACCATCTCGTTCATGGCGTCGCTGGTGTCCTTCGGCAGGGGACGGGTCCAATCGCGCCGCAGGGAGAACATTGCCCGTCGCGCCGCTTCCGGTTGGGCGGGGTCCATCACCAGCGCGTATTGCTCGGCGGTGAGCACTTGATTCGGCACCCGGGCCGGCCAGAACGTGGGCAGGTAGGGGTCGTAGGTCTTGTCGTAGCCGGAGCGGCAGAAGGCGGTGTCTGCTTGCCAGGGCAGGCCCATCCAGCGGGTCAGCGTGCCTGGCCCCTGCCCGTAGAGGGGCCCGTTGGCCGTGGTCACGAGCTCGGGGGTGAGCAGTGGGCCCAGGTCTGGCTCCGGCTGGTCGCTTGGTCGCTGCAGGATGCGGAACGGGGCGCGGAAGAGGGTGGCGTGCCGTATTGGCCAGGTCACCTCGCAGCCGGGGTGGAAGGCATCGGCCAGGCACCACTCCAGCGCGGCCCGATCCAACATGGCTGGCTGCTCGGCCAGCGGCACCTCCGCCAGGGTGTGGGGAACGGGTGGGGGGTCCTGCCAGTCCGCCACGAAGTCCCCCTTGGCCCAGGCGTCGAGAACGGTGGCCTGTCCCTCGGAGATCGAGGCGTTCTGCTGGGGACTCTGCACCGCAGGATTCTCCATCCCATCTCCGTAGATCCAGGGCCAGGGAAGCTGATTGCCATCCTTCGGCTGCGGCGGGCGAAAGGCATTGCGCACCTGCAGCCGCAGCTCGCCATGGAGATCCACTGGCCCCAGCTTCGGGTCCCGCGCCAGCCGGGCCACGAAGGCGGGGTCCTCGAAGTTGTAGGCCCCTGCCGGCCCGAACGCCACGGCGTAGCCGCGGTTCACCCACTGCAGCCCACTGAGCCGTTGCAGGATGGGGTACACGTCACGGCAAAAGGATGGGCTCGAGGTGGGCTGCTTCAGCCAGCCCACCTCACTGAACACATCCAGCATCAGGTCGTAGAGGGTGCGCACGCCCAAGGTGCCCGGGCCGTAATTCGGCGGCGCCGTGAGCACCCAGGCCGCTTCCACCGGGATCTCCCGTCCATCGATCCGCACCGTGGCGCTCACCGGTCCATCGGAGGTGTCGTCATACCAGCCGTTGGCATTGATGAAGGCATTGGGGTCCGTCTGGATGTCGTAGATCGGTTGCCCCGTCGGTGAGTTGGAGAGGCCGCGTCCCCCCAGGACAAGGAGCCTGCCGGCCTCGTCCGTGCGCAGCTCCCCCAGGTTCACCGGGGTGCCCTGGAACGCCCCATCGAGGGCAACGGCCGCCGCGTTCTCCCCCGTGATCGATTGGGGGCCGGGGTCGATGATCAGTCCCGCCCGTTCAGGGCCCACCACTGCCGCATTGCGGCGGGGCAACACCGTGCCGGCGGCTTCGGGGATGTCCAGAGCGATGCCCCACTGATACCAGGCGGCCTTGTGGTTGGCCACGTGCACGGTCCAGCGGATCTCCGCTTCGCTGCTGGTGAGTTCGCCGACGAGGGTTCCTTCCGCGTCGTAGCCGTAGATCCGGAACCGCGCTGCTTGGCGCTTGAGGGCACCCGAGGAATCCCGATAGAAGCCCGGCGCTTCGGGATGGGGATCCACCACCTCAGGGCCGATGAAAAAGGCATCCGTGGCATTGCCCACCCGCGCCACCCCGATGGCTGGATGGATGGAGGCACGCACCACGGGACCAGGGCTGCTCATAGGGGGATCCTTTGGGAATGAGGTGGGGTCTGCTTTCAGTGGTAGTCGCCAGGTGGATCTGGCATGACAAATGTGATGTTTGTTATCTTTGGAAGGATTCCTTGGACCTCGGCTTGGATGAATCAGGGTAGTTCGCCGAACTAATATACTTATCGAGTTGATGTGGCCAGGAAGTTATTCATAAGTTTTCTCTTGGTAATCAATGAACAAAATTTCAGCTTTGCAGAACGAACTGATTTAATTGTGCATCAAACTGCACCGACTGGCTGGCGAGGCTGGTTGAAAAATTGAGAAGCAGTGGTGGTTGAACAGCGATTCTGCTACTTGTAGAATATGCGGCGCTATTGGCAAATGGTATTGCATCCTTAGGAATCACCATGCCCACCTCCAAGGAGTTTGCAATAGCAGTTAAATAAAAGTTATTATTTGCCGGGAATGTTCCCATTCCGTAAAGTAGTAAAGACTCGGCTGTAAGAATTGAGGGTTGTTCTTGATCTCTGTTGTTGATGGAGAACTTATTCGCCAGGCCGGCTGTGACGGAGGTGTTGCCTTGATTTGTCAGATGCACGCTTCCACTTGAGCCCTGGTTTGAAAGACTGATTTGAGAACCATTATATGTGTAGTAATTACCATATAGAGCTGGGTTGGATGTGTTGATATACAACGTTTTGAAATCTTCAATTGTGTAATTCGATATATAGACCCAAGCTGCTTTGCCATCCCATGTGATGTCCATGGTCTGTTGTGGTTCAGCCAAGACAGCAATAATTTGCCAATCTGAATCTGAGTCAGCCTGGAACATTGTCACGGACATATCGGCAGAGTGCAGATTGTTCAATCCTTGCTCGTCAATGCTGATGGTGAGCTTAAAAGTCGTCATATGCACATGGAGAAGGGGTAATGCGATAGAAACCTGCTGGATCAATACACCAAGGTGCATGTGACTCAGCAGTTCTATCTCGGCCTTAAAACTCTGGTTTCACTGGCAAGCTAGACTAACAAGTTTCAAAATCTATGCATTGATAAACGTATTACTTTGATCATTATATGTGATATTTGCGCTTGTATTCGTCGTGTATGTTACGGTAAGAGCATTTCCAGAAACGCTGGAAATCACCATTCCATTATTGGAGTAGCTCGAAGTAAAGACCTGAATGGTCTCGATGGGGGTAAAAATGCCACTCTGATTATACAGAATGTAGGATGCGCACATCGGAGCGGAAAGCTGAAATCCATTGACTGTTGCGGCTTGAAGGAGGCCGGCGGCGACCATCTCATTGCCATTGACCATGAGATTTTGATCTCCATTGATGATTTCATAGCTATTAACATCTGTGGCACCTTGAACGCGAGCATCGAAATAGCCGGCCGAATTAATGTTGTAGCTACTTCCGCCAACAGCATTGGCTGTCGCACTCGTTATAATCTTGGCGCCAGACTGGAGGTTTGTTGTAGAAGCGTAAACTGCATACTGCTCCGTCCAGATAATTTGATTTTCCTGTTGCGGTTGAAATGAAATCCAAGCAACAGGCTTGCTCGTTGAGGATGTCAGCTTGACAATGGTCACGACTTGACCGGCTTGCGTAATTGCTTGCAAGCCTTTACTGTCGAACGAAATATTCAACGTGTAGTTGGGCATCGTGAGTTACCTCAGATTGGTTTGTGATTGTAAAAGGAGAATAGGGTGTGAGCCCTTTTCATCCACGTTGATAACGTAAATCTTTCTGAGCAGACCGGTTGTCTGTCTGTGATCAGGTAGCTGTTAATTGGCTGACAGAATAACGTCATTTCTCCAAACATCTTCAGGGATCGGGACAAACGCGTGTGAGCCATGAGCCTGTCTAGCCAATGGCGGAAGCCTGATTTCCGCTTCAATCTCAGCAACAAAGAGCAAGGGATGACCGCCCCGCTAACTCGGATTTCAGAAGCCATTGGGTTGTCTTGGCCTGCTGAAGCCAGGACATTCATTCCTGGTCAGCAGAGGAAGCTACTGGCTTAGCGGAAGAATCTTCCATGGCCTCGAAGAAGTCATCCAGGGGGTTGCCGCGTCGGCAAAGCTCTCGGAGATCGTCCCGATTGACGTGAACCCTGGAAACCTGTCCAGAGTGAATCCGTGACCTCAGCCGGCCCTACTGGGCCGGGGATTGTCTCGCGTCAAGCCATAGGCCGACCAACTTCATTTTCGCGGAACACCTGCGGGAATTGGTTGCTCGTCTATGCGAAGCCGAACTGTTCCTTCAAGGGCTTTCACCGGCCGCGGTCACATGAGGAGGAAATCAGACTGCGGCTGATGGTAGGCTAAACGTTCGGGTGGAATTCTCTGGGGATGTGACGATTGCAGTCTTAATCCCTCGCCCTTTGACCGGGTTTCAGGTGAAGGCACGAGAGATGCCGAGAGCAAAAGTTCTTCCTGAGATGAGCCCGGGAGGAAGCACCCGCCTGCTGATTCAGTAATTGGCCTCTGAGGTGGGTCACATCCAAACCATTCCGGAACTGATGGGACACTGTGATCTCAACACCACCATGATCGACACCCACGTCCTCATGCGCGGCCCGATGGGCATCATCAGCCCAGGCGTGCTGCCGTAACAGCTGCAACATGTGGATATCGGGTCCGATATCCACTGTTCACCGTGGACACGATTCCCCAAAAGCGGCCGTTGCAGCTAGGATTTGGCTTCTAACGCAGTTGTGGTTCACGGAATGCAGCAGGTCCGACATGGTGGTTCACGGAAACCATCCATTTTGCGTT
>JBKDSY010000193.1:0-3933 GCA_046340755.1 Cyanobacteriota bacterium
GCAACCTCCTCCCCGCAGAGCAGTGCGCGGAAGTCATCCCCCATGTTCCCACCACCTGCCGCGGTTGCGGTGAGGCACTCAGCGGAGTGGATCCAGAACCGCATCGCCATCAGGTGGTCGACATTCCAAAGATCGAGCCGGTTGTGATTGAGCATCAGCTGCATCGGTTGATCTGCCCCCACTGCCACACGACAACCTGCGCTGCGTTGCCGGCGGGAGTGGAGAGTGGGGGTTTTGGCCCCCAGCTCAGCGCCTTGGTGGGGCTTTGGGGCGGTGGCTACCACCTCAGCCATCGCAAGGTGCGGAGCCTGTTGGATCAGGTGCTCGGCGTGGAGATCAGCATCGGCGCCATCAACACCATCCGCTGCCGCCTCAGCGAAAGTCTGGCGACGCTGGTGGAGGAGGCCGTAACATCGATCCGCCATGAGAAGGTGGCGCACATGGAGGAAACCGGCGGACCGATCGGCAACGCTGATGGCAACAACCCCGAGCGAAAGCGGGGCTGGTTATGGGTGTAGGCGAAGCCTTCCGCGTAGCGGTTGGTCACCTGGAGACAACGCTGCGAGAGGTGAGCGATTTGGGATTCGCCAAGGGTGAGAAAACGCCCTGGGCCTCCACAGTGCGCACCTGTCGCCAGATCCTGAACGTGGCTCCGGCCCTTTGGACCTTTCTGAACCATCCTGAGGTGGAGCCAACGAACAATGCCGCAGAACGAGCACTCAGACCAGCGGTGATCCACCGCAAACTGAGCTATGGCGTCCAATCCCAAAGGGGTGGGCTCTGTTAAAGTCGACGTCTTACCGTGACGACATCCCTCAAGCAGCAGGGAAGAGACGTGATGGCGTTTCTGTTGGAGGAATGGGAAGCGCACAAGACGGGTCAGCCCGCACCAAGCCTGCTCCCCCAGTGCGACTGAGGTCTCAAAACGCTCAAAGCTGCAGACCGTAGGGGGAAAGTAAACAACCCATACGGTCATGGATCCGTGGTGGTCATGCGGTGCTCAGTTGTTGATGGCCTCTGAACGCTTACATTTATTGGGGCCGATCAACCATAAAATCCCCAATCACAAGGCCATCCAAATCTGTTTCCAAAAAAGTACGCAAGGCATGTTCCGGAGTGCAAACAATCAGCTCTTGAGAATTGAACGAGGAATTAAGCAGCATGGGTATTCCGGTCCGGTGGGCAAATGCTTTGATGAGCTGATGAAACCTTGGGGCTTCATCAATGTCCACAGCTTGAATACGAGCAGTTCCATCTTCATGCACAATGGCTTTTACGCGATGAGCTTGCTCCGCATGGATTTTAAAAGTCATCAGCATGTAGCGAGCGGCAGATGGCATTGGTTTTGGTACGTCAAACCATTCATAGATTGATTCAGAAAGAACGCTGGGGCAAAGAGGGCGGAAGAGTTCGCGCCGTTTAATTTTTGCATTGATTGTCTCACGAATTTCGGAACTGCGGGGGTCGCCGATAATGCTACGATTACCCAATGCTCGTGGGCCAAACTCCATGCGGCCATCAAATCGGGCTAGAATTTGACCTTCCATCAAGCGATCAACCACAAGTTCGACATCACCATTCAACCGGCGATATGGAAGCCTCCAAGCTTTAAGCAACTCCTCAATCTCAAAATCCCCGTATTGGGGTCCCAGAAAAGCGGGGGCCGGACATTTAACACCCTCTTCCCCAGTTAATTCGTGCCACGCAAGAGTTGCCGCTCCGATTGCCGTTCCGGCATCATGGGAAGCCGGTTGAATCCAAATATCATCAAATAGGTTAATCTCCGCCAACTTGCCATTAGTGACGCAGTTGAGGGCGACGCCACCAGCCATACACAGAACATGAGCATTTGTTTCTTCGGCACAACAACGAGCCTGATTCAATATCGCTTGGGTGGTTAGCCTCTGAAGTGCTGCCGCTATGTCCGCATGCCGGGTGTCTTGCCCTGAGTATTTCAAGGGTTCATGAGAATATCTGCGCGGTCCGAGCAATTTTTCAAGCTCCGACATGTCAGCACCACGGAAACGAAGTATAGACTCGTTGATAAAGAAGCCTTGGTTATCTATCTTGAAGAAATGGGCAAACTCATCCATAAATCGATTCGGATCGCCATAAGCGACCAGCCCCATGACTTTGTACTCGTCATGGGTGCGGCGAAAACCGAGGAAAACCGTCATATATTCCCATAAAAAACCAATTGAATGAGGGTAAGGGATTGCATGCAATAACTCAAGCCTTCCCTCTTTCCCATGCCAACGGGTCGTACTATCAAACTCTCCAATCCCATCGACAACCAGCACTGCCGCATCTGAGTAACCAGACAAATGATAGGCACTTGCTGCATGACATTTATGGTGAGAGTATTTCTCCAACGGGTCGTGATATCAATGCCATAACGCAGTGATGCGAACTCGTCAGCCTTTAGCGCAAAGTCACGCAACCGTCTTTCGTTGGCGGGATTTCCTCCCCGTGCAGCTGGAATTGAATATGGGTACTTGTAATTTGTCACCGATGTATAACGCTTCTCTGGCTCGTAGCTAAATCCGATCAAATCGACATCATTAAACTCTACGTTCGCGATGGATAGAGCTAGATCCATCGCCTCATAGGGCAGATATGCGGCACTCTCAAAAGTAACCACCTTACCTTTTTGATTCGATTAATGCGTTCTTGCTCAATGGCGGCTACAAGAACTCCATCACGGACAACAGCTACAGCCACCTCGTGGTAAGCCGAATTAATTCCTAGTGTAATCATGGATACCTTGACTCGTGCAATGAGTGTGATGGGTTAACATTTGTAAGCCAGTCTACGGAGGAAAGTCGTTTCAAAAAACAACCCGATTTTACCACGTGCATCCGCCAAGGTCAAGGTGCAGGGCCGTTTCAAAGTCTATCCCGGTCGCCCTGGATCTAAGGCCCTTGCCTGCGGTTGCTTTGAGGGGATTGCCTCTGCTCCTTGGCTGAATCCCCTGCTGCCGCAACTGATCTTGATTGAATCAGCTTCCTTCGCGCCATTACTGATACAAAGATGTGACGTGGGATTCGCATCCCGGCCTGGTACCTGCCGCTGGTGGCCATTCCCGGTATCCTGAGCAGTCTCTAGAGCCTTCGTGATCTCGAGCGGTTCGCCATCCGCCATCACACGGCTCTCCCCAGCACAGGGCATCGAGCTGACGCGCCCACCATCCGTTCAGCCTTCCGCTAGTTCTTCCGGCAGGTGGATCTCGCGGCGCTCCGCGCGGCAATCCGTGATTGGACGATCCCCCAGATACCAGGTGGTGCAGGTAATTTGGATCAGCTTGTCTGCGATGGAAAAGCCATGCGCGGATCGATCGAACCCATCTCCAGCGGGGGGCGGCATTCCACTACTGGGACCTTGCGACGGCAAGCCGTTCAACGCCAAACACCTTTTTCTCACCAGCCTCCGCAAAAGCCCAGAAGGATGGCCGCAACTGGAGAGAAACCGGTTGAGCATCGAGGGGGGCACTGGATCCGCGACACCCAACTCCATGAGGACGCCCATCGCTACCGAGGCAATGGCGCAGGAGTCATGGGAAGTCTCCGAACGGCGGCGTTCAACCTGTTGCGACTGGCGAAGTTTGCATCAATCCGCTTCGGCCTGCAGAAGATAATGCACGACATCGGGGGAGCTGATGGCGATGGCACAGCGACTGCCAGGTCCAGAAACTTGCTAAGACTTTGAATAGGCTCCTCCCCCCGCCATCCCAGACTGCCCCCGTTCCCACCCCCGGAACCCCCTGGCCGCCCCCAATCCACCCACCCCCCCACCCCGCGCCGTCCCAGCGCCCGCAGCCGCCCCTGCCCCGGCGGCGACTCCCCCCGGGCGCCAACGCCTCCGGCAATCCCTGGCGAGCGTCCCCCCCCCCCCCCTCCGCCAGCTCCGCCCTTTCGCCGCCCCCACCAGCGCCCA
>JBKDSY010000194.1:0-9215 GCA_046340755.1 Cyanobacteriota bacterium
GCGTAAAGCAACATGCAACCGTGGCCTGCGGACAGGACAAAGCGGTCGCGGTTGAACCAGCGGGGATTCTTGGGGTTGTGCCGCAGCACCTTGTCCCACAGGGCGAAGGCCATGGGGGCGCAGCCCATCGGCAGGCCGGGATGGCCCGAGTTGGATTTATTGATCGCGTCGACCGCCAGAAAGCGGTTGCTGTTTATGCAGAGGCTTTCGATGGAGGTGGTGGGGGCGACGACCATGGCTGGGCTGGGGTGGAGGGCAGAGGGGGCTGGGATTCAGATCATCCGGCGGAACGCCAGGCAGACATTGTGACCGCCGAACCCGAAGGAGTTTGACAGCACGACATTCACGGGGTGCTCCCGGGCCGTGTTGGGCACCACGTCCAGGTCGCAGGCCGGATCGGGAGTGGAGTAATTGATCGTAGGCGGTACGAGGTTGTGGCCGATCGCCAAAACGGCCGCCACCGCCTCGATGCCTCCGCTCCCACCCAGCAAGTGACCTGTCATCGACTTGGTGGAGCTGATGGGGATGCGCAGGGCGTGCTCCCCGAGGGCTGCCTTGATGGCCGCGGTTTCGTTGCTGTCATTGGCCTGGGTGCTGGTGCCGTGGGCGTTGACATAGTCCACGGCTTCGGGAGGCAGGCGAGCATCGGCCAGGGCCAGCCGCATGGCTTCGGCACCGCCAACCCCACCGGGTGAAGGGGCGGTGATGTGGTGGGCATCACAAGTGGTGCCATACCCCACGATTTCGGCGAGCACCGTGGCTCCCCGCTGCTGGGCGTGGCTGAGGCTTTCGAGCACAAGCACTCCGGCCCCTTCCCCAATCACAAAGCCGTCGCGCTCCAGGTCGAAAGGACGGCTGGCGCTGGCGGGGTCGTCGTTGCGGAACGACAGGGCCTTGGCGCTGGCGAAGCCTGCCACCCCCAGGGGGGTGATGGCCGATTCGGCCCCTCCGCACACCATCACATCGGCCAGGCCGAGCTGGATGAGGCGAAAGGCGTCGCCGATGGCATTGGAGCCGGCGGCGCAGGCGGTGGCCACCGCGCTGCTCGGACCCTTGGCCCTCAGGGCGATGGCCGCTAGCCCCGTGGCCATGTTGGGGATCATCATCGGCACACAGAACGGGCTCACCCGGTCCGGTCCCCGATCGGCCAGGACATGGGCCTGGCTCTCCATCATCAAGAGCCCCCCCACCCCAGAGCCAATGGCCACGCCCACCCGTTGGGCGTTGTCGGGATCAATCACCAAGCCGGCATGGTTGACGGCCTCCTTGGCCGCCACCACGCCGAACTGACAAAAACGATCCCAGCGCTTCGCTTCCTTTGGCTCAAGGGAGCCGGCCGGGTTGAAATTTTTCACCTCAGCCGCGAAGCGGCAGGCGTGACGGGAGGGGTCAAAGAGGGTGATGCCGGCGACTCCATTGCGGCCGGACCTCAGTCCCTCCCAATACTCCCTAACGTCATTGCCGATCGGCGTGACGGCCCCCAGGCCAGTGACGACGACGCGGCGGAGTCCCTCCACCATCGACGGCCTCAGGCTTGCTTCTCATGGATGTACTTCACGGCATCGCCGACGGTGGTGATGCCTTCGGCATCTTCGTCCGGGATCTCGATGTCGAAAGCCTCCTCTAGGGCCATCACCAACTCGACGGTGTCGAGGGAGTCGGCGCCCAGGTCGTTTTGAAAGTTGGATTCAGGCTTCACTTCGCCCGCATCCACGCTGAGCTGCTCGGCAACGATGCCGCGCACTTTTTCAAAGATGTCTTCCAGGGACATGGAGGCTGAGTGGGAGGCAGCATCCTATGGGGTCACCGGTGCCCGACCCCCTGGTCGTATGAACAAGGGTGACGGCAGAAGAGGGTGACGCCTCTGATTCGCCCCACCATGGGTACCTTTGCAGGACGCCCTCCAAGGTCCATGTCACACGCCGTCAAGATCTACGACACCTGCATCGGCTGCACCCAGTGCGTGCGGGCCTGCCCCCTGGATGTGCTGGAGATGGTGCCCTGGGATGGCTGCAAGGCAGGCCAGATCGCCTCGTCTCCCCGCACGGAAGACTGCATCGGCTGCAAGCGCTGCGAGACGGCTTGCCCCACCGACTTCATCAGCATCCGGGTGTACCTGGGCGATGAAACCAGCCGCTCGATGGGCCTGGCCTACTGAGGCCCCCCTGGTGAGGACGCCCGTTCCCCCATAAGCTCAGGCCGGTTGTGGGGACCGTATGTGCGGCATCGTTGCCCTGATTGGTTCACGGGACGCAGGGCCCCAGCTTCTGGAGGGCTTGCGACAGCTCGAGTATCGGGGTTACGACTCGGCGGGCATCGCCACGGTGGATGGGGAGGGATTGCACTGCCTGAAGGCGGAAGGCAAGCTCATCAACCTCATCACCCGCTTTGAAGAGGAAGGGGCTCCAGGGCAGTGCGGCATAGGCCACACCCGTTGGGCCACCCACGGCAAGCCGGAGGAGCGCAACGCCCATCCTCATTTGGATGGGCGTGGTCAGTTGGCGGTGGTGCAGAACGGCATCATCGAGAACCATCGCCTCCTGCGGGACGAGCTCCAGGCCCAGGGGGTGCGGTTCCTTTCCGACACCGACACGGAAGTCATTCCCCATCTGGTGGCACGCCACCTGGACCGCATGGAGGCCGAAGGGTTGAAACCTTCGGCTTCCCTTTTGTTGCGGGCGGTGCGGGAGGTGCTCCCCCAACTTCATGGCGCCTATGCCCTGGCGGTGGTGTGGGCTCGGGTGCCTGGCGCCCTGGTGGTGGCGCGACGCCAGGCGCCCCTGTTGATCGGATTGGGGGAAGGGGAGTTTCTTTGTGCCAGCGACACCCCAGCCCTGGCCGGCTTCACCCGCACCATCCTGCCCCTGGAGGATGGGGAGGTGGCCCTGCTGACGCCACTGGGCATTGAGCTCTACGACGCCAGTGGAGAGCGGGTCCAACGCACCCCCAGCCTGCTCACGGGAACGGAGCACACGGCGGACAAGCGCAGCTTCCGCCACTTCATGCTCAAGGAAATTCACGAACAGCCCGAAACGGCTGCCCTCTGGGTGGCCCGCCACCTACCGCAAGGGGCGTTGGTGGCCCTACCCCTGGATGAATCGGTGTATGCGGGGGTCGAGCACATCCAAATCCTGGCCTGTGGCACCAGTCGGCATGCGGCCCAGGTGGGGGGCCATCTCCTGGAACAGCTGGCCGGGGTGCCCACCAGCGTGTTTTACGCCAGTGAGTTTCGCTATTCCCCGCCCCCCCTGCAGCCCCACACGCTCACCATCGGTGTCACCCAGTCAGGGGAGACGGCTGACACCCTGGCCGCCCTGGTGATGGAGCAGGAGCGCCGTCAGGGATTGGCTGACCCCGCTTACCACCCCCGGTTGCTGGGTATCACCAACCGGCCTGAGAGTTCCTTGGGTCGGTTGGTGCCCCACTTATTGGATATTGGAGCGGGAATCGAGGTGGGCGTGGCGGCCACCAAAACCTTCCTTGGCCAGCTGCTGGCCTTCTATGGGCTGGCCCTGGCCTTTGCGGAGCGCCGCCAAGGAGAGCCAGGCGTGCCGGGTGCCCCTCGTCTGGAGGCGATTGCCAGCGAGCTGCGGGGATTGCCGTCGATGTTGCGGGAGTTGGTGGACAACCACGATCGCCGTTGTGCCGACCTGGCGCACCTCTTTGCCGAAACCCGTGATGTGATTTTTCTTGGGCGAGGCATCAATTATCCGATCGCCATGGAGGGGGCCCTCAAGCTCAAGGAAATCAGCTACATCCATGCAGAGGGCTATCCAGCCGGCGAGATGAAGCATGGCCCGATTGCCCTGTTGGATGCCCGGGTGCCGGTCGTGTCCATCGCGGTGCCAGGCACGGTGTTTGAGAAGGTGCTCTCGAACGCCCAGGAGGCCAAGGCTCGGGATGCTCAGTTGATTGGGGTAGCCCCGGCCAGTGCGGATACCGAGTTGTTTGATTTGCTCTTGCCCCTACCCCCGGTTGAGGAGCTGCTCAGCCCGCTGCTCACCATTATTCCCATGCAGTTGCTGAGCTACCACATCGCTGCCCATCGAGGATTGGATGTGGATCAACCCCGCAACCTGGCCAAGAGTGTGACGGTGGAATGAAGCCCGACCCGGATAGGAGGAGTTAGGAATAGGAGCTGAGATTGCGCTTTTTGCCGATCGCCAGAAACCCCAGACCCAACACAACGCATTGCAACGTGTTGCGGAACGCCTCCTTCATCCAGGTTTGCCAACGGTTTGAATTGGTCTGCTCCTGGCGATTTTTGGCGGCATTGATATTTTTTTGAAAGAGGGCCAGCAGGTTGCCCTTGGCCACCTCAAGGGGCACCGTAAGACGGGGCATGGGGGGCTGGTTGGGGAGTTGGGAGAGGGTGGTGCGAAGCTCATCTTCTGATCTGGCATTGGCCACGGCCCTGCTGATTCGCTGGATCGATTGGATCTCGCCGACCTCGTTGCTGACCTGGTTGTTGATCAGTCGCACGCTTAGGAAGAGCTGAAGGGGAATCAGGAGCAACCAGCCCAGTGCCACCCAGGAGGCCAGGTTGCGCACCAGGAGGGCACGATCGCGGATTTTGCGATCGCTAGCGTTGAGCAGGCGTGCCAGGCAGATCAATAGGGCACCGAGCAGGGCCCAGGCCCCATGGGCCATCAGGAGGCTGATCACGGAGAGCTGCCAGGCGGTGTCGCTCCACCGAACAGGGGTGGCATTGATCAGGGGCACCAGGAAGAGCCCCAGCATTGCAATGCCTCCCCAGTGGATGAAACGGGCGCCGTCGGCCCGTTCTTTCGAGCGCCGTTCCTTGGCCAGCTCCGCTTCGTTAACTGTGTCAGCCAACGCATCAAAATCCCGCTGCAATGCCCCGTGCCTCGCCAGTGTGAAACATAACAATGTAATTTTACGTTATCAGGAATCGCCTTGAAGATGAAGAATCGCGCTTAGGGCTGGCGGCGGGCCAGAGATTCTTCTGTCCGCCCGTAGCGATCATCAAAACGGACGATGTCGTCTTCGCCCAGGTAAGGACCGCTCTGCACCTCGATCAATTCCACGGGTATTTTTCCGGGATTGATGAGGCGATGGCGGGAACCCAGGGGAATGTAGGTGCTCTGGTTTTCTGCCAGCAAGTCTTGGTGGCCATCCTTTTCCACCAGGGCGGTGCCCTTCACCACCACCCAGTGCTCGGCGCGATGGTGGTGCATCTGCAACGACAGGGAGGCTCCGGGTTTGACCTGGATCTTCTTCACCTGCCAGCGATCCCCCTCCACCACGCCGTCGTAGTAGCCCCAAGGGCGATAAATGCGGCGGTGCGCTTTGCTTTCCGGAGCACCCTGGCCTTCCAACAGCCCCACAACGCTTTTCACCTCTTGAGCCCGATCGCGGTGGGCGACCAACACGACATCGTCAGTCTCCACCACCACCAGATTGTCCACCCCCAGGCCCACCACCAGCCGGTGTTCACTGCGGAGATAGCAGTTGCGCGAATCACGGCTGATCACCCGACCCCGGAGCACGTTGCCCTCGCTGTCGCGGTCGGCCGTTTCCCAGAGGGCACTCCAGCTGCCCACATCACTCCACTGGGCATCCAGGGGGAGAACGCAGCCCCGGTCGGTGCGCTCCATCACGGCGACGTCAATCGCCACGGAGGGGCATCCGGCGAAGGCCTCCCGCTCCAGGCGAAGAAAGTCGAGGTCGGCGCTGTCGTGCTCCAGGGCACTGCGGCAGGCGCTCACCACCTCGGGGGCCAGCCGCTCCATCTCCGCCAGGATGGCACTGGCACGAAAGAGAAACATGCCGCTGTTCCAGGTGAAGCGGCCGGAGGCGAGGAAGCCCTCCGCGGTGGGCAGGTCAGGCTTTTCCACAAAGCGGGCGATGGGCACCGGACGCTCGGAGCTGAGGGGCTCGGCCGATTCGATGTAGCCGTAGCCGGTTTCCGGTGCGGTGGGCACGATGCCAAAGGTCACGAGCTGTCCTGCGCTGGCGGCGGCGATCCCTGCGCTCACGGTTTGGCGAAACCGTTCCTCCTGGCGGATGACATGGTCGGCGGCGAGCACCAACAGAAGTGGATCGTCGCCCCGGGCAGTGGCCTGGAGGGCGGCGACGGCCACGGCGGGGGCGGTGTTGCGGCCCACGGGTTCCAGAAGGATGGCGGCAGGGTCCACCTGGATCTGTCGCATCTGCTCGGCCACGATGAAGCGATGGTCTTCATTGCAGACCAGGAGTGGTGGGGCGAGACCGGGGAGGCCAACCAGGCGCTGGTGGGTTTGCTGCAGAAGAGTGGCGTCTCCGTCTCCAGCCAGGGCCCAATACTGCTTGGGATAGGAGGCCCGCGAGAGCGGCCACAGGCGCGTGCCGGTGCCACCGCAAAGAATGAGGGGAACCAGGGAAGGGGTGGCCATGGTGGGCAGCTGGGTGCGCAAGCAACAATGTGGTCGTATTCAAGCGAGGTCGGGCAGAGAGAGGAGCTGAAGTGGTCCAGAACTGTGGGCAGTCGCGGGCTGGCCGTCCTGGTTCCCACGGGCTCGCCATAATTGAAGACCCTTGCAAGCTCGACCCATGGCCGCCGCCGTCATTCTTCCTGGCAGCACGGTGACCGTGAGCGATCCCACCTCCATCTATCAGGGCTACAAGGGCATCGTGCAACGACTCAGTGGCGAGCGAGCGGCCGTGCTCTTTGAGGGGGGATGTTGGGACAAGCTGGTCACCCTGCCATTGCGGAGTTTGGCCCTCAGCTGAGTTGGCGGGGCGTCTGTGTTCTCCTCAGGCCGAACCTTCGATCCGCTTTTGCATTGGCGACTGAAGCCCAAGCCGGTGGCAGACCCCAGCTGGAAAAGGGCCCGGGAATAGGCCGCTGGGTGACGATGTTGCCCGACTGGGTCATGCCCATGGAAGAGGTCCAGGTGTTGGTGGTGTTGCTGGCAAACGTGGTGGTCTTCTCACCATCGCTGCAGCCTCCGCCGAGCAGTGTGTTCAGCGTGATGTCCACAGCGCGGGGCGCAAGAGGCAGTTGGCTGCCCGTCGTGGCTGGAGGGGGGAGGAGCAGGGCCGCCCCTGCCGAACAACCCAGCGGAAGGGCTTGGCTAAAGCCTTTGCGCATGATGGGCCGGCGGAGCCTGTTCGGGACATGAGTTGCCCCGACTCCAGCCGGATTCCCCAAAAGAGCAACGCCAGACTCGGCGTTGTAACGAGATTTTCAAGGCTTGTGCCGAGACGTTGGTTGGCCTGAGGACTGGCTTGTCTGCTTCAAGGCGTCACGGGCCGCTGCCTGTTCGGCCTGGCGGCGCGACCCGCCCCAGCCGTGGCCCAGCGGGATTGGACCCTCGCTCGCCTCCAGGCGCACGTTGCAAACGAAGCGGCGGGGATCCCCGTGGGCGAGTGAGCGCTCCTCGCAGTCGTAGCGGGGCAGCCCCAGACCTCGGGCCTGGCTCCATTCCTGCAGGGCCGACTTCCAGTTGTGGCGGTGGGGATCGGCGAGCACGGTGGCGGCCGTTTCCCGCCAATGGGGGCTCAGCCAGCGGATCACCACGTCCAGGCCGCCGCCCGCGGGTCCGCCCCAGGCCAGGTAAAGCCCCCCCAGCAGGGCCTCCGCGCACTCCGCCAACACGGTGGAGCGGCCCGCGGAGTCGCCACTCGCCATGGGTCCCAAGCGCACCACCTCCTTCAGGCCGCAGCGCTGGGCCAGGGCCGCCAGCCAGCGATCGCTCACCAGTTGGCCCCGCAGGGCTGATTGGTCGCCCACGGCCAAGGTGCCGTGCTCCTGCCGGAGGAATTCCGAGGCGGCCAGCCGCAGCACGGCATCGCCAAGGAACTCCAGCCGTTCATGGCTCAGGCGCTCCCCCAGAGAGCTGTGGCTGAGGGCTTCCTCAATGGGGGCCAGGGCGGCGGCGCTGGCGCCGGGCCCTTCCGGGGAGGAGGGATCGAGGCCAAGGCCCTGGAGGAAAGCCACGAGCTGGGCGAGACGTTGGGGGGTCATCGGCGGCGAGGGATGGTCACTTCAGCCTGGCCACAAAAAAACCCGGGGCAAGCCCGGGTGGGGAGTTGGGCAGATCGCCCAAAATAAACTCTTCAGAGAGAGGCCTTGATACGGCTGCGCAGTTTGCGGCTGAAACCCAGGGCTGCACCTGCGCCAAGGATTGAAAGAGGACCCGGTGTTTGTGTAATTGTATCAGACCAGGTGTTCACCACGCCTGAATCCGCTTGCACAACTCCGGAATAGTTCAGTGTTTTTGCGAGATCGTGCAAGCAGCTTGGGGAATTCCAGCTACCAGTGCCTGTACTGCTAAAGCTGCCTGAAAGTGTGGGGCAAGCTGGAGATCCTCCCGTAATCGGGGAGGCGGTAAGGCTCTTGGTGCCACCATTTGTGCCAGTGGGCATGCTGGAGCCAATGGTTGTGGCGTAGGCGTAGATAGACCAGGGAGACGATGGAAGAACTGTAACGGTGTAACTGTAAGTTAAGGTGCCGTCAGTGGGGATATAGGTGCTGGCCGAACCAAAAGAATGACTTAGTGCACCTGGAAGATTAGATTGGGTGATTGAAAAAGCTTTATCGACCCAACCAGCGCCTGTGAAGTTAAAATCTGAATAAATCTTGTCACCTACGACGCAAGTAATAGAATTGTTATCAGCCCAATTCTGGTAAGTGAATCCACCAGCATCTGGGCCAAGAGGGACGCAGGTGTCGAGTAGTTGAGCGGATGCGCCTTGAGGTGCCACTAGGGAAACCAATCCTGTGGTGCCTCCAACAATCAGAGCAAGTTTGAGGGAACGCATGATTTTGTAGAAACCACTCCCATTCTACAAGTGGGCGGCAAGGATGGGATGAAGAAAAAGCAAAGGCGTCCCGGTCTCCGTAGACGCGGATTGAGATTTTTGCGGTCCGGCTTCCGAGCGTGCTGAGCCCTCGTCTCGTTGCAAACAAGGCGGCGTTGGTCAAGAGGGGAAAGCAGGCCGTAAGCCGGGTTCTGTTGCCACCGCCCCCCCCGGCACGGAGCTGGTTGGGCGGTGGTGGTGGATCATCTCTCTAGAGCCGCCGTTGCCGACGGCCTCCAGCGGCGCACATCAGACGGAACGGGACAATTGGCCAACCCATGTTCCGCGGGCCGAAGCCCTGGCCTTGCTCCCGGCCGGGGTTTACCGAGCCGGCACCTCTCGATGCCGCTGGTGCGCTCTTACCGCACCCTTGCACCCTTGCCTGTGCCCCGGAGGGCCATCGGCGGTGT
>JBKDSY010000195.1:0-2997 GCA_046340755.1 Cyanobacteriota bacterium
CCCCCGCCCCCGGCCCCCACCACCAGGCCCGCCGCCATCCCCAACGCCAGCGGCGTGGTCGGCCGCCAGCGCAGCCCGCGGCGGCGGCGGCGCTCCACTGCCTCCAGGGCCTCCCGCAGGGCGGCGGCGGGGGCGGGTGGTGCTTGGTTCACGGTCGTCGCCTCGGCCGCCGACCCCCCGCTCTCCGCCGCTCGCGAACGTCCCGCCGCCGCCTGCCCCTCGACAGCGGGGTGCGCTTCAGGTGGCAGGTGCGCCTCGGCTTCGGCGGCCTCCCGCGCGGCGGCCGCCACCGAACCCTCCCACCAGCGGGCAAGGTGGCGCCGGAAGGCCTCCTGCTCGCTCGCGGAGCGGCACAACACCGGCCCCAGCCAACCCGCCAGCCGCCGCGGATCCTCCAGCGGCACGTCCCGCTCCACCAGGGCGAGGAGCAGCTGCCGCAGGCGCAGGGTTTCCGCCACGCCGACACGGAAGCCGTCCTGCCGCAGGGTCTCCAGCAGCTCCTCCAGGTGGGCCGGCCAGGCGGTGCTCAGCCGGCCAGCCACTGGCTCACCACCCGCTGGGCCCGCTCCCGGTCGTCCGCCGTTTTGATCAGGCTGCTCAAGCTGCGGCCCACGGCCTCCTGGTGGGCTGAGACCTTCAGGCCTGTGCTGTCGGCGGCGGCTCCCAGCAGACGCCGCAAGGTGAGCAGCCAGAGGAGCAGTTCAGCGGAGGCGGGCTTCTTGCGCAGGCCGCTGCGTGGCTCGCGCAGCTCCACAAACAGGGCAATGGCATCGCGAATCAGGGCGGAATCCGTGGGGAAATCCTGCAGCTGCAGGGCCACAATTTGCTCCAAGCGCGCCGCGTCAGGGAAAGGAATGTGATAGTAAACACAACGGCGCAGGAAGGCATCCGGCAAATCCCGCTCCGAGTTGCTGGTGAGCACAATCAAGGGGCGCCGATCGGGATGGGCCCCCACCTTCAGATCACCCAATTCCGGCAGCCGAAAGTAGAGATTCTCCAGCTCGTTCAGCAGATCATTGGGAAAATCGCGCGGCGCCTTGTCCACCTCATCCACCAGCACCACCGAACGCCGCGGGGCCTCGCTCCGGGCCAGACCCGCGATGGCCGCTGGCCGCTCGCCCAACTCCAGCGAATCAAGGATCGCCTGGCCCAGGGCATTGATCGTCAGATAACGGGAAACGGGAGCCTCAGCGGCGGCAAGGCCGCTCTGGATGTCTTGAAAGCGCTTGAGGGCGTCGTAGTGATAAAAGAGATCGCGTCCCGTGCTGGTGGATTTCACCTCATACACCAGCGGCTCCCCCAGGTCGAATTCCCAGGCCAGGGCATGGGCGAAGCGCGACTTGCCGGTGCCAGGCTCCCCGGTCAACAACAGGGGTTGGCCCAGCAACAGGGCCACATTGCAGGCATCCCGCAGGCCTTCCTCCACCAGATAGCGCTCGGGTTGGCACAGCCTGGTGAACAGGGGCGGTGGCAGCTGGTCCGCCGCTCCGGGCTGCTGGCGGCGATCGCCGCGGAAAAGCTCGAACGGCTGGCTCATCGCCGCCCCGCCACCCGCAGGGACCCTGGCTCCGGCCCACCCCTGCCGGCCGCATCCTTCGGGATCACCCCCATGCCCCCCGCCGCCGGGTCCAGCGAAGAGATGCGGCGCAGGCAAAAGGCCTCCAGCTTCAGGCCAACGGTCGGTTGCGCCACTCCCCTCGCACGCGATCGACCGCCTGAATATAACTGTTCTGGCGCAGGACACTGGAGCCCCACGGCTCAGGGAGGCTCCGCCGTTGGGGAGACCCGAGCCAGCTCTCCTGCCAAAAACGGCGCCAGCTCCTCCAGGGGGATGTCTTCTGTTCCACGCTCCGATTCCCAGCGTCGATAGAACGCAGCCACCGCGTCCTCCAGCCACCAAGGGCTTTGATCCCCCAGAAACCTGGTCACCTCGTGACTGCGCGCCCAACTCTCGGCATCACTGCGGCGCACGCTCTCCAGTTCGGGCACCACCAGCGGGGAAGCCATGGCCGGGCTGGAGCGGGCCATGGCTTCCAGGGTGGCGCGAATGCGCCTGTTGCGTTGGCGCAGGCGGCGGCGGCTGAACCAATGGCTCCAATACCGCCGCTCCAGCCAGCGCAGCCGCCGAATCCCGGGTGTGTACGCGGAGGGTTTCTTGTAGTTGATCGTCACCAAATGCAGCAGGCAGTGGTTTTGAACAGCCTCGCTCTCTCGCCAAAAGCGACACACCTCCTCGAACAACCGCGCCCCCTGGTGGCCCCAGTCGTCGGTGTAGAGCGAGCTATGCAACACCACCAGCTCCTCCCTGTTGCGTGCCAACAGTGGCGCTGGGCCTGTCTCCCAAGGGTCCCCGGACAGCCCCGTGGCAATGCGCTGGAGAAATCGCTCCGCAAACCCCTCATCCGGCAACAAATCCACCGGCCAAGGCAACGCGAAGTGGCGGGGGCTCAGGGTTGGACCCAGCAGCTTTGGCAAGCTGTGGTCGCGGAAGCGATCCCGAAAACGATCCGGCCGCTGATCCTCCTCCCCATGCAACACCACCACCAAGGGCCTCGTGCCGCCGCTCGCCACCAACCGCCGCAGGGCCTCCGCCAGCCGCTCCTCCTGAGGATGGCGATCCGGCATGTAGGGAAGAAGCTCGGGCACGCCGGGCTTCTTGGGCTCGCCAGGCCGGTTGGGCACGGAACGGGGGGCGGCACTCCCTTGGCGGGGCGGCTCCGATCCGGCCAACTCCACCAACGCCTGATAGATCTGGAGTTGCAGGTCCTGGGGCGTGCTGAACCTTTTCATGGTCAGATCAGAGCCCTGGACACGCCGCAGGAAGGCTTCCTGCTGCTCTCCTTGGCGACGATCATGAAGCGCTTTCACGAGCAGACCCGATGGTGCTGCTTCGGGATCCAGGAGGAAGATCAAGCGCGGCAGTTTCGCTTCGCTGGCCACATCGAATTCCAACTCTGTGTACGACTTGCTGGGCTGCTCCCGCACCGGTGAGCCATA